>JBIQJK010000186.1:0-5393 GCA_044507535.1 Planctomycetaceae bacterium | reverse complement strand
CCGGTCCCTCCTGTTCCCCCCGGCTCCCCGGTCTCCCCCCCTCCACAGCCTCCACCCGGCCAGTAAGGAGCCCGGCCTCGCGCATCGACCACCCGGCGCCGCTCAAAAACACCAGCGGCGTCGCGCCCAAAGCGGGCCGACGCCGCCGTGGTTGAGGTCTCGGGAGACTCGCGGCCGAATCGGGGAACGTCGCCGCGGCGCGCTCGGTCGGGCTGCTACTGGTTGGACTGGCCCTGGCCGCCCTGCTGCTGCTGGCTCTGGCCCTGGCCCTGCCCGCCCTGCTGCGCGCCGCCCCCCTCCTCGCCGCTGCCGCCGCCCCGCTTCTTCGGGCCGCCGATGCGTCCGGCGAACTGGCCGTACTGGTCGCGCTGCTGCACCTCCGCCGAGCGGCGGCCGCCGCGTGACGCGGCCTCGGTCCGCCCCGCGGCGCCCCGCGGCGTGCGCTTCGGCGGGCCCGGCGTGCCGGAGGCCTGGTTGCCCGCGGAGGTCCGCCCCGCCGCCTGGCCCTGCTCCTCGCGGTCCTGCTCGCCAGGGCGCTGCCCAGGCTGGTTCATGCCACGGGAGCCGGCGGGCATGCCCTGGTTGGGTTTGTCCTGTTCTGCCATGACGAGACTCCTTCGCCGGGCCGACCCGGCTTCATAAGGCGTCCAACCCGCCCCCGGGCGGGCGCTGCCGTTGCGCCGCCGGTGGCGGGGTCAAGAGAGCGGGCCGGTGGAGCCCGACCCTGCTCCCGGTTCTGGTCCTCAGCGGTTGCCGCGACGCGAGCTCGCGCGCTGACCCCGCCGCCCACTGCGAGACGTCCCCTCGCCCCCGGCGCGCCGGCCGGCGAACTGCCCCAACTCGTCCCGGACCTGGATCGATGCGGACCTCTGCCCGCCCCGGGAACGATCCGCGGCGGTCAGGTTGCTGGCCCGCCCGCTGCCTCGCCTGCTCTGGTCCTCTGCCATCATGACACTCCTTGTCGGGGCTGCGCCCACTCTCTGAGTGGCCCCAGCGCCGCGGGCGCCGGCGGCCGACGGCCCGGAACGCCCGGGCTCGTCAGTGTCTCTCCAGCGGCGCCCGCCGCCGAAGCTGCGCTCCCGCCGCGATCCCTGCGGCGGGCTCCGATCTCCGCGGCGCGGCTGCCCCCGAGGCCGCCGCGCCGCCCCATCGCGCCGCACGCACCATGGACGCACCCGGATGAGCGGTCTGTGCCGCCGGGGTTGTTCGATGTGCATGCCGCCGCGCCATGGGCATCACTCCACGCTCG
This sequence comes from Planctomycetaceae bacterium, assembly GCA_044507535.1. Taxonomy (GTDB): domain Bacteria; phylum Planctomycetota; class Phycisphaerae; order Phycisphaerales; family UBA1924; genus CALAFV01. The sequence continues at coordinate 4,144 of JBIQJK010000186.1, read as the reverse complement.
CCGGAGACGGCGGTCAGTCTGGGGGGGTGAGGCGTAGGGTGCGAGCAGGCCCCCGGCCCGCCCCGCTGCCCCGCGCCCCCGACGTGCCCCCTCCCGCACGCCCCCGGCCTCCCGAATCTCCGGCGATGCAAAAGGGTTGGCCTCCCGGCTGGCAGCCGGGTGAAACCGGCTTAAATCGAGCCTTATTTACCCCACGAATAGGGTCTCCCCCCTCCGGCCGGCCACGACCGGCACACGCCCCTTCCCCACGCCCCCCGCGCCCGATTCGTGGCCGTCGCCGACCACGTATGCCGATGGTGGAAACGCCAGACTGACAAGGGTTTCCATCCATGACCTCTCCGTACTCCCCCCTGCCGCGACCGACCTTTGCCCAATCGATCCTCATCCTCCTCGCCGCCGCCGCGGCCTCCCTCCTCCAGGGGTGCACCGCCTCCACCGTCGGCCCGACGATCGGCTTCCGCAACGAGACGGACACCGTCATGAAGGCCACCTTCTGGGTCGGCGAGCGCGACCCCTCCCGCCCGGGGGGCGCCAGGATGCGGCGCGCCGAGGAGATGAACGTCGTCCCGAGCACCCGCACGCGCGACTCGCTCAACACGATCTGGCAGTACCGCTCCGCGGCGGACACCGTCGTCCGGATTCAGGTCCGCCCCGCCACGCCCAGCTTCGCGGGCGTCAGCGAGTACTGGTTCGAGTTCGCCCCTCCCAGCCCCTTCATCGTTCGCGCGGCCCGGACCCCCTCCGGGGAGTTCGAGTTCACGCGGGAGGGGCGCGGCGACCTGATCCCGGTCCCCGCCGAGTTCTGGGTCCGCCCCGACTGACCGGCCGCGGCGCGGGCCGCCGGCCTCAGCGCGATTTCAGGCGGCGGCGGCCACACGGTCGCCGCTTGGCGGTATCTTTGGCCGCACCCGTGAAACCCACGCGGTGCGCCGGCTCTCCGCCGGCGCGCGGTCCGTCCCCGGGGTGGTGCACGTCTTGCTCGCGGGGTGAGCCATGCGCATCGTGCTCGTCAACTGGGCTCCGATCTGGGAAGGGGCGAACGTCGGCGGCGGCGTCAACGGCTACTGCCAGGCTCTCGCCCTCGCCCTCCTGGAGCGCGGGCACGAGGTCGTCAGCCTCTTCGGGGGCCTCGCCTACGTCCGCCGGCCGCGCGGCTGCTTCGTCCGCAGGCACGACGACTGGCTCGGGGTCCGGATCTTCGAGGTCGTCAACTCCCCCGTGCTCGCCCCGTCGATCGCGCAGTTCCGCGATCCCCTCGGCGAGATCAGCCAGCCGGAGCTCGAGGGCGTCGTCGCCGACCTGCTCGCGGCCCTCCGCGCCGACGTCGTCCACTGGCACAACCTCGAGGGGTTCAGCGCGGGGTGCATCCGCGCCGCGAAGCAGGCCGGCGCCCGCGTCGTCTACAGCCTCCACAACTACCACACCCTCTGCTCCCAGGTCACGCTCACCCGCGCCCACCGCTGGGCCTGCCACGACTTCGACAGCGGCCACGCCTGCGCCTCCTGCGTCGATGCGGGCGACCCCGACCAGGAGAAGCTCCGGCGCGAGGCCGACTACCAGGCCGGGAAGGCCGCGCCCCTTCACGTCGCCGGGGCCCGCATCCGCGACGAGTTGGCGCTGCTCCGGCGCGAACTCGGGTGGCCGAAGCGGGCGGCCGGCGCGGCCGTTCGGCTCCTGCGGGCCGGCGTCGCCGCGCGCCGCATCGCCCGGTCCCCCGACGGCGGGCTCGCCATCCCCGGCCGGCCGATCAACGGCGCCGAGGACGTCACGGCCCCCTGGACGCCGATCTCCCCGGAGGCCCGCGGCCAGGCCGGCATGATCATGGCCCTCCGCCGCCCGCGCGTGGAGCGCGACCCGCGCGACGTCCCGGTCCTCAACGTCGTCGAGCCCGATCGCTCGGCCGGCCCCCCGACGCCGTACGCCGACCGCCGCCGCGCCATGGTCGAGGCCCTCGCCTCGTGCGACCGCGTGCTGGCGGTCTCGCGCTTCGTCGCCCGCAAGTTCGAGGCCGCGGGCGTCCCCGCGCGGCTGATCCGCACGCTCCCCATCGGCTCGCGCATCAACGAGGTCGTGCGCCACAACGCCGACGTCGTCTTCGACCCCCCGCCGCTGGTCTCCGATGACGGCGGCGGGGCGCGGCCCATCCGCGTCGCCTTCCTCGGCTTCAACCACTTCAACAAAGGCCTGCCGCTGCTCGCCGACGCCCTCGAGCTCATGTCCGCCGACCGGCTCCGGCGCATCGACCTCTCCATCTTCGCCAACGGCGGGGCCTCCATCGAGTGGCGCTTCCGGCGCATGGAGCCGCGGCTGGCCCGCCTCGTGCTCATCCACGGCTACCAGTTCCAGGACATCCCCTGGTGCCTCGGCGGGAAGGACCTCACGTACGTGGGCAGCACCTGGTGGGACCCCGCCCCGCAGACGGTCTTCGAGAGCTTCGCCTGCGGCGTCCCCGTCCTGGGCGCCGACCTCGGCGGCATCCCCGATTTTGTTCACGACGGCGTCAACGGCCTGCTCTTCCGCGGCAACGACCCCGCCGACCTTGCCCGCTGCCTGGCCGTGGCGGTGGACGATCCGGCCATGGTGGCGTCCCTCCGGCGCAACGTCCGGCCCCCGAAGGACATCCAGACCCACGCCGCGGAGCTGGAGCGCCTCTACGCCGGCGCGGAGCCCACCCCGCCTCCGCCGGCGCCCACGCCCGTCCTCCACCGGCGCGCCGGCCGCGGCGAGGTCGCCCTGCGCGTCCTCCCCGCCTGACCCCCCCCTCCCCCCCTCCCTTCGCATCCCCCTTCCCTCGACTCCGGTCCGATCCCCTGAACCTGCCGATACTGACAGGGCCATGACCCACCCCGCCCTCGACGTCGAGCCCCTCGCCCGCCTCATCCTCATCGGGGGCGGCGGCCACGCCTTGGTGGTCGCCGAGGCCGCCCAGCTCGCCGGCTACTCGCTGGAGGGGTTCCTCGACGACAACCCGCAGGGCAAGCTCGCCCCTTATGGCGACCGCCGCCCCGCCGCCCCCTGGCTCGGCAAGCTCGAGGACCCGTCCGCCATCCAGCCCCGCCTCGACGCGGGCGCCCGCTGGATCGTCGCGGTCGGCGACCTGACCATCCGGGCCAGGCTCCTGCTGGGCATGGCCCGTCGCGGCGCCGCCGCGGCCAGCGTCGTCCACCCCGAGGCGTTCGTCTCGCCCACCGCGACCGTCGGCGCCGGCGCGTACATCGGCCCCCGGGCCGTCGTCCACAGCCGCGCCGTCATCGGCCCGCACGCGATCATCAACTCCGGCGCGATCGTCGAGCACGACTGCACCGTCGGAGAGAACAGCCACATCGGCCCCGGCGCGGTCGTCGGCGGGAGCGTGGCGATCGGCTCCAACGTGCTGGTGGGGCTGGGGGCGCGCGTGCTGCCGAACCTGACGATCGGTCAGGGGGGCGTCGTCGGCGCCGGGGGCGTGGTCGTCCGGTCCGTCGGGCCCGGCTCCGTGGTCGTCGGGGTGCCCGCATCCTCCGTCGGGGAGGAGGCGCTGGGGGGAGTGGACACCTGGAAGGGCGTGGACTGAGAGGCGGCGCCCGTCGCCTGCGCGCGGAACGCGCTCGCCCGCTCCAGCAGCCGGTCCGTTGCGCGGTCGCCGGGGAGCACGCGCTCGAGCGTGGGGCGCAGGTCGAAGTGCCAGTGCACCCGGTCCTCGATTCTCGTCGGGATCGCCTCGGCGATCAGGTCGATCCCCGGCAGCTCGTACAGGGGGGCCTTCGCCTCGCGGCTGGTGACGATGGGCTCGTACCCGTCCAGCTCCAGGCGGACGTCGTACGTGCCGTAGAAGGTGAAATCGACCTCCAGCGGCGTCCGCCCGACCTCGAGGTCGTTGAGCCACACCAGCGCCCCCGGGGGCTGGCTCGTGATGGAGATCGTCCGCTCCAGGCACCCGCCCAGCGCGGCCGCGCAGGCGAGGATCGCCGCGGCGGCGGCGGGGGTGGCGCGGGGGGGGCGTCGGTGGGTTGTCCTGGCCGGCGGCGTCGTCATGGCGCCACCACTCTACCGGCGCGTGGGGCGGTGTGCATCCCCGTTGGCTGCGGGGGGACGCGAGATCGGCGGGGCCGCTCGCCGCACGCCGTTGATGCCGTTCCCCTGGTGCTGCGCGGCCGGGGGGAGT
>JBIQJK010000185.1:0-5480 GCA_044507535.1 Planctomycetaceae bacterium | reverse complement strand
AGCGGGGCCATCATCCCTTTAAAGCGTCGTCATCGCAATGTTGGCCCCGTTGAAGGTCACGTGCATCACGATCGGCACCCCCAGCCGCCCCGTCCGCTCGTAGGCGATCCCCATCGCCAGCGCGAGCGCCAGCAGCACCGGCATCGCGTACACCGGCACCTGCCCGGCGTGCATCGCGGTGAACCCCAGGCTCGTCGCGATCACCGCCCCCCAGTGGCTCCCCGTCAGGCGCAGCAGGGCCGACTGCACGAAGACCCGGTACGTGATCTCCTCCGCGATCGGGGCCAGGACCACCGCCGCGAGGATCAGCCCCCACACCCAGGGGTTCTCCGGGTTGTCCACGATCACGCGCAGCGTCTCGTGACCCACCGGATCTGGGGGTTCCCCGGTGACCGCGCGGTAGACCAGCGGCGTCACCACCGACACCGCCAGGATCACCGGTGCCGCGGCGAGGAACGCCCCCAGCCCGATCGGAACGTCGCTCCACCTCGGGCGCAGCCCGGCGGACCGGGGGACCTGCGACTCGATCAGGTACACCAGCACGCCCCCCGCGGCCAGCATGGCCCCCATCGCCACGAGGTTCACGATCACCTGCTGGTGGAGCGCGTCGGCCTCGCCACCACCCCGGAAGGCGGGCAGGCTCGCCACGACCCCGCCGGCGACCATCCCCGAGAAGAGGACCAGCACCCCGGCCACGAGCCACACCACCCACGGGAGGTCGCCGACGCCGCGCCCGCCGCGGCGTCGGAACGACCCGGGCCGGATGACGTCCGCCGCCCAGAGCGCGGCGAGGCCCACCAGGCCCAGGGCGACGATCGCCAGCGACACCACCGCCGTGTCCGGCTGCTCCCCCGCCGCCCCGGCCCCGGCGGCCGCCGCGGCCCAGGCGTCCGCGGCCCCGGCCCCCCACATGAGGGCAACAATCAACCCCATGACCGACGCCCTGCGGGCCATCACCGAGCGCAAGCGTGCCGAAGTGGAGCAATCCAAGGCACGGATGACCTTCAAGGAGCTGGAGAGCCTGGTCGCCCAGGCCGACCCCCCGCGGAACTTTTTCGGCGCCGTCACCCGCCACCCGGGCCAGGCCCACGTCTCCATCGTGCCGGAGATCATGCGTCTGGATGCGGCGGGGCGGCCGGTGCGACCGGAGTTCACCGCTGATGGGCCCGGCAAGTACGACGTCCCCGGCATCGCCAGACGGTACCACGCCGCCGGGGCCGAGGCGATCTCGGTGGTCACCGACGCCGCGGCGGGGGGGGAGCTGGCCCACCTGGAGCTCGCCCGCGACGCCGTCCCCGTGCCGATCCTGCGGAAGGACCCGATCATCGACCCCTGGCAGCTGTGGGAGAGCCGGGCCGCGGGGGCGGACGCGGTGCTGCTGATCGTGGACACGCTCCCGGAGGGGGACCTGGTGGACCTCCTGATCCTCGCCCAGCAGCTGCGGCTGACGGCGGTGCTGGAGGTCCGGTCGATGGACAGTCTGCTGCGGGCCCGCCCGCACATCGGCTTCCCGCACCGCGCCTACGGGCTGCTGGCGATCAACAACCGGGAGATGACCCCCCGGAGGGAAGGGGAGGAGGACCCCGACGGCGGAGATGTGGCGGGCACTCTGCGGCTGCTGGACCTGGTGGACGACCTGTCGGTGGTGGTCAGCGAGGGGGGCGTGCGGACGCGGGACGATGTGGTGCGGCTGACGGCGGCGGGTGTTCGGATTGTGCTCGCTGGGAGTGAACTCCTGCGGCAATCCGATCCAGGGGCGGCGCTTTCTGAACTAAGGACGCCCCGCGTGCGTTAATCGCAAGGAGGCGTCGGCCGAGGCCGATATCCCTCGCTCGCCCCCCGCTCCGGCGGCCGCGGATCAGGGTGTCTGATCGGCTCCGGTCCGGGTGGTGGCGGCCTAGAGTAGCACCCTTTTTTCACGTCGCGGCCGCCGCGCCCGCATTCCGAACAGGGGCCCGGGAAGGATCGGCGCCGCAGAACCGTTGACCCGCCGACAAAGATCAGTCCTCAAGAAGGTCTCAGGGAGTATCCGGATGATCAGTCTTCGTACCACCGTAGCGGCGTTCGTGATCGGCACCCTCGGGGTTGCCGGCGGGGCGCTCGGGCAGGTCCAGGAGGAAGCCAAGGCCGTGCTGAGCAAGTCCGCGGAGGCCATCAAGGCCCTGAAGGACTTCTCCGGCTCCGCCCGCAACTACACCACCGGCCCGATGCTGGGCGGGATGGTGGACGTCGCCGGCGAGTTCAAGGTCATCCGGGCCAACGACAAGCACCACAGCCCGTCGTACCTCAAGGGCCGCTCCAAGTCCGTCGCCAACCCCAACGAGGACGTCTTCCACCTCACCCTGGCGGTGGACGGCACGCAGCGGACGGTGACCTGGGCGGACGACCACGCCAAGGTCGTCTACACCCGCCCGCTGGTGGTCCGGACGGACGCGTACAACCAGCTCACCCGCGGCCAGCAGCTGCTGATGGGCGAGCTCTTCGAGGCCCAGCCGTTCCGCAAGGAGCTGGCCGCCAAGTCCCTCACCCTCGAGCCCGACGCGGACGTGGACGGGGAGCCGTGCAAGGTCGTCAAGGCGACCTACCCGCAGGGCGAGACCGAGAGCCTGTGGTACATCTCCAAGAACGACAACCTCCCCCGCAAGTCCGACACGATCATCAAGATCGCCGGCAACGAGGAGCCGGCGCACGTCATCTTCGAGATGACGAACTTCAAGGCCAACCAGGGCCTGACGGCGAAGGACCTGGCCTTCGAGGCCCCCGCGGGGTACCGCGAGGACAAGCAGGCCCCGGCCCAGCCGCTCGACGCCACCGCCGGCGCCCCCGTCAACGTCCCGCCCCCGCCTACCCTCGGCCCGGACCGCGCCTCGGGCGCCCCGGAGTTCGAGCTCAAGGGCCCCGGCGGCGAGTCGGTCTCGCTGGCGAGCCTCCGCGGCAACGTCGTCGTCCTGGCCTTCTGGGGGACGTGGAACGGGATGTCCGTCCGCGCCCTGCCGGTGCTCGAGACGATCAACAAGGACTTCGCCGACAAGCCGGTGAAGGTCTTCGGGATCTCCTGCCGCGAGAAGGAGGGAGCCGACCCCGCCGCGGTCATGGCCGAGAAGGGGGCGACCTTCGGCCTGCTGCTCGAGGGCGACGACGTGCAGAAGGAGTACAAGGTCCGCGGGTTCCCCAGCTTCACGATCATCGACGCCGAGGGGAACGTCAGCGAGTTCATCCAGGGCTTCCGCGGCGAGGAGGACCTCAAGCAGCGGCTGACCGCCGCCGTCCGCGCCGCGCTGGGCGAGGCCGAGTAAGCCCCGACGGAAGAGTTTGAATCCCCCCAGCGGGCGGTCCGTCACGGGCCGCCCGCTGCTTTTTTGGCCGGCAGCGACCGTGCCGGGATTTCCACCGCTCCCCGCAGCCGTTGACACGCCCCGCGGCCACTCACTATCTTGACGTTCGGCACTTACTAGGACGAGCAAAGGAGACCCGAGATGAACCGTCGCCACCGCCTCGCCACGTTGTTCTGCGCCGCCGTGCTCGCCGCCGCGCCGTCCGCCCTCGCCCAGAACGGCGACCAGCCGGGGGGCGCGCCGGAGGATCCGTTCGCCGCGATGATGGAGCTGGCCACCCCCGGCCCCGAGCACGAGATGCTCAAGCAGTTCGAGGGGACGTGGCGGGCGCGGGCGGTGATGTGGTTCGGGCCGGAGCCGACGACCAGCGAGGGGACGATGACCAACACGCTGGTGCTCGACGGGCGGTTCCTGCGCCACGAGTACGAGACGGAGTTGATGGGCGAGGCGTTCAAGGGGCTGGGGTACTGGGGGTACGACAAGGCCAGGAAGGAGTGGGTGGGGACGTGGATGGACACGTGGGGGACGGGGATCATGACCTCCGGCCGCGGGACGTACGACGCCGCGAACAGGTCGTGGACGATGCACGCGACCTACTTCAACCCGGAGACGGGCCAGGAGGAGAAGCAGAAGGAGGTCGTCAAGGTGATCGACCCGGACACGCACGTGATGCAGATGTTCATGGTCGGCCCCGGCGGGGAGGAGCAGAAGGTGATGGAGATCACCTACACGCGCAAGGCGGCCGGCGAGAAGAAGTAGGCGGCGCCGATGAAGTTGAGATCGCACGAGGGAGCCCCGGGCGCGAGCCCGGGGTTTTTCGTTCCCGTGGGCACGTGCGGCCGAAGATGGAACGCGGGGGGAGCGGGGACTTCCGCCCCGAGCCTGCGCCAAAGACTTATTTGTGTGGATTCCAGCCCCGTGCGGGAGCTACAGCACCGCCGTCTCCGGGAGGTCCCCCACCAGCGGCGCGGCGTATTTCAGGAACGCGGGCGAGACGTCGTTCGTGCCGGCGATGAACTCCGGGGGCATGCGGCGGGTCTTGGCGGCGACGTCGGCGAGCTCGACGGCCTTCATCGCGCTCTTGTACGGGCGGTTGGACGTGCGGACGATGGCGACGCTGCCGCTCATCCGCCCGGCGGCCGCGAGGCGGACGGCGTACCTCCCCGCGGCACGGGCCTCGCGGGCGTCAACCCGCGACACGTCCGGCCAGCAGCGCTGGAGATAACCGAACGTGTCGGCGCGGACGCGCACGGGCTTGCCCGCCGCGGTGGTGATGTTCTTCTTGACCAGGTCCGCCAGGGCGTCCCCCAGGACGCCCGTCCCCGAGAGCTGCACGTTGCCGTGGGCGTCCACGTCGCCGCGGGTGAGCAGCGCCGCGCCGATGGGCCGGCCCTCGTCGTCCTGCACGCCCTCGCTGATCGCGATCTGGCAGCGTCCGAGGCGCCGGTAGACGCTCTCGACGTCCACCAGGAAGCGGCGCGTGTTGAACGGGACCTCGGGGAGGTAGACCAGGTGCGGGCCGTCGTCCTCGCGCCGGCGGGCCAGGGCGGCGGCCGCGGTGAGGAAGCCGGCGTTGCGACCCATGACCACGTTGATCTTCACGCCGGGCAGCGCTCGGTTGTCCAGGTTGTCGGCCATGAAGGCGGTGGCGACGAACCTCGCGGCCGAGGGGTAGCCGGGGGTGTGGTCGCTCTCCATCAGGTCGTTGTCCACCGTCTTGGGGACGTGGATGCAGCGCATCTCGTACCCCTCGGCGTGGGCCAGCTCGCTGACGATGCGGCAGGTGTCGGAGGAGTCGTTACCGCCGATGTAGAAGAACGAGCGGATGTCCAGCTCGCGGCAGCGCTCCAAGATGGCGCGGCAGTAGTCGGCGTCGGGCTTGTCGCGGCTGGATCCCAGGGCCGCGGAGGGCGTGGCCGCGAGGCGTTTGAGCGTCTCGGAGCGGACGCGCCCGAGGTCCACGACCTCCCCCTGGCGCATGCCGCTGACGCCGTGGCGCATCCCGTAGATCTTCTTGACCCCCCCGGCCGCCCGCAGGGCCTCGATGACCCCGACGAGGCTCTGGTTGATCACCGCCGTGGGCCCGCCGGACTGCCCGATGACCGCGTTCCCCCTGAGCCCCTTCCCCTCTCTCCCCCCGCCCCC
>JBIQJK010000023.1:0-36961 GCA_044507535.1 Planctomycetaceae bacterium | reverse complement strand
CCATGGTGGTCAGGCGCGAGTGCTTACGCCCGGGTGCTGCGGCGGGTGTGGGAGGGGCGGGTGGGCGATGTGAACGATCTTGGGGTGATCGTGGGGACGCGGGATGGGGCGGGGGTGATGTTCACGGCGGCGGGGCGGGTGGTGGAGGCGCCGGGGCTGGCGTCGGCGCTGGCGATCAACGATGCGGGAACGATCGTGGGGCGGACGGCGGGCGGGGATCTGGCGGCGGTGGACGGTCGCTCGCTCCGCGTCATCGCATCGCCGGCGGAGTTGATCCCGGAGGGGACGCTGCTGCTGTGGGTGGTGGTGACGGATGTGAGCGAGGACGGGCGGGTGGTCTTCGAGGTGGCGTACCAGGACCAGTTCCCGACGGCGCCTCGGGCGCCGTTTGTGTTCATCCCGGGCCGCGGGGTGGAGCGGCTGGGGGACGTGGTCGTTGGTGAGCCGCGGGGGGCGCTGCGGGCGCCGCTGCGAGTGACCGACGACGGCGGGCTGCTGATCGGGCGGGACTGGATCGGGGAACGGCTGGACCCGACGTCGCTGCCGGGGGTGGGCGCGAGGCTGGCGGGGGGAGCGGGGGTGTCCACGACGGTGGCGGGCGGAGTGGTCTACACCGCTGGCATCAACGAAGCGGGGGAACCAATCGTGCTGCGGCAGCGGGGCGATGGCGGCGGGTGGGAGGGGCTGGTGCTGCCGTACCGTGGATCGCAGCCGGTTGGCCGGGTGGTGCTGTACACGGACGCCAGGGACGGGCGGGCGTACGCGTTCGTGCTGGCGCGGGGGGAGATGACGTGGTTCGTGCAGACGCCCGAGGGGTTCTTCGACGAGCGGGAGGTCTTCACGCCCGGCGACCGCATCGGCGGGCTGTTCGTGGCGCCGACGCGGTACATCCCGGCGGAGGCGGGGGTGTACACGACGCCGGACGGACGCGTGGTGCTGTACGGTCTGTCGGGCGGTTTGAACGGGGAAGACGTGGTGGTCTTCTACCAGACCGGCGGGGCCGCGCCCGATGCGCGGGAGAACTGGGCGTCGCGCAACCTGACGGAGGAACTGGCGGAGCGGGGGGTGGCGGCGCCCGCCGCGGCGGGGAACCTGACGGCCTTCGCGACGCCGTGGGGGTCGGAGCATATTGGCTTCCTGGACGAGGCGGGGCGGGTGCAGGTCGTGTGGCGGGCGCCGGGTGCGGATCAGTGGGACGTGGTGGACCTGTCGGAGGCGTCGGGGGCGCCTGCGCTCTCGGGGAACCTGACGTCGTTCGTGACGCCGTGGCACACGCTGCACTTGAGCGCGGTGGACGCGGAAGGGGAGGTGGTGGCGGTGTGGTGGGCGCCGGGGTTCGGGGGCCAGTGGGCCGCGACGCGGCTGTTCGATGGGGCGGGAGGGGGCGCGGAGATCCGGCTGCGGCCGGAGACGATCGCGGCGTTCACGACGCCGTGGCACGCGCTGAACTTCGTCGGGATCGACGAGCAGACGGGGGAGGTCGCGGTCTACTGGTGGGCGCCGGAGACGAACCGGTGGGCCGCGGAGCGGCTGACCTTCGAGCCCGCGCCCGGCGAGAGCGAGGCGATCCTGCCGGCGGCCGAGCTGGTGGGGGGCTCTCGCGCGGCCGGGCAGGACATCTTCGGGCGCAGCGCGGACGGCGAGCTGGCGCACCTGCTGTGGAACGTCGGAGATGGGGCGGTGTGGACGTCGGAGAACCTGACCGGGAGCGTTGCATGATGCGGGGTAGGCTGCATTCGGCCGATGTGCGCGATGCGGTGATGACGGAGCCGCCAATCGGGCTGGAGCGGCTCGAGCCGCGGGTGCTGCTGAGCGCCTTCCAGTACACGCCGATCGTCGAAGCGTTCGACCTGGAGCGGTTCGTGCGTGAGATCGCCGCGCCGGAGGGCGTCGCCGACGGGCAGCGGTTCGGGACGCGCGTGATCGGGATGGGGGATGTGGACGGCGACGGTGTGGACGACCTGGCGGTGTCGGCGCCGGGGTTCCGGGAACCGGGGGTGTCGGGCCCATGGCGGGGCGAGGCGGGGGCGGTGTTCGTGTTCTCGGGGCGGACGCTGGAGGTGGTCCGCGCGCTGGAGGACGGGTTCGCGGGGTTCGGGGCTGCGCTGGCGAACCTGGGGGACGTTGACGGGGACGGCGTGGCGGACCTGGCCGTGGGGTCGCCGAACTGGTCGGGAGATGGCGCGCCCGAGGGGGCGGGGCGGGTGTGGGTCTATTCCGGGGCGGACGGGTCGGTGATCAGCGCGATGTCGGGGGCGACGGAGGGTGAGGAGCTGGGGTACGCGCTGGCCGCGGCGGGGGACGTGGACGGCGACGGCGCGACGGACCTGATCGTCGGGGCGCCCGGCGGGGGGGCGGAGGGGGCGGGGAGGGCGTACATCTATTCGGCGTCGGGGGGCGTGACGCTGCGGGTGCTGGAGGGGACGCAGGCGGGGGAGCGGTTCGGGCACTCGGTCTCGGGCGGCGTGGACCTGCCGCGGCTGGCGGAGGAGGAGTTCGACGATGGGATCGGGGAGTTCATCGTGGGGGCGCCGGCGAACGACCTGATGGGGACGGACGCGGGGCGGGCGTACATCTTCGACGGGGCGAGCGGGGAGGTGCGGGGCGTCCTGTCGGGGGAGCAGGCGGGGGAGTGGTTCGGCGCCGCGGTGCTGATGGTGGACGGCGGGACCGTCAACCGGGCGTTCAACATCCGCATTGTTGTGGGATCGCCGGGGTACGACCTGACGCCGTTCGACGCGGAGCCGCTGGTGGACGCGGGGCGGGTGCAGACCTTCACGGCTGTGGGGTTCGGGACGCCGTTCGGGCCGCTGTACAGCGACGAGGCGGGGGCGAGGCTGGGGGAGGAGGCCTTCATCGTCGGGGAGCTGTCGCCGGGCATCACGCAGACGGACGAGTACGCGGTGACCGCGCCGGGGGCGTCGGACCCGGCGATGCGGCTGCGGCTGTTCGCGCTGCCCGGGGACCTGCCGCTGGAAGAAACGCCCGCGGCGGGGGCGTCGTACGCGGTGCGGGCGGGGGACCTGGACGGTGACGGGATCCTCGACCTGGCGGCGGGGTTCCCGGGCGAGCAGTCGCCGGTGGTGCGGGTGATGCCGCTGACGCTGGCGACCTCGCGGCTGTCGATCACGGGGGCGAGCGACAGCGGGCGGTACTACGTGCTGCGGTCGTCGTTCACGCCGGGGGACGCCCCGCCGATGGGGTACGTGGTGAAGGACGGGGCGGTGACGCCGATGACCACGCTGCCGGGGCTGGGGGAACGCGACGGGCTGTTCGCGGTCAACGACGTGGGGCTCTTCATCGGCTCGGTCGAGGGGGACGGGGACGGCTCCGCGGCGGGCGTCCTCGAAAGGCACTTCTTCTACACGCTCGACGGCGTGCGCATGTCGCTGGCCGGGGCGGTCACGCGGATCGAGGGGCCGGCGCCGACGGGCCTGACGCTCGTGCGGCTGAACAACGTCGGCGATGCGCTCTTCCAAGGGGCGTACGACGGGGGGAACGGGGCGTACCTGTTCAGCGGCGGGGTGCTGACGTTCCTCTGGGATGGGCTCGCGTCGGACCTGAACGATTTGGGGATGGTGGTGGGGACGACGCGCGTCGTGTTCGAGGGGAACCCGCCGACGCAGCCGGTGGGCGTGGGGATCGCCCGCCTGCCGGACCGGACGATCCGCGAGATCCCGGGCATGATCCGCGCTACGGGGGTGAACAACCGGGGCGTGATCGCCGGGACGGACCAGGCGCGGCGGCTGGCGCTGTGGGAGGCGGGCGGGATGAGCGTGGCCGCGGAGGTCCCCGTGGGCCCGCCCGCGTACGGCGCGAACTGGGAGGTGAAGGACTTCAAGGACGACGGCCGGATGCTGGCGACGCTGACGTACTTCATGCCCATCACGGGGCGGCCGCCGAGCGTGCACCCGTCGATCGAGTACATCTTCACGCCGGCCGGGGGGCTGCAGGAGGCGAAGGATGCGGTGGTGGGGGAGCCGGAGAGCGTCTTCTTCATCAACGCGATGCGCCTCACCGACTCGGGCGTGCTGGTCCTGCCGGGCGCGCTGGCGACGCCGCCTCCGTCGGCCATCGACGGGAGCGCGGCGGAGGGCTTCCCGCGATCGACCGCGGTCGACCGCGGCGGGTTCGTGGTGACGGCGATCAACCGGGAGGGGGAGGCGATCGTGCTGCGGGGGCCGGGGGGGGCGGGGGAGGAGTGGACGGGGCGGGTGCTGCCGACGGGGGACGGGCCGCTGCTGGACGTGATCACGTACACCGACCCGAGCGACGGCCGGAGCTACGCGGTGGTGCGCGACGCCGATCCGTCGCGGCTGCTGTGGTTCAAGGTCGATGCGGAGGGGTTCTACACGCCGCTGAGGCCGATCGAGTTGCACGAGGGGCAGCCGGGGATCGCCGGGCCGCTGCTGCACTTCACCGGGATCGACAACCGGGCGATGATCGTCGCGCTCGACGAGGCGGGCGACCTGATCGCGTTCGTGCGGACGGGGGTGCCGGGGCCGTTCGGGGAGTTCGAGTGGGAGTACGCGAACCTCTCTCTGGACCTGCGCAACCGGGGGCTGGAGACGCCGCGGTTCGTGGGGGAGCTGACGGGGTTCACGACGCGGTGGAACGCGATGCACATCGCCGGCCTGGACGAGGCGGGCGACGTGCAGGTCGTCTGGTGGGCGCCGGCGCTGCCGGGGGGCTGGACGGTGGAGAACCTCAGCGAGAGGGCGGGGACGCCGACGCTCCAGGGTCGGCTGGCGTCGTACGTGACGGCGTGGGATGCGCTGACGATCCTCGGGACCGCGGCGGAGAGCGGGAACCTGATCGCCACGTGGTGGTTCCCGACCTTCGGGGCGGACTGGGCGGTCAATGACCTGACGCTCGACAGCGGGGCGAGCCTGCGGCTGGAGAGCGGCTCGATCACGGCGTTCGTGACGGACTGGGCGGGGCTGAACATCGCGGGGATCGACGCGCAGACGGGGGAGGCTGCGGTGTACTGGTGGACGCCGGAGACCAACCGGTGGATCGCGGAACGGTTCAGCATCGCGCCGCCGACGACCGGAGAGGCCGTGCTGCGGCCGGCCGGGCCGCTGACGAGCGAGGCCCGGGGGACGGCGCTGAGCGTCTTCGGCCGCACGGAGGAGGGGGAGATCGTGCGGCTCTTCTGGCACGTGGGGGACGGCGGGGTGTGGAGCATCCAGAACCTGACAGCGCTGGTGGGGTAGTGCCCGCCGGCCCGATTCACAATCACAGTTCTTGATACGGAGCATGGAGCATCATGAAGACGGGAAGGAACTGGTCACGAGACAGCCGACGCGGCGGGTGGGACCACGACGGGCAGGCGGGGCCATGCCTCGAGACGCTCGAGTCGCGGGTGCTGCTCTCCGCGTTCACGTTCGGGAGCGTTGAGGCCGCGCTGGGGCTGCCCGGGAGCCTCACGAGCGGGGTCGTGACCGGGGGGAGCGAGGACCTGTCGTTCATCTTCGCCTCCGCGGCGGGGGCCCTGCCGGGGGGGCACGAGGAGTACGCCTTCATCAACGGGCAGTACACGCCCCAGTCGGAGATCCCCGGGCTGGTGGGGGAGGACGTGATCCTCGCGGTGAACAACAGCCACACGATCGTGGGCCGGACGGTGACGTTCACGGAGGGGGTGTACGTCCAGGGCGTGCCGTTCATCATCGAGAACGGCGTGCGGGTGCTGCTGACCGACGCCGTGACGGAGGTCGTCGGCGGGCCCGCGCCGGTGTGGGAGCGGATGGAGGTCGCCGGGATCGGCAACGACGGGACGATCATCTTCAACCAGCGGCCGGACCCGACCTCGGCGCTCAGCCCCAACGACCGCGCGTGGGTCTACAAGGACGGCGTGCTGACGCTGCTGTGGAACGGGCTGGCGTACGACGTGAACGACTCCGGGGCGGTGGTGGGGGCGAGTCTGGCCGCCGGGGGCGAGGGCTCCATCATGCTCCGCACGGCGGGGGGCGAGACGGTGGAGGTCGCCGGGCTGCTGCGCGACTACCGCGTCGCGATCGACGACCTGGGGCGGGTGTACGGGATCGGGGAGCACCTGGGGCTGGCGCGGTGGGAGGCCGGGGCGGTGACGCCGCTGACGCCCGCGCCGGCGGTCAACCCGGACGGGTCCGTGCCGATCCCGACGATCATCGACGCGTCCGACGATGGCGAGGTGGTCGCGCGGCTCCACAGCCTCGCCGGCCGCTCGTCCATCCTGGAGCGCCTGATGTTCACGCCGGACGATGGGCTCAAGCTGCTGAGCACGTTCATCGTCGGCGACGGCGGGGAGCCGACCTTCCCGGGAGAGCCGATCCGCTTCCTGGATGGGGGGCAGGTGCTCACGATGGACGGCGTGATGCAGCCGGTGGACGAGATGGAGCTGTGGTCCTTCGCCGCGGGCTCGCCGGTGGGGGCGGTGGACGGGGCGGTGATGGGGGTCAGCGAGGTCGGGGCGCCGGTGCTGCTGGTGGAGTCGGGCGGGGCGTGGCGGGGGGTGCGTCCGACGATTTACTACGACACCGCGAGGGGGCCGGAGGGGCGGGAGATCACCGAGATCGTGCTGGCGCGGCAGCCGCATCTCCCCGGCGGCATCTTCGTCCTGGTGATCGCGGACGGGGAGAGCTACTTCGGCACGTACGCGCCGGGGACGGACTCGCTCGACCTGACCAGCACGGACGACGCGGCCCCCGGGGCGACGGTGATCGTCTCCAGCCCGACCGTGTTCGAGACGGCGGACGGCCGGCTGGTCGTCGCGGGCGTGGACGGGTCGGGGGACCTGGTGATCTACTACCACACCAGCCGGTGGGACCCGGGGACGCCCGCGGCCAACACCTGGAGCTTCGACAACCTGACCGACGGGCACCTGGAGGCCCGCGGGCAGGAGTTCACACCCGTCGCGGGCGACCTGACGTCGTTCTCGACGCCGTGGGGGACGAACCACATCGGGTACCTCGATGCGGACGGCGAGGTCCACGTCGTGTGGTGGGGGCCGGGCGACCCGCTGTGGCGGACGGACCAGATCAGCTTCGCGGAGACCAGCGGCCCGCTCTCGGGCCGGCTGACGTCGTTCGTCACGCCGTGGCACACGCTGCACTTCAACGCGATGGACGCCGCGGGGGACGTGACGGCGGTGTGGTGGGCGCCGGGGTTCGGGGGCGAGTGGGCGACGACGGTGCTGGCCGAAGGGGGGCCGCGGCTCGATCCGGCGACGGTGACGTCGTTCCACACCCCGTGGCACGTGCTGAGCATCGTCGGGCTCGACGCGGAGACGGGGGAGCCCACGGTCTACTGGTGGGCCCCCGCGACGCAGGAGTGGCGCGCGGAGCCGATCGAGCTGGTCGAGACGCCGGAGGGGTTCGAGGTGGACGGGCCGGTCGCCGCGGCGGTGACCGGGTCGTCGCAGAACCTGTTCGTGCGGCAGGGGAACGGGGAGGTCGCGTGGCTGTTCTGGAATGTCGGGGACGGGGCGGCGTGGAACTACGCGAACCTCACCGCGGCGGCGGCGGGTGTGGCGTAGGCGAGGCCGCGAAGGATGATGCGCCGCGCCCGGGGGAAACCCCGGGCGCGGCATTCGACGAGGGGCCCATCGCGGCCCCGGATGCGCCCAGCAAAGGAAGCCCGTCCATGGCAGTGTTCCGCCCCCGCACCGACCACCGTCGCGATCGCACGCCGCCGGAGCTCGCCCGGCTCGCGGGGCACCGCCTGGAGACGCTGGAGCCGCGGGTGCTGCTCGCGGCGTACACCTTCGAGTCGCTCGGCGACGCGCTGAACATCCCCGGGATCATCCACGAGGTCGCGCCGCCCGAGGGGGTCGAGACCCGCGGCTTCGGCGCCGCGGCGGTGGGGCTGGGGGACATCGACGGCGACGGCTTCAACGACTTCGCCGTCTCCGCCCCCGGGAGCTTCGAGACCCAGGCCGATCCCGTCGCCGTCCCGGGGCGGGTCTTCCTCTTCTCCGGCGCCGACGGCTCGCTCATCCGCATGCTCGAGGACGGGTTCGTCGGCTTCGGGACCGCCCTGGCCTCGCCGGGCGACCTCACGGGCGACGGCGTGGACGACCTCGTGGTCGGCTCGATCTTCGCCTTTGACTCTCTGGGCCAGCCCGTCGAGGGGGGCAGCGGCCTGGTGTACGTCTTCTCCGGGGCGGATGGCGGGCTGGTCCGCGACTTCCCCCCCTCGGGCGGCGTCACCGGCGCCAACGCGGATCAGTTCGGCTATTCGCTGGCCGTGCTCGGCGACCTCAACAACGACGGCTTCGCGGAGATCCTCGTCGGCGCTCCCGTCGCGGGCGAGGCGGATAGCGGGGAGGTCTTCCTCTTCTCCGGCGGCGACGGCGCGCTGCTGCGCACGTTCACGGGGCAGGCCGCCGGCGACCGCTTCGGCCACGCGGTCATCGCGGTGCAGACCGACGGGGGGCCGGGCGTCCTCATCGGCGCCCCCGGGAACGACGCCGCGGGGGAGGACGCCGGGCGGGCGTACCTGTTCGCGATTGAGGATGGGGCGCTCGTGCTCACGCTGACGGGGGAGGCGGCGGGGGACCGCTTCGGGACCGCGCTGGCGCAGGTCGAATCGGGGCTGGATGGGCACGTCTTCCTGGTGGGCGCGCCGGGGCACGACTACTTCTTCGGGGACGATGTGGACACGTTCGAGGAGGGGGGGCGCATCTACCGCTTCGCGAGCGACGGCACGCTGTCGGAGCCGGGTGGGGCGATCTGGGGGCAGGCGGGGGCGAGGCTCGGCGAGGCGATCATCCCGGTGGGGGACGTCAACGGGGACGGGCGCGGGGACGTCGCGCTGATCGCCCCGGACGCCGACCCGGCGGAGCGCGTGCTGATCAACACGGTGGGGGGCGCGGGGGGCGTGGGCGGGATCGCGATCGTGCCGGGGGCGTCCGGGCTGGACCTGGGGAGCGTGGTCTGCGGGATCGGGGACATCGACGGCGACGGCGTGGCGGACGTGCTGGGGGCGGCGCCGGGCGAGGGGGGAGGGGGGGGGAGCGGGGGAGCGGTGGCGGCGTCGTCGTTCCTGCTCAGCCCGCGCACGACGATCACCGGCGCAAGCCCGGACGGGGGCTTCCTGTTCTACTCCGCGGTGGGGGCGATCAACTACGCCTACATCAACGGGGCGTACACGCCGCAGGGGGAGATCCCCGGCGTGCTGGCGAGCGACCTGATCCTGCTGGTCAGCAACGACGGGACCATCGTCGGGCGCACGGTCGAGCTCTCGGGCGAGGGCTTCCTGGTGGAGGGGACGCCGTTCATCGTCGTCGGCGGCGAGCGGGCGCTGATCACCGACGCGGTGACGGAGGTGATCGGGGGGACGGGGCCCGTGTGGTCGCGGCTGAACCCGCTGGCGATGACGGAGAACGGGGCGATCGTTTTCAACGAGCGGGAGTCCCCCTTCGCCGCGCCGAGCCCCAACGACCGGGCGTGGCTGTACCAGGACGGGGTGCTGACGCTGCTGTGGAGCGGCGTGGCGCGGGACATGAACGACGCCGGGATGGTCCTGGGCGTGCGGTTCGACGGCCAGGCAGCGGCGACGGTCCTCCGCGACGCCGCGGGGAACCTGACGGAGGTGGCGGGCGTTCTCCCCGACTACAGCGCAGCGCTGGACGGCGCGGGCCGCGTCTACGGAGCGGGGGCGGGGCTGGAGCTGGTGCGGTGGGACAGCGGCGTGGTGGCGACGCTGGCGACCTCCCCGCAGGGGGCGCTGCCGTTCACGACGATCCTCGACGTCTCCGACGACGGCCGTATCCTGGCCCGGACGGTGACGCTCGCGGGCAGATCCACGATCACCACCGACTACCTGTTCACGCCGGAGGACGGCGTGCGGAAGGTGTCTGAGCTGGTGTACGGCACGGGGGGGCGGCCGGTAGGCGTCGGGGTCCCGCTCCGCTTCGCCGACGACGGGCGGGTGATCACGGGGAGCGCGGTGCTCACGCCGGTGGACGAGGCGGTCGTGTGGTCCTTCGCGGAGGGGTCGCCGGTGAGCGCGGCGGGGACGGCGGTGCTGGGCGTCAGCCCGCTGGGGGACCCGATCCTGCTGGTTCGGACCGGCGACGCGTGGATCGGGACCCTGGTGCCGACCGGGTTCGTCGGCGAGTCGCCCGACACGGAGCTGGTCATCACCGACCTCCTGCTCATGCGCGAGGCCGCGACGGGGCGGTACATCGCCGCGGTCATCGGCGGCGGCCAGGTGCACCTCAGCCGGTTCGACGCCGACGGGGGAAACGCCGGGCAGTTCATCCTGGCCAACCAGTTCGCGGCGACCTCGATCGTCGCGAACGCCACCTCGTTCACCACGGCGGACGGCCGGCTCGTCCTGGCCGGGACCGACGCCGCGGGAGACCTGGTGATCTACTTCCAGAGCCAGGTCCCCAGCGCCACGGACCCGAACCCCGCGTGGATCTACGACAACCTGACCACGACGCACCTGGACGCCCGCGGGCAGGAGTTCACGCCCGTGGCGAGCAACCTGACGGCCTTCTCCACGCCGTGGGGGACGGACCACATCGGGTATCTCGACGGCGCGGGGCAGGTGCACGCGGTCTGGTGGGCCCCCGGCGACCCGCTGTGGCGGACGGACCAGATCAGCTTCGCGGAGACCAGCGGGGCGCTCTCCGGCCGGCTGACGTCGTTCGTCACGCCGTGGCACACGCTGCACTTCAACGCCCTGAACGGCAAGGGTGAGGCGGCGGCGGTGTGGTGGGCGCCGGGGTTCGGCGGCGAGTGGGCGACGACGCTGCTCGCCGAGGGGGCGGCGAAGCTGGACCCGGCGACGATCACCTCGTTCACCACGCCGTGGAACGCGCTCAACATCGCGGGGCTCAGCGCCGAGACGGGGGAGCCGACGGTCTACTGGTGGGCCCCCGCGACGCAGGTGTGGCGCGCGGAGACGCTCCAGATCCAGGGGCAGCCGGAGGGCTCCGCGCTGGAGGAGCGCACCGCCGGGACGGTCACGGCGGAGGGGACGCAGAACCTCTTCGCGCGGCAGAGCGATGGGCGCGTCGCGCGGCTGTTCTGGAACATCGGCGACGGCGCGGCGTGGACCTACGAGGACGTCACGGCCAGCGCGGCGGGGCTCGCCTAGGCGCGGCCGACACGGACCCGCCGCGGCCGGGGGAAGCCCCGGCCGCGGCATTGACGGATTCTCTCTTCAGCAACTGATCTGCCCAACCAGGACCTGAAATGCATGTTGCGTAACCGCTTCGGCATCGGCCGCCAGAAGGCCCGCACGCCCCTCGATCTCGTGGCCGGGGCGCACCGACTCGACGCCCTCGAGCCGCGCATCCACCTCTCGGCCTATACGTTCGATTCGCTCGCCGAGGCCTTCGACATCCCCAGCATCCTGCAACGCCTGGAGCCGCCGGAGGGGGTCGAGACGGCCGGCTACGGCTCGGCCGCGGCCGCGCTGGGGGACATCGACGGGGACGGGACGGCGGACTTCGCCATCGCCGCCCCCGGGCGCGAGTCGGGGGACGAGCCGGCGATCGCCGGGCGGGTGTTCCTCTACTCCGGGGCCACCGGGGACCTGATCCGGACGCTCGAGGACGGCTTCGCGGGCTTCGGGTCCGCGCTGGCGTCGATCGGGGACGTGAACGACGACGGCGTGGCCGACCTGATCCTCGGTTCGCCGCTCGCGATCGGCGCGGGGGTCGCGTACATCTTCTCGGGGGCGGATGGGACGGTGCTGCACACGGTCACGGGGACGGACCCGCAGGGGGAGCTGGGCTTCGCCGTCGCGGGCGCGGGCGACCTGGACGGGGACGGGGTCCCCGATGCGCTCGTCGGCGCGCCGGGCGCGGGGCCGGAGGGGCAGGGGCAGGTGATGCTCATCTCGGGGGCGACGGGGGCGGTGATCGAGACGATCACCGGCGAGGCGGCGGGGGACCGATTCGGCGCGGCGGTGATCTCCGCCGGGGACCTGCCCGCCGGGGGCGACCCCGAGGGGGACGGCGTGCCGGAGGTCTTCATCGGCGCGCCCGGGCACGACGGCGAGGGGGAGGATGCGGGGCGGGCGTACCTGTACGACGGCGCATCGGGCGCGGTGCGCTTCACGCTCGACGGCGCGGCGGCGGGCGACGCCTTCGGGGCCGCGCTGGGCGTGGTCGGCGGCGGCGCGGACGCCTGGCTGCTGGTCGGCGCGCCCGGGGCGGACGTGGACCCGTTCGGCCCCGATGTCTTCGAGGACGGCGGGGAGGCCCTGCGGTTCGACGTCGCCGGGGAGGCGCTGCCGTCGCCGTCGCCGTTGGTCGGCGGGGGCGAGGGTTGGCGCTTCGGGTCCGCGATCACGATGGTCGGCGACATCAACGGCGACGGCGTGGCGGACGTGGCCTTCAGCCGGCCGGGAGGCGGCGACCTGGGCGCGGTCTCGTTCCGCTCCGGCGTGGATCTGGAGCCGATCCAGGCGCAGGTGGTGGTGGGTGGCGGGCCGCTCGGGCCGGTGGCCGTCGCGGCGGGGGACGTGGACGGCGACGGGTTCGACGACGTGATCCTCGCCGACGCGGCGAGCGGGCGGGTGCTGCTGGCCTCGTCGCTGGCGCTGGTGCGGCCGGAGGTCGTCAACGTCTCGAACGACGACTTCTCCATGATCTTCTACAACCCGATCCCGACGTTCGGCGGGACCCGCTTCGTGGCGATCGTGGATGGGAAGGCGGCGCCGCTCTCCTCCATCCCTGGGCTGACCAACGCGGACGTGGTCGTGGAGGTGAACAACAGCGGGCTGATCGTGGTGCAGCCGTTCGCGGAGGTGCAGGGGCCGCCGCTGACCGGGAACTACACGGTCGTCGCCGGCGGCGTGCGGACCTCGCTGGAGGAAGCCGTCGCCGAGGTGGTCGGGGACCGCGAGCCGGACCTGGACCGCTTCACGCTGGTGAAGGTCGGCAACGACGGGTCGATCCTGTTCAACGAGTCCATCGAGGGGGGCGGGACCGCGGCGTGGCTCTTCAAGAACGGGGTGCTGACGTTCCTGTGGCTCGGCACCGTGGACGACGTGAACGACAGCGGCGCGGTCGTGGGCAACCCCGCGCCGGTGGACGGCGTGGCGCAGACGCCGGTGCTCCGCGCCGCCGACGGCGCGATCACGCAGCTGACCGGCCTGGCGACGGCGCGGCGGGTGAACAACCACAACGCGGTCCTCGGCGGCCTGGCGGTGGCGCCGGACGGGCTGGAGGGGACGATCATCGCGGACGGGCCGGCGGCGATCTGGCGCGACGGCGAGGTGGCCGCGCCCGATCCCCTCGGGGTGGACCCGCTGGCCCAGCGGCTGCGCTGGCGGAGCCTGGACTTCAACGACGCCGGCGTGGCGGTGCTGACGGCGGTGTACCAGATCCCCGCGGGCCGCGGCGGCTCCCTCATCACCGTGGAGCGCAGCTACACCCTCCAGCCGGACCTCGGCCTGCTGCCGCTGGAGCGTGCGATCTTCGGCGACCGCGCCTCGGTGGACAACTCCCTCGTCGGCGCGCCCGTGCGGCTGGCGGGGGACGGGCGGGTGCTGCTGCGGACGGGCGTGCTGGAGCCGCTGGCCGCGGAGGAGCTGTGGACGCTTCGGACGGGCTCGCCGGTGGGGGCGGCGAGCGACTCGCTGATCGCCACGGGCGTGAACCTGCTCGGCGAGCCGGTGGTGCTGCTGAACGTGGACGGCGAGTGGAAGGCCGTCGTCGGCGACCTGCGGTTCATCAGCGGCGAGGTCTTCGACGTCATCTCCTACGTGGACCCCGCGGACAACCGGCCGTACGTCTTCGTGCTGACCACCGAGGAGACGTACTGGGGCCGCGTGGACGAGAGCGGGCAGATCGGGACGCTGCACCGGATGACGGCGGACCCGGCCGCGTCGGCGATCACCGGGTCGGCGACGCTGTTCGTCACGGCCGACGGCCGCGTGGTCCTGGCGGGGGTGGAGGCGGGCGGCGACCTGGTGATCTACTACCAGACCGGGATGTTCGACCCGAGCAGCTCGTTCAACTGGAACTTCGACAACCTGGTGCAGACGCACCTGCTGCCGCAGGAGATGGAGTTCGCGCCCGTGGCGAGCAACCTGACGGCGTTCGCCGCGCCGTGGGGCTCGAGCCACATCGCGTACCTGGACGATGCGGGCTCGCTGCACGCGGTGTGGATCGCCCCCGGCGGCGTGATGTGGGGCTCGGTGGACCTGACGGCCAACGCGGGGGTCGGGCCGCTGTCGGGCGTGCTCACGTCGTTCGTGACGTCGTGGAACACGCTGCACTTCGCCGCGACGGACGCCGACGGGGACATCGTCGCCGTGTGGTGGGCCCCCGGGTTCGAGGGGCAGTGGCGCGCCGACGTGCTGACGGCGCCGGGGGGGCCGAGGCTCGACCCCGCCTCGCTGACGGCGATCTTCGCGCCGTGGCAAGCGATGCACATCGTGGGGCGCGACACGGAGACGGGTGAGGTGACCGCGCTCTGGTGGGCCCCGGCGACGCAGGAGTGGCGGACGGAGGCCCTCGACATCAGCGGCCTCCCCGACGACCTCGTGCTGACGGGCGAGATGGCCGGAACGGTCACCAACGGCGCGACGCTCAGCCTCTTCGCCGCGGCCGCCGACGGCCGCCTGACCCGCCTCTTCTGGTCCGTCGGCGACGGGGCGGTGTGGACCTTGGAGGATGTGACCGCCGGGACGAGCCTGCTGATCGCCTGAGCCGCGCGACATCGGCGATTCGGACGCCCACACGGGCCCCGCGTGCACCGGCGCGCGGGGCCCGTTTCGCCGCGCTCGATCAGCGGGGCTGGGCGTAGCGGGTCGGATCGGGGACGCCGGCCTCCGCGAAGCCGCGGGCGCGGAGGACGCACGAGTCGCAGCGGCCGCAGGCGAGCCCCTCGGGGGTGGGGTCGTAGCAGGAGTGGGTCAGGGCGTAGTCCACGCCGAGGCTCGTGCCGAGCTGGATGATCTGCGCCTTGGTGAGGTGGACCAGGGGGGCGTGGATGCGGAAGGGGCGCCCCTCCTCGGCGCCGGACTTGGTGCCCAGCGTGGCGGTGCGCTCGAAGGAGCGGAGGAAGGGCTCGCGGCAGTCGGGGTAGCCGGAGTAATCGATGGCGTTGGCGCCGATGTAGATGTCCTGCGAGCCGAGCGTCTCCGCGTAGGCCGCGGCGAGGGAGAGGAAGATGAGGTTGCGCGCCGGGACGTAGGTGATGGGGATGTCGGGTGGAGGAGGAGGGGAGGAAGGGGGAGCGGAGGGGGGCACGGGCTGGAAGCCCGCGGCGCGTTTCGGGACGTCGAGGTTGGGATCGGTGAGAGCGGAGCCGCCGATGGGGCGGAGGTCAACCGGGACGGTGATGTGCCGCACGGCGCCGAGGTGGCGGGCGACGGCGGCCGCGGCGGCGAGCTCCTGCTTGTGGCGCTGGCCGTAGTCGAAGCTGATCGCGGCGGGGTCGAAGCCGTCGCGCCTGGCCGCGGCGAGGGCGGTGGCGGAGTCGAGGCCGCCGGAGAGGAGGACCACGGCGATGGGGCGTGCGGGGTCCATGGCGGGCTACTGCGCGGCCGGGGGCGCCGGGGGAGGGGGAGAGGAGCCGAAGGAGTCGAGCATGGAGCGGAGGCTGCGGGTGGGGGCGAAGAAGGCGAGGCTGGCGTCGTTGAAGACGATGCCTCGGAGGCCCATGGCCCTCTCCGCGGCCGCGACGGCCTGCGCGACGGGGAGCGAGAGGATGGAGAGGGGGGCGGCGCTGCCGTTCCCGCCCCCGGTGGCCGTGACGGCGCGGGCCTGGAGGCCGGCGCGGGCGAGGCTCTCGCTCGTGTAGGCGAGGAAGACGGGCTCGCCGTGGAACATGGAGAAAAGCGGCCGCGGCCCATGGCCCTCGTCGCGGGCGAGGAGGTGCCAGGCGGGGAGGGCGTAGACGTAGCGGAAGAGGGCGGTGTTCGCGGCCTCGCCGGGGTCGGCGGCGAAGGCCTCCGCGAGGGCGTCGAGCCGGGCGTCGCCGGTGGGTACGACCGGGGGCGGTGGCGGGGCGGCGGGGTCGGAGACCCCCAGGGCCGCGGCGAGCCTGGGAAGAGCGGCGAGGCCGTAGCCGAAGCCGCTGGAGGACTTGGACATGTTGAAGACGACCTGGGTGACGCCGCGGGAGGCGAGGTTGGAGATGTAGGTCAGCGAGCCGGGGAGGGGCATCTCAATGGAGGTCTGCGCGGCGGGGGCGACGCCGGAGGTGGCGAAGGCGCGGGCCTTGGCCTGGTCGGTGAAGAGGAGGAGGGTGGGCTGCTCGCGGAGGACGAGGACCAGCGGGGACTCCGGGCTGCGGGCGTCGCCGACGGCGTGCCAGGCGGGGAGGTGGACGACGGCGTCCCAGAGGGCGCGCCAGGAGGTCTCGTCGCCGCGCTCGCGGGCGAAGAGGGCGAGATTGTCGATGTTGACCTTGTGCATCGGCGGGTGGATCCGTGGGGGAGGAAGCGGGGTGCGGGGGCACTGTAGACGGCGGGGGGTGCGGCGCGGGGGAGGGGGTCAGAAGCCGAAGCGGCGGAGGGTGGCATCGACCTCGGCGGCGTAGTGGCCGCCGAAGAGGGCGGTGTGAACGAGCAGGGGGTAGAGGTTGTAGAGGTCGCGCCGAGGGCGCGGGCCGTCGGCGAAGCCGCGGGGGATCGGGCGGAGCTCGTGGTAGCGGTCGAAGAAGGGGCGGGAGAAGGTGGAGAAGAGGGTGGTGAAGGCGAGTTCCTGCTCCGGGTGGGCGTAGGCGATGGCGGGGTCGATGAAGGCGGCGATGCGTCCGCCCTTGCAGAGGACGTTGCCCCCCCAGGCGTCGCCGTGGATGAGGCTCGGGTGCTCCGGCTCGTCGATGAGCTCGCCCAGGCGTGCGGCGAGATGATCCAGGCGCGGGGTGAGCGCGGCGGGGAGACGGCCGGCGTCGCGGGCGCACGCGGCCATGTGGAGGAGGCGGTGGTCGCGGAAGAAGGCGACCCAGGAATCGGTCCAGGGGTTGGGCTGGTTCAGCGGGCCGATGAGGGTGTCGCGCTCCAGGCCGAAGCGCCGTTCGTTGGGGGAAGGGGGGCGGACCGAGTGCAGGCCGGCGAGGAGCTCGGCGGCGTGACGCTCCGCGGCGGGGGTGATGGGGTCGCCGGCGTCGATGAACTCGAGAATGAGGAGGTCCGGCTGGGAGGCGAGGACGCGGGGGACGGGGAGGCTCGAGCGCTCGGCGAGGTAGCGGAGCATGAACGCCTCGCGGTCGAGCGCGGGGGAGGGGCCGGGGTCGAGCTTGACGACGACGGGGTCGTGGCCGGACGCGAAGTCGGCGCGGAGGACCTGGGCGATGCAGCCGCCGGAGAGGGGCGTGAGGGAGGCGGGCCGTCGGCCGAGGGCGTGCTCGATGCGGTCGTGGGGAGAGGGCATGAGGGAGGGTAGTGGGATGGGGAGGCGCCGAGGCGGGCAGAGAAGTAGGCCGAGGAAGGCACGGGCCCCTCAAGACCGCGCCACATCTCAGCAGGCCCAGTGGAGCGTGGGCTGTTGGCAGGCGGAGAGGAGGCGGTCGAGGTCGGGGGCGGCGTCGGCGACGGCGGGAGAGGCGGCCAACCGGGACGCGGCCAGGTCGGCGATCTGCGCGAGGTCGGTCATGCCCAGGGCGCGGGCGTTGCCGCGGACCTTCATGCAGATCTGGCGGCAGGCCTCGGCGTCGTCCTCGTCGCGGGCCAGCCTGAGCGTCTCGCCGAGGCGGGGGAGGTCGCGGAGGAACGCGGCGACGAGCTCGCGCATCGGCTCGGCGGAGAGGGCCATCTCGCGGTGGCCGTCGTCGCCGTCGCGGCTGGGTGAGATGATGAGGAACTCGGCGAGGGCGCGCAGGAGCAGGTCGCGGGGAACCGGCTTGGCGAGCAGGGCGACGCCGGGGAGGCGGGCCAGGCGGCGGCGGGTTGTGTCGGCGGTGTCGTGGGCGAGGACGATGACGGGGGTGGTGATGCCGCGGGAGCGGAGCTGCTCGATGAAGGCCGGGCCGTCGAGCACGGGCAGGTGGTAGGCGCAGAGGATGACGTCGAACCCGGTCGCGGCCTTGGCGAGGCCCGACACGGCGTCGTCCGCGGGCGTGACGAGCAGCCCGGTGTCCTTGAGGTGGTGGCGGATGAGCTGGCGGTCCACCGTGCAGTCGTCCACGCACAGGAGCGTGCCGGACAGCTCCTCGGGGTCGATGCGCTCGAGGCTGTACCAATCGCCGACGCAGTCCAGCGCGAGCAGCTCGCGGAGGTTGATGGGGCCGTCGAACGCGACGCCGACCTCGTGCACCATGCCGCGGCGGTGCTGGCAGCGCACGACGGCGCCCGTGACGGTGACGGGCTCGCCGCGGGCGGAGGGGAGCAGGAGGGTGCAGCGGGTTCCGGGGTGGATGAAGGCGGAGTGGAGGACGCTGACGCCGGTGCGCGAGATGTTGCGGCAGGCGACGGGGAAGGTGGCCGTGTGCCCGCCGGGCTGGCGGATCTGCATGGGCAGGCGGGCCTGGCGGAAGGGGCGGCGGACGAAGCGGCGCCCGGGGGCGTCGCCGCCGCCGGAGGGGGACTGGGCGTCGATCTCGTCGAGGAGCTGGTCGAGCTCGCGCTTGCTCAGGCCGAGGGAGTTGAGGCGGCCGGTGGAGGGCTTGGCGCGGCGGGGGGCGCTATGGCTGTTGTTGGATGGGGCGGGTCTGTCGGGCATGATGGCGAGCTCCGGCGGCGTAGGAACAGAATGGCCGCGGCGATAGCCGGGTCGCGATGAGGTGTCATCGGCTCGGGGAGGGGGGTGGGTTGGGCGGCACAGCCGATACAGGCCGCAGAAGCCGCGCAGGCGGAACCGCGAGGGGGCGGAAACGAGCACGGCCGGCCCGAGGGGGCCGGCCGTGGGGGTTTCAGGGATCAGGAGGTGAGGAGGAGGGAGAGGGAAGGGCGGCACGGGCTGGAGGCCCGCGCCACGACGGGGGTCAGACGTCGAGGTTCTTGACCTCGAGGGCGTGCTCCTCGATGAACTTGCGGCGGTCCTCGACGGCCTCGCCCATGAGGATGGAGAAGAGGGTGTCGGCCTCGGCCGCGCCGTCCCAGGAGACGCGGTAGAGGACGCGGCGGGAGGCGTCCATGGTCGTCTCCCAGAGCTGCTCGGCGTCCATCTCGCCCAGCCCCTTGAAGCGCTTGATCTCCAGGCCGCGCCGGCCGACGTCGTGGAGCGTGCGGAGGATGGCGGGGAGGTTGGGGGCCTCGATGATCTTCGCGGCCGGGGCGCGCTTGGCCGCGTCGGCCTCCTCGCCCTCGTCCTCCCCCTCGCCGGCCGCGGCCGCGGCGTCCGCATCGGCGTCGGCGGACTCGCTCTCGGAGACGGGGACGGCCCCGGTGAGCTCCCAGGCGTACTTGGTGGGGAGCTTCTCGCCGGTGACGGACTCCTCCTGCGTCATCGCGTAGTCGTCGATGCTGACGCCCAGGGCCTCGAGCTGCTGGAAGAGCCGCTCGAGCTCGCGGTTCTCGTGCAGCTCGCGCATGGTGGCGATGGGCCGGCGCTCGCCCGATGGAGCATGGGCCTGGCCGTTGGCGGAGGGGTCCGGGGCCGCGGACATCTCGGCGGACGCGTCGGCGGCCTGGGGGACGACGGGGACGTCGCCGTTGGCCTCCAGCTCGGCGAGGGCCAGGCCCCTGGACTGGATGATCTCGCGGGCCTGCTCCTCGGACCACGCCAGCGCGTCGCCGCCGGTCCAGACCAGGCGGTGGGTCGGCAGGCGGCCCTTGCCCTCGGGGTCGCCGGCGCGGGAGGCCAGCAGGTCCGGGAAGCGGATGCCGCGGCGCTCGGCGACGGTGACGAGCTCCTCGAGCCGGCGGAGCAGCCGCAGGAGGCGGGCGAGGTCCTGGCCGGCGATGCGGCGGGCCGCGCCGGCCTTTGCGGCGGCGGAGAAGGAGCCCTCGTGCTCGCCGGCGGGGGCGGAGGGGTCGCGCACGATGAGCGTGGCCCGCTCCAGGCCGATCTGCGTGAGCATGTCGTCCAGCTCGGTGTTGCTGGTGACGTACTGGATCCGCTTGTTGCGCCCGGAGCCCCAGGCGAGCTGGTAGAGCGGGGGCTGGGCGATGTAGACCTTGCCGCGACGGATCAGCTCGGGCATCTGGCGGAAGAAGAAGGTCAGCAGCAGCGTGCGGATGTGCGAGCCGTCCACGTCGGCGTCGGTCATGATGATGATGCGGCCGTAGCGGAGCTTGGAGATGTCCAGGTCGGCGCTGATGCCGCACTTGAGCGCGCTGATGAGCGTGCGGATCTCCTCGTGGCCCAGGGCCTTGTCGATGCGGGCCTTCTCGACGTTCAGGAGCTTGCCCCGGATGGGGAGGATCGCCTGCGTCTCGACGTCGCGCCCCTGGGTGGCCGAGCCGCCCGCGGAGTCGCCCTCGACGATGAACAGCTCGGAGCGGTCCACGTCCTTGGTCTTGCAGTCGCGGAGCTTGTGGGGCATGGAGCCGGAGTCGAGCGCGCTCTTGCGCCGGGTCAGCTCGCGGGCCTTGCGGGCGGCCTCGCGGGCCTGGGCGGCGACGACGCCCTTCTGGCACAGCCGCTTGGCGTCGGCGGGGTGCTCCAGCAGCCAGGTGTCCAGGCCGTCGGAGACGACCTGGCCCACGAAGGTCTCGATCTCGGGATTGAGCAGCTTCTCCTTCGGCTGGTTGTTGAACGCCGGCTGGGGGAGCTTGACCGAGACGATGGCGACCAGCCCCTCGCGGAGGTCCTCGCCGGTGGGGACCGGGTCGTTGTCCTTGAGGATGCCGGCCTTGCGGGCGTAGGTGTTGAGCGCGCGGGTCAGCGCGACCTTGAACCCCTGGGCGTGGGTGCCGCCGTCCTTGTTGTTGATGTTGTTGGCGAAGGAGAGGAGGGTCTCGGAGTAGCCGTCGTGGTACTGGAAGGCGACCTCGCACTGGAGGCTGTGCTCCGCGTCGTCGCGCTTGAAGAAGACCAGGGGGCTCACGGCGGTCTTCCCGGCCATGAGGTGGCCGATGTACTCCGGCAGGCCGTGCTCGGCCTTGAACGTCTCGGACTTCACCTTGCCGTCGGCGCCGACGCGCTCGTCGCGCAGGGTGATCTTGACCCCCGGGTTGAGGTAGGCGAGCTCGCGGAGGCGGTTCGCCAGCGTGGCGTAGTCGAAGGTCGTGTCCGGGAAGATCTCCGCGTCGGGCATGAAGGTGACCTTCGTGCCCGTCTTGATACCGCTGGCCTCGGTGACGGGGCCGACGACGGTCAGGGGCTTGACGGTCTTGCCGCGCTGGAAGGCGATGTGGTGGATCTTGCCGTCGCGGTACACCTCGGCCTCGAGGTACTCGCTCAGCGCGTTGACGCAGGAGACGCCCACGCCGTGGAGGCCGCCGGAGACCTTGTAGGCGCCGGCCCCCTGGCCGCCGCCGCCCGCGGCATCCCCGGCGTTGTCGAACTTGCCGCCCGCGTGCAGGACGGTCATGACGATCTCGACGGCGGGCTTGCCGTCGTAGGCGGGGTTCTCGTGCTTCTTGGGGCCGACGGGGATGCCGCGGCCGTTGTCGGCCACCGTGCAGGAGCCGTCGGCGTTGATGGTGACCGCGACCGTGTCGGCGAAGCCGGCCATCGCCTCGTCGATGGAGTTGTCCACGACCTCGTAGACGAGGTGGTGCAGGGGGCCGATGCCGGTGCCGCCGATGTACATGCCGGGGCGGAGGCGCACCGCCTCCAGGCCCTCGAGGACCTTGATCTGGTCCTCGCCGTAGGCGCGGCCGTTGTTCACAGGAACCTCAGCAGGCAGAGCGGAGCTTGGAGTCGTTGGCGTGGCGGCGGTTTCGGACAAGTGGTCACCTCGGTGGGTGTCGGGACGGTCGGTCGGATGGTCGCTTCGGTCGGTCTGAATCGGGGAGAACCGTGCCCCGGCGCGAGCGCCTGATCGGGTGGCTCATCGGGGCGCATCGGCCCGTGCCTCGCCGGGGGCTCGCGGCCCGGAAACCCCGGGCGGCAACCGCCCCAAAAACCCCGGAAACACTCGGGAAAAAACGGCGATCTCGCCGACCCGTAAGTATAGGCGGGACGGGGTGAAAAAGCCCGTCCGAAGGGGGTGCGAAATGGGGGTCGGAAGAGGGGTTGGATAGGGGCGTTTCGAGAGGGGTTGGAGGGGCCGTGTCGGGGGTCGGAGCGGGGGGTGTGAGGGGCCGGATGGGGGATGGGAAGGGGGAGGTGGTGGGCTCTCTCCCCTGTGACCTCGATCTCGACTCCTGCGCCCGCTTTGCCGGATGGCGGGCCGCCTCAGCACCCGGCGGCCGCGGACATCCGCCTGTGCCCGGAAGCTCTCCCCGGGGACGAGCGGGCGATGCGGCGGCTCCTGCTGTGCGTCGTCAAGTCTGACGAGTTCAGCGGCTGGTCCCTGGCGCTGGGGGTCGCCGTCCTGGCGCCGTCGCGTGTGTGGGGGCGTGTGGGGGTATGTCTCGTGGCTCCTGTTCCCCGTGCTGATCGTGGTGGCGGCCGCGGCGGTGGCCATCGCGCTGCTGCCCGATCGGCTGCTGGACAGAAGACGTGGGAAGGCGGGCGGCAGGCAGAGGGGTGAAGGGGGTGGGGAGGCGGGGATGAGGGGGACGAGGGGGCGGCTGCGCCGGGCCGAGGTGAGCGACCCGGCCTTCCGCATCCGCGTGATCGACGATGCGGACGACCCGGGCGAGGCCGCGGGTGTCGTCGGCGAGGTCCGCGAGCGCGGGGCGACGGACGTCTCCGAGCCGGAGGTCGTGCCGGTGCTCATCATGTCGGAGCCGGGGTGAGGCGATCGTGGATCTGGTCTGCGCGGCCGTCAGCGTCGCGGCCATCTGGCTGTGGCGCGCGAAGGACCAGCGCTACGGCGCGGCGTACCCGTACCAGTGCGACCCGGCGCACCGGCTGCGGGTGACCGCGTGGGGGAAGCTGCTCCCCGCGGCCGAGGGGGTGATCGCGCGGGCGCGGGCGACGGGCGGACAGGAGTTTTCAGAGCCGGAATGGTTCCGGATCACGCACGCCTCCGAATCGCCGCGTGAAATTGCGTTCTGCGCGTCCATGTGTGTGGCCGTCGCGGCGCTCGCGCTGGCGCTGGTCCGCATCAGGCTCTCGCCGCACCTGCCGGTGGTGGGGATCCCCTGGTTGGGGCTGCTGCTGGTGCTCATGCTCGTGCGAACGGTGTGGGGGTTCCTGTGGCCGACGGTGGTGCGGGTGGCGCCGGGGAGGCTGGAGGTCGTGCGGTCGCCGCTGCTGGGGCTGGGACGGCCGACGGCGACGGCGTTCGACCTGCGGACGGCGCGGGTGCTGGTGGACCCGCGGTACGGCCGGGTGCTGGTGCAGCGGCCGGGGGAGGAGGGCGTGTGGCTCAGCGGCGTGATGGGGAGGTCGGTGTCGGGGGGGCAGGAGATGGGGCTGGCGGCGTGGCGGCGGCGTTGTCGGGGTTTGAAGGGGAAGAGGGGAAGGACACATGATTGTGTTCGTAGAGGAGACAGAGGAGAAGAAGAGTCGGGGGCCGTAGGGGGAGAGAGTGTGTGAGGGCAGAGAGAGCGAGCACGGCCGGCCGTGGCACCCGGATTCCGCGTGGGATCCGTTGGGGCGGGGAGGAGATTGAGGCACGGGCTGAAAGCCCGCGCCATCGGGGGGATGGTGGGTCAGGGCACGATCCGGACGATGCTGACGCCCTCTTCGAGCATCTCGTAGACCATGGCGACGTCGTCCGCGGCGAGGCGGACGCACCCCATGGACATCTCCTTGCCGATGGAGTCGGGCTCGATGGTGCCGTGGATGCCGTAGCCCTCGTACTGGCGCGTGGCCTCGTCGAGGCCCTCGAGGCCCAGCCAGTGCTCGCCGATGGGGTTCTTGGGGTTGTCCGCTGCGAACTCCTCGCCGGTGCGGGGGTTGCGCCAGAAGGGGTTGATGAGCTTGCTGTTCGGCCGCACGATGAACGTGCCGATCGGCGTGGTGCCGTGTTCGCCGAGGCCGACGCGGAAGGAGCGGATGTAGATCCACCCCGGCTCGGCGCCGCCGGCCCGGCCGGGGGTCGCCGCCGCGGAGGCGGAGATGGGCTCGCCGGCGTAGAGGTCGATGCGGAAGTCGCTCTTGTCCACCACGGCGTGGAAGGGGCCGCGGACGACCTTGAGCTTCTGCCCGACGTTGATCCGGCTGGGGTTGGAGATGCGGTTGATGCGCTGGATCAGCCGCCAGTCCACGCCCAGGCCGAGGTTGGCGGTGATCTTGGCGAGGGAGTCGCCGGGGCGGACGGTGTAGGTGTCGGTGAGCGGGTCGCCCTTGATGACCGCGGGGGAGAAGACGAGGGTGGCGTTGAGGTCGGCGATGCCCTGGCGCAGGGCGGCGCGGTCCGCCTCGGTGGTGCGGGGGTCGAGCAGGGCGCGGTTCAGCAGCGTGCGGGCCTCGACGAGCTTGTTCTCGGCGCGGGCGCGTTCGGCCGCGGCGACCATGGCGGCGATGTCGCTCGGGAGACGGTCGCCCGCGGCGGTCGTCGGCCGCGGCGGGGGCGTAAGCGTGGCGGTCGCGGCGGGGGCGGGCTCACGCTGGGGCGTGGGCGCCGGGGCCGGTGCGGGGGTGGTCTCGTTGGCCGGGCGGGCGAGGGGGTCGCGCGCCGGCGCCTCGTTGTCGGAGGGGCGGCCCATCTCGAGGACGACGGGGGCCGAGGCCGACTGCGGGTTCCTCTCCGCGCGGGCAGGGGCCGGCGCGGCGTTGGCGGGGGCGATGGGCGTCGTCGGGGCGAGGGCGAGGGGATCGGCCGCGGCCTCCGGGTGGGCGGCGTGCTGGTCGGCGGCCTCGGCGGGCTCGCCCGCGGTGAGGTTCCACAGGCCCCACCCCGCCCCGCCGACGGCCGCGCCGGCGACGAGGAGGAGGACCAGGGAGCGCATCGGCCCGCGCCGGCGGCGGCGGGAGACGCTCCCCCAGGAGCCGGAGGTGCGGTCGTGACGGGACATCTGCGATGCGAGGGCCATGGGGCGTCCTTGGAGGGAGAATGGGTCCGCGGCGGGCGCGCCGTGGGGGGCGTGCAAGGACCGGCGGAACGCGGGTTAGGTGGCCGGTGGGGCGGCCTGGATCAGCCCCTGCTCGGTGCAGACGGCCTGCACGCGGACGTCGTGGGGCTGACAGGGAAGATCGGGCAAAAGGGCTGCGGCGAAGCAAACTCCGCACGTGGCGGCGCGGAGCTCGGGCTCGGCGAGGAAGCGGTCGTAGAGGCCCCCCCCGCGTCCCAGGCGGCAGCCGGTGCGGTCGAAGGCGACGCCGGGGACGATCACGACGTCGATGTCCGTGAGCGGGACGGGGGCGCAGTCGGGGTGGGGCTCGAAGACGCCGTGGCGGGCGGCGACGAGGTCCGCGGCCCAGTCGTTGACCATGGCGGGGCGGAGGCGGCGGCTCTGCCAGTCGGTGCGGGGGGCGCACAGGCGCTTGCCGGAGGCCGCGGCCGCGCTGACGAGGTCGAGGATGTCCGGCTCGGTGGGCGTGGGGGCGAAGAGCATGACCACGCGGGCGGCGATGTAGGGGGGCCACTCCTGGAGGTGGAGGCAGATGCGGTCGGAGAAGTCGGCGGCGTCGTCGGGGGCGATGGCGGCCAGGGCGGTCTGCACCTGGTCGCGGAGTTGCCGCTTGCGGAGCTGCACGTTGGCGTCGGGTTCCGTCATGGTGGGGGGGAGCCGGGCAGCGGGAGGGTAGGGGCGCGCGCGGAGGGGGGCGTGAACGCGGCGGAGGGCGCGGGCTCGTTGGCGGAAGGGGGATCGTCGCCGGTGCGGGCGACCTCGGTGATGGCGTTGATGAGCGCCCCGACGATCTCGATCGCGGCCTCGGGGTCGGGCCCGTCGCCATCGGAGCAGACGGCGGCGTAGCGGCGTTTGAACTCGGGGTCGATGGCCAGAAGCTTGGCCGCGACGCGGACCTCGTTGGCGAAGAAGCGGGCGTCGGTGTGGTCGCAGCGTTCGATCGCGGAGAGCCACTTGCCCGTAGCGTTGACGAACATGCCGAGGCTGCCGGCGCTGACGCTCATCGCTGCAATCTCCTCTTTGCGGCGGGTGCGTGGCGGGACGGTGTGGCGGGATGGTACGGGGATTCTCCGCCGGTGGCACGCTTGGAAGTGGGTGATGAGATGCGCGGCGGCGGCCATCGGGCCGTCGCCCCGCCCGCCCGGTGCACCGGGATTCATGGGGGGCCGCGGCGGTCCGGATAGCGTTTGGCATTGGCCGGGGGGAGGCTGGGGCGATGCGGCGGGCGGGGAAGCATGGAGCGGGGCATGCGGGTGCTGTTTGCCGATCGGCGGGACGGGGGCCGGGTGCTGGGGCGGTTGCTCAGGGACCTGCGAGAGCCGGCGCGGCGGGGGGAGGTGATCGTGCTCGCGCTGCCGCGGGGCGGGGTCCCGGTGGCGTACGAGCTCGCGCGGGCGCTGGGGGCGCCGCTGGACGTGTTCCTGGTGCGGAAGCTGGGGGTGCCGGTGCAGCCGGAGCTGGCGATGGGGGCGGTCGCCAGCGGGGGGGTGCGGGTGTTAAACCCGTCGGTGGTGCAAGGGCTGCGGATCCCGATGGATGTGATCGACGAGGAGACGCGCCGGGAGCTCGAGGAGCTGCGCCGGCGCGAGGAGGCGTACCGCGGCAGGCGCCCGCCGCCGGAGGTGCGGGGGCGGACGGTGGTGCTGGTGGACGACGGGCTCGCCACGGGATCAACCATGCGGGCGGCCGCGGCGGCGGTGCGGCAGATGGGCCCGGCGAGGGTGATCGTGGCGGTGCCGGTCGGCGCGGCGGAGACGTGCGAGTTGCTGCGGGGGGAGGTGGACGAGGTGGTGTGCGCGGCGATGCCGGAGGACTTCTTCAGCGTGGGGGCGTGGTACGAGGATTTCTCGCAGACGACGGACGAGGAGGTGAGGGAGCTGCTCGAGCGGGCGGAGGAGGAGCGCCGGCAGGGCGTGGGGGTGGGCGGCGGGTTCAACCGGCCGGGGTAGGGGCGGGGACGGGCGCGCCGCACTCGGGACAGGCCGCGCCGGCGAGGCCGCGGAGGTCGTAGCCGCAGGACTGGCAGGCGTGGTCGGGCTTGATGCTGCGCCACTGACGGACGACCCAGAAGGCGAGGATCGCGGCGACGGCCAGATGCCAGAGAAGAACGGCCAGCAACCCGCCGGGGGGCATGGATAGGACCAGGAAGGTGTCCCCCGCCGGGTACAGGACGAGCACGGCGCCGAGCGTCGCGGCGGCGACGATGCGGGAGCGGGTGACGTACCACAGGCAGAGGGCCGACCCGCACCCGGCCGCGGTCTCCACGGCTGTCGCGATGGAGGCGGACCACGTCGGCCCGGAGAGCCACCACGGGTACGGCAGCACCCACATCAGCACGGGCTCGAGAAGCGACCACACGACGAGGACGCCGTAGCGACGGGCGCCGATCGGACGAGGCGCGAAGTGGAGGACGAGCAGCGCGACCGCGAGCGTGGTCAGCCCGAACTGGGGCGTGTGCAGGGAGAAGAAGTGCCCGGTGAGCCAGTTCGAGACAAACGCGTAGAGCGCTCGGGGGCCCATCGCGGCGGTGATGAGCCGGAGGAGGTCATGTCGGAGGTCGTGCCCGGTCCACGCGACCCAGATCAGCGCGGCAAGGGGGGCCAGCAACACGAAGCCGATCGGGCCGAACCCGAAGATGCGCGGGCGTCGGTATGAACGCGGGGGCACGCCCGCAGCATACCGGCTCAGCGCGGGTTCATACGGGGGCGGGGCGTGGGTTTTAGAGTCGCCCGCGGGCGGGTTGCGCCCTTCCGAGCGCAACCCGCCGCGGCGAGGCGTCTCTCCCATGGTTGCACCCGGCTCGCCGTCCCCGGACCAGCCTCAAACCCCCGAGAGACCCCCGGCGGTCCGCGCGGCCGGCACGGACGACGAGGCGGATGCGGGGAGCCTGCGGCGCGAGGAGCCGCCGACCCGCGTGGCCATCGTGCGGATGCCGATGGTGGAGTTCGCGAAGCGCGCCGGCCTCGTCGTGGGGCTCGCGGCGGCGGCGCTGGCGGTGCTGCTGTTCCTGTGGGTGGGGGCGAGCCTGCTGGGGCTCCTGTTCGCGGGGGTGCTGCTCGGCGTGCTGCTGCGGGCGCTGTCGGAGGGGGTGGAGCGGCTGACGGGGCTGGGGCACGGGTGGTCGCTGGCGATCGTGCTGGTGGCGATCGTCGGGCTGGTGGTTGGCGGGGGGTGGTGGGCGGCGCCGCGGGCGGTGGAGCAGGTGTCGCTGGTCGGGGAGGTGCTCCCGCGATCGGTGGACGAGCTCGAGGAGCGGCTGTCGCAGACGGCGGCGGGGCGGTGGCTGGTGGAGAGCACGCCGGAGGCGGAGTCGCTCCTGCGGCAGCCGGGGCGCATCGTGATCGACCGGGCGACGGGGCTGCTGGCGGGGACGCTGGGGCTGCTGGTGTCGGTGGTGGTCGTCGCGGTGGTGGGGGTGTACCTCGCGGCGTCGCCGCGGCTCTACACGTCGGGGATCGTGAGCCTGGTGGCCCCCAAGCACCGGGAGCGGGCGCGGCAGCTGCTGCGGAAGCTCTACGACACGCTCCGGTGGTGGCTGATCGGCCAGGGGATCGCGATGGCGTCGGTCGCGGTGGTGATGACGACGGGGCTGTGGCTGCTGGGGCTGGAGGGGGCGGTGGCGCTGGGGGTATTCGCGGGGCTGATGGACTTCGTGCCGAACCTGGGGCCGTACGTGGGGGCGACGCCCGCGGTGCTGGTGGCGATGCCGCGGGGCGGGGAGACGGTGCTGTGGGTGATCGGGCTGGTGGTGGTGGCGCAGACGCTGGAGGGGTACATCATCACGCCGATGATCCAGCAGCAGACGGTGCACCTGCCGCCGGCGCTGACGATCGCGGCCCAGCTCGTGCTGGGGGTGCTGCTCGGGGCGATCGGGGTGATCATCGCGGCGCCCGCGACGGCGGCGACGATCGTGCTGGTCCGCGAGCTGTACGTGAAGGACACGCTGGGGGATGTGGAAGCGGCGGGCGCGTAGCGATCGCGCCTGCGCTCGTCAGCGCCGCCGCCGGCGTGCGGCCAGCAGCGCGGCGGCCCCCAGGGCGCCCAGGCCCGCCGGGGCGGGAACGACGGTGACGGTGCCGGCCATGCCGATGCCGCCGGAGCCGCCGTGGACGGCGCAGTAATAGGGGAAGAGGCCCGGATCGTTGAAGGTGTACTCGTAGGTGAAGGGCGTCTCGTGGATCCCCGAGTCGAAGATGTTGTCGTCGGAGGTGACGCTGTGGAAGCCGGCCATCCAGACCCAGCGGACGGTGTCGCCGAGGTTGATGGTGGCGTGGGGCGAGCCCTCGCCGGGGACGGGAGAGGCGACCATGAAGGAGCTGTGGTGGACCTCGACGGTGATGGTGTCCGCCGCCGCGCCGGAGAGAGGAAGGACGGCCAGGGCGAGCGCAGCAACAGCAATGCGGGCCGGACGGCCCGGGAGCGCGGGGGTACGCATGGGGTCTCCTCGTTTTCGCGGCCGGTTGCGCCGCCGTGAGAGATGTGGCGGGGGCGATGGGCCTTGCAGAAAGCCGGGGTTCTTCGCGTCAGAAGGAGAGAAAAAAGAGAGGAGGGCCCCACGGGCTGCCCCCCGAACGCCTGTGCCACGGGGGGGTGGGGGGGTCAGATCGCCTCGCGGTCGCCGTGACGCGTGTCCGCGGTGGCGGAGGGGTCGATCGAGATGGTGGTCTCGGCGGGGAGGACGATGGTGAAGGTCGCGCCCTTGCCCTCGGCGGAGTCCACGAGGATGCGGCCGCCGTGCTCCTCGACGATCCGCTGGGTGACGGCCAGGCCCAGGCCGGTGCCGCGGAGGCCCTTGGTGGAGAAGAAGGGCTCGAAGATCTTCCGCTGGCGGTCGCGGGGGATGCCGGGGCCGTTGTCGATGACGGCGATGTGGACCTCGGGGCCGGGGCGGAGGGACGTGGGGGGGCTCAGCACCGCGCGGGGGGCGGAGGCGGGCGCGGAGGCCTGAGAGGGGGGGGCGGGGCGCGGGTGGTACGAGACGCGGACGGTGACGACGCCGGTGCGGGCGTCCACGGCCTCGACGGCGTTGCCCATGACGTTCATCAGGGCCTGGTGGACGAGGCTGGGGTCCAGCGCGAAGGGGGGCATGTCGTGGTCGGCGTCCACGATGAGGGCGACCTGCTTGGCGGCGCACTGGTCCTGCAGGAGCTGGGCGCAGTCCTCGACCAGCGCGGGGACGCGGACGAGCTCGGGCTCGGGCCTGCGCTGCCGCGAGTAGGCGAGCA
This sequence comes from Planctomycetaceae bacterium, assembly GCA_044507535.1. Taxonomy (GTDB): domain Bacteria; phylum Planctomycetota; class Phycisphaerae; order Phycisphaerales; family UBA1924; genus CALAFV01. Next base: position 6,824 of record JBIQJK010000023.1, on the reverse strand, counting down.
TGTTGAGCGTCAGCCCCATGATGCGGTCGAGGTTGCGCTTGAGGATGGCCCACCCGCCGCGGGCGACCTTCAGGTCGTCCTTCTTCAGGCCCATCTCGACGACGTCGGCCCCGCCGCGGAGGCCCTGGAGGATGTTCTTGATGGAGTGGGAGAGGCTGGCGACGGTCTGGCCGATGGCGGCGAGGCGCTCGGTGCGGATCTTCTCGCTGTAAAGGTCGAGGTTGGCCAGCGCCAGGCCGGTGTGCTGGCCGATGGCGTTCATCAGGGCGAGCTGCTCGGTGGTGAAGGTGTAGTTGGCGATGGTGGAGTCGATGTAGATCGCCCCGTACGTGTGGTCGCGGAAGCGGATGGGGGCGCAGATCGCCGAGCGGATGGAGAGGCGCTGCACGCTGTCGCCGGCGGTGAAGCGCGGGTCGTGCATGGCGTTGGTGGAGAGCACGCCCTCGCCGGAGCGGATCGCGGCCTGGAGGATCGTCCGGGAGATGTGGATCTTGGCGTCGTCCTTGCCGGCGGGAGGGGAGGCGTACTGGACGACGGCCGGCTGCGGCCTGGGCCCGCGCATCCCCTCGGAGAGGACGATGAAGCCGCGCTCCGGCTTGAACTCGCCGAAGACCAGGTCCATCACGCCCCGCAGCAGCGCGTCCCGCTCCAGCGTCTGGGAGAGGAGGGTGGTGAGCTGGTAGATGACGCGGAGGTGGTGGACCGCCGCCGAGCGCGGCTCGGGCTCGGCGAGGACCACCGAGTCCTCGTTGCTCGGCAGCGCGGCCTCGATGGAGGACTCCATCAGCTCCGGGCGGGCGATGCGGATGACGTCGATGGTGTCGTCCGGCTCGGAGCGGCCGAAGACGAACAGCGTCGAGCCGGTGCGGACCTGGTCGCCCGGCTTGAGCCGGACGCGGCTGGTGATCCGCTCGCCGTTGACCCAGGTGCCGTTCTGGCTGGAGAGGTCGCGGATGTACCAGGCGTTGCGCGTCGGGTCGGGGGTGAGCTCGGCGTGGCGGCGGCTGACGGTGGTGTCGGTCAGCGGCAGGGCCTCGGAGGAGCGGCCGATGAGCTGGGGCTCGTTGCCGGGGAGCTCGAACTTCTTGCCCTTGTCCGGGCCCTGGATCACGGTGAGGATGAGCACGGCGGATTGTAAAGGGCACGCCGGCGGCGGGCCAAAGCCCCGCCCCGGCACGGGCCGGCTCAGGCGCCGTGGCCGCGGGCGAGCCTGGCGTGCTCGCGCTTCATCCGCAGGAACTGCCGGAACGTCGGCGTGGTGAAGTGCTCGCCGCCGGTCTGGAATGTGGCGGCGGGGATCGCCGTCTCCGCCTCCGCCACGACGCGGCAGAGCGCCTTGACGCTGCGGACGAAGACCTCCGCCAGCGTCCGCGTCACCGTCTCGCCCAGCGTTGGGGCGAAGGTGATCGGCACGGTCTCCTGGTACACCACCGCCCCGGTGTCGATCCCCCTGTCGATGCGGTGGATCGTGAAGCCCGTCTCGCGCGAGCCGTGGTAGATCTGCCAGATCACCGACTGGGCCCCGCGGAACCGCGGCAGGACCTCGTGGTGGATGTTCAGCATCCCCAGCCGCGGGATCGTGAAGACCCTCGGGCCGATGTACCCGTTGCCCAGCGACAGGCCGAGGTCGGCCCCCAGCGACGAGACCGCCTCGACGGTCTCCGGGTGGCCGACGGAGGGGACGCTGACCAGCGGCACGCCGCGCTCGGCGCACGCCTCCTCGAGCGACGGAAGCCGCAGCAGCTGGTCGAGGTCGGCCCCGTACCAGCGGCGCATCCGGATCCCGTTGACGGCCCCCAGCGGGCCGATCGCCAGGGTCTTGCGGAGCGTCTTGATCCGCCGCCGCCGGCGCTGCTTCGGCGTCAGCTCGCCGCGCGACCGCACCACCGCGGCGATCTCGATCCCCGGCGTGGCCGCCAGCTCCGGCAGCGCCAGCGAGGCGATCCCGCGCTCGCAGGAGGTGAGGATGAACGTCCGCACCATCAGGCGGCGCCCTCGATCGTCGGGGCCCAGCCCTCCGGCCACGCCGCGCCCGCCTGAGTCATCCGCCGGGCGTTGCGCAGCAGCAGCGTCCGCACATGCCGCCGCGGCCAGCACGCCATGACCAGGTCGCGGCGCAGGCACGGCCGGGCCGAGCCCGCGGCCTCGCCGCCGTGCGCGCCGCGGATGGCGCTGATGCACGACTCGTACCCCAGCCGGTACGCCGTGGCGGCGTTCTGCGCCGTCATGTTCAAGAAGAGCCCGTAGGGCCACGCGAAGTGCCGGCCGCACTCCGGCCCGAGCCGGCGGACCAGCTCCTCGCGCGCCCGCCCCAGCTCCTCCGCGGCCTGGTCGCCGCTGAGCCGGCCGAGGTCGGTGTGGGTGTACGTGTGGCTGCCGACCTCGTGCCCGAGGCGCAGCAGCTCCTCGACCTGGTCCCAGTTCAGCACCTTCGCCGCGGGCTGGTGCAGCGAGCCGTTGCACCACGCCTTGAGCTTGGCGTGGTCGGTCTCCCCCACGACGCCCGGGCAGATGAAGAAGCACGCCTTGACGCCCAGCTCCGCCAGCACCCGCGCCCCCGCGAGCTGGCTCTCCAGCCCGTCGTCGAAGCTGAAGTTGGCGTACACCCCGTCCACCCGCCCCTCGAGGCACCGCCGGACGGCCTCGGAGAGGGGGATGAACCGGTACTGCCGCTGGAGGACCTGGATCTGCCGGCGGAAGGCGTCCACCTCATCGGGGAAGACGTGGTGGGCGTACATGAGCTGCACGCGGGGCGTGCCCGCCGCGGCGTCGGCGCGGGTGACGAGGTCCCGCAGCCGCATCCCGTCCAGGGCGCGGCCCCGCGCAAACTCGCGGAGCCTCGCCCGAAGGCCGTCCTCGCGGAAGTCCCGCTCGGAGTTGGCCCAGCCCGACGCGTCCATGTTCTCACCTTCGACTGGGCCGCGGATCGCGAGCCCGTAGAGGAATCGGAGCCCGGACCGCCCATGGGCCGGGAAGCGTTGAACATACCTCCCGGGCCCACGGGTCGCAAGACGGGCGCGAACCGGCCACGAGGCCGTGGACGCCGGGCGCGTGTTGAGGCGGGGATGCCGGTTGGGCCGGGGCGTTATCGGATTGGGGGAGGGTAAGTTGCAGGGGAGAGCGGCCGGGCCGGTTCGCGCCGGCGGGGCGGGTCAGTCCTCGTCCATCTCGTCGAAGAAGGCGCGGGCCTCCTCCTCGGTCCACTCGTGGTCGTCCACCTCGGGGGCGATGGCGGGGGCCGCGGCGGGGCGCTCGGTCTGGGCGGCGGCCTCCTCCAGGGCGCGGACGTCCTCGAAGGGCTCGCCCTCCTTGCCGTCCTTGCGCCTGCGGCCCTTGATGACCAGGCGGATGGGGACCTCCGGGAACGGGAGCTCCTCGCGGAAGCGGTTGATCAGGAAGCGCTCGTAGGCGGGGTCGAAGAGCTCGGGGCGGTTGACGACCAGGCCGATGGTGGGCGGCGCGACGCCGACCTGGGCGGCGTAGTAGAGCTTGGCGAAGGTGCCGAGCTTCGACGGCGGGCCGCGGTGCTCGAAGATGGAGCGGACCAGGCGGTTGAGCTTGCCGGTGGTGACGCGCTGGAGGGCCTGCTCCCGCAGCTGGAAGGCCAGGTCGATGGTGGGGCGGAGGTTGGTCCCCTTGGCGGCGGAGATGAAGGAGATGGGGGCGAAAGTCAGGCCCTTGAGCTCCTTGCGGATGTAGTCCTCGTACGCCTCGGGGGTGATGGGGCGGCCGTCGCGCCCGCGCTGCCCCTCGACCAGGTCCCACTTGTTGACGACGATCACGCACGGCTTGTACGCCTTGGTGATCATCTGGCCGAGCTGCTGGTCCACCTGGCTGATCGGCTCGGTGGCGTCGATCAGCAGCAGGACGACGTCCGCTCGCTCGATGGAGCGGGCGAGGCGGTCGAAGGCGAACCACTCGATGCGGTCGGCGAAGGACTTCTTGCGGCGCAGCCCCGCCGTGTCGATGGCGACGAAGGACCGGCCGTCGAGCTCGAAGCGGACGTCCACCGCGTCGCGGGTGGTGCCGGCGATCTCGCTGGTGATGACCCGCTGCTGGCCGGCCAGGGCGTTGACGAGGGTGCTCTTGCCGGCGTTGCGCTTGCCGACGATGGCCAGGAGCATGTCGGCGCCGGGCGCGGGCTCGTCCTCGGGGAGGCCGAGGCCCTCGACGAGCTCGTAGAGCCGGTCGATCAGGTCGCGGCGCATGTAGTTGTTCTTGGCCGAGACCATCAGCGGCTCGCCCAGGCCCAGGGCCACGGCCTCGAGGGCGTGGGCCTCCCACTTCGGCCCGTCCACCTTGTTGGCGACGACCTGGACGGGGATGCTGGGGCGGTCCTTCCCCCCCAGGACGCGCTCGCGCAGCAGCCGGGCGATCTCTTTGTCGTGCGGGGTGAGGCCGGCCTGGGCGTCAACGACGAACAGCACCAGGTCCGCCGAGGCGACGGCCTGGCCGATCTGGAACTCGATGTCGTCGGTGAGCGTGGCGAGGTCGGCGCCGACCTCGTTGAAGCGGCGCCCCTCGGCGACGTACGCGCCGTAGCCGCCGGTGTCGGTCAGCTCGACGGTCCGCGGCCGGCCCGTGGCGTCGGGTGGGTCGAGGGTGACCAGCGCGGTCACGCGGTCGCGCGTAGTGCCGGGCGTGGGGTCCACGATCGACCGCTTCTCCCTCGCGAGCATGTTCATGAGGGAGGATTTGCCGACGTTGGGGCGGCCGATGATGGCGATGCGGGGGAGGGGCATGTCAGGGCAAGCCTATGCGGGGTGGGCGGGGGCTGCGGGCGCGAGGTGGAACGGCCATCCGGGTGAGGGGGGGCTTACGCGGGGCGCATGGATCGGCCGCGCCGGGACCGATTGAATGCGCCGTGGAGACGCTGAGTGGGCAGGAGATAGCCCTGCGGCTGGGCGCGGCGATGGCGCTGGGGCTGCTGATCGGGCTCGACCGGGAGCGCAAGAGGCGGCCGGCGGGGATGCGGACGATGACGCTGGTCTCGCTGGGGGCCGCGGCGTTCGTGATCGCGGGGTGGGAGATGCTGGTGCAACTGGGCACGGATGGGGATGCGCGGGCGGAGCTGTCGCGCGTGCTGCAGGGGATCATCGGGGGGATCGGCTTCCTGGGGGCCGGGGTGATCCTGCAGCGGCGGGAGGTGGTGACGGGCATGACCACGGCCGCGGCGGTCTGGCTGACGGCGGCGATCGGGCTCGCGAGCGGGCTGGGGTTGTTCAAGCTGGCGGTGCTGGCGACCGCGGGCGGGGTGGTGACGCTGACGGTGCTGAAGTGGGTGGAGAACGCGGTGTTCCCGGATGGGCCGGGGAACCAGCCGTCGGAGGATTCGGGGGTGGGGGAGAGCGGAACCTAGACGGGGACGGGGAGGAGAGGGGGGCTACGACGCGGCGAGGCGTTCGAGGGCGTCGGCGGCGGTCTTCGCGCCGCGGTCCGCGGCGATCCTGGCGCCGAGGTCGGCCGCGGCGGCGGAGACGCCCGGGTTGTCCAGGATGCGGGAGAGGGCGCGGGCGAGGCGGCGGGGGGTGAGCAGGTGGGGACGGGTGGTGACGGCGACGCCCAGGGCGCGGGCCCGCAGCGCGTTGTCGAACTCGTCGTTGGCGAACGGGATGATCACCGCCGGCCGCCCGGAGCGCAGGGCCTGGGCGGTGGTGCCGATGCCGCCGTGGTGAACGGTGGCCGCGGCATGGGGAAGGAGCGTCGAGAAGGGGGCGTAGGTGAAGGCGCGGACGCCGGCGGGAAGCGCGTGCGCCGGCGGGGCGTACTCGGGCTTGCCGGTCAGGAGGATGGCGCGGCGGCCGAGGATCCGGGCGGCCGCGGCGGCGTGGTGGTAGAACCGGCCGGCGTGGTGGACGACGCTGGTCCCGAGTGTGAAGACGATCGGCGGGTCGCCGGGGGACTCGGCGAGGAACCGCTCGATCTCTGCCGGCGGGTGCTCGTCGGTGGGGTGGCGGTCGTAGAAGGCGAAGCCGCAGATGCGCCCGTGGGCCGGGTCGTCCGGCGCGGAAGGGCGGTAGTGGGGGGACCAGAGGCCCAGAGTCAGCTCGGCGTCGAAGGACTCCGCGAAGAGGGCGTCGCGCGACGGCGGGTAGCCCAGCCGGCGGGCGAGTCTGTTCATCGGCCGGTCGAGGAGGAAGCGGAAGGCGACGGAGCCGTAGGTGATGGCGCCGCGCCCGAGCCAGCGCGGGTGATGCGGGAGCGGGACGGGGTGGTAGACGCCGGGGTCGTGCCGGCTGAACCAGAACAGCGGCGTGAGGATGGCGGTGGCGGAGGGGATCGAGCGGGCGCGGGCGACCCAGCGGGCGCCGTAGCTGATGTGGTGGCGGAGGATGCAGTCGGGCTTGAAGTCGTCCGCGAGGGATTCGAGGGCGCGGACGGTGGGCTCGACGGTGGTGGCGAGGATCTGGCCGACGACGTGCATCGGGCTGAGGATGGGGTTGGCAAGGCGGGTGTTGTGGAGGATGCGGAGGTGCTCCTCCTCCGTGCCCAGGGGGTGGAAGCCCAGGCCCGCGGCCTCGATGCGGGGCTGGAAGTGGGGATTGGTGAGGAAGAGAACCCCGTGGCCGCGGGAGCGGAGCTCGCGGCCGATGGCGATGAAGGGGTTGATGTCGCCGGAGGAGCCGATGGAGGTGAGGAGGAAGCGCATGGGGTGGAGGAGGGTATGAGAGGATCTGAGGGATGTGGAAGTGCGGAGGCGAGGGGAGCGAGATGGAGACACGGGCTGAAACTCCCGTGCCACGGGTAGGCGAGGGAGGGCATGGGCTTTGAGCTGGCGTGTAGAAACCATTTGACAGCGGCCGGGGCTTGCGCTCCACTGGGGC
>JBIQJK010000184.1:831-5521 GCA_044507535.1 Planctomycetaceae bacterium | reverse complement strand
GTCCCCGACCCCTCCCTCCTGATCCAGCAGTTCGCCGACCCCGGCTGCGCCCAGTCACCCCTCGACCTCGCCCGCGAGCACGGCCTGGACCTCGACGAGCTGATCGCCTTCTTCGACCACCCCGACACCCAGCGCACCCTCGAGGGCCTCGACCGCCTCAACCACCGCCGCGCCGCCTCCCTGGCCGCCGCCGCTCACCCCCTGGCCCTCCAGGCCCTCACCCAGATCACCTACATCCCCACCCACACCGCCCCGGCGACCACCACCGAGGCCGTCCGCAAAGCCTCCACCACCCTCGCCCACCTCGCCCGCGGCACATCCCGTCACGCCGAGGATGAGCCCCCTCCCCGTCTCTTCTCATCATCTCGATCTACGGCGAATCCTCGGGTTTCCCCCTCTCCCCGTGGCACGGGCTTTCCAGCCCGTATCTCCCCCTCCTCCCCGCCTCAACCGTCCCCCCGCGCCCATCCGGCTGCCACGACTGGCCGCTTTGAGGCGGGTGGGCCGGCCGTGCCCTCCTCCTCTCCCTCTCCTTTTTCCCTCTCCCCTCCGCCCCCTCTCCCTCCGGGAGAGGGCTGGGGTGAGGGCTCCATGGCCTCCCTCCCCAACCTGCATGGCTTCCAGAACTCCCCCTCTCCCCTCAACTCTCACTCCCGTCCCACCCCCACCTCCCGCCTCCTCCACCGCCTCGCCCAGACCAACTCCCCCTTCACCTCCCTCACCATCTCCGCCTGCCCCACCGCGGCCGCCAGCACCTCACCTCCCTCCGATACCGCTCATCGACTCAGAACTGACTCGCCGTGAACGACCTCCCCGTCGTCTCCTGCTCCCACGTCCAGCTCTTGCCGCGCTTGGCCTCGTAGAAGTCCCACAGCTCGAACCAGTAGCTGCGGAAGGCGTGCTCGCCGAAGGGGGCGAAGTGGGCGTGGATCGCCTTCATGATCGCGCGGTCGGTGCCGGTCATCCCGAGGATGGTCTTGCCGTGGCGAATGGACTCGGTGTCCAGCGGGAGGCGGCCGTAGCGGCCCAGGAGCTGCATGATGTTGGCCGCGGCGTACGGGCCGATCCCAGGCCACTGCAGCAGCGCGGCGTGGACGGCCTCGTCCGGGATCGACGGGTCCTCGAACCACTCGACGTCGATCCCGCCCCGCCGCCCACCGGCGACAAACATCTTCGCCAGATCCACGATCCGCTGGTCGCGGTAGCCGACGGTGCAGCGCGCCCGCAGCCGGCCGGGCTTGGTCCCCGCGATCTTCTTCGCCGACGGGAAGCCGCGGCCGATCTCCTTGTTCCCCCTCCCCAGCACGGCGCACAGCCGCGTGTTCATGATGATCGTGCTCGGCCACGTGACGTTGCAGCTCGTGACCGTCTTGATGACGTCCTCGAAGAACGTCGGCGAACGCATGAGCCGGCCGCGCCCGGACTTCTTCCAGCGCGGGTCCACCTTGTGGAACGCGGCGATGGTCTCCTCGCTCTCGTCGAGGCGGAGCATCCGCCCGATCAGCCGCCTGGCCTCGGCGATCTCGGCGCGCGACAGGCCGCGGCTGGCCATCACCGTCAGCGGCGCGCCGGGCTTCCCCGGCGGGGTCTCGTCGCCCCCGCCGCCTCGCCCGCGCGCCAGCGTGTTCCTCGCCCCCTCCTGCCGGATGCGGATCAGCGCGGGGCCCTCGCTCAGGTCGAGCACGCGCGAGAACGTCAGCGTGGCGGGGTCCCAGCGGTTGGGGGCGAGCAGGAAGTACCCGTACGAGCAGACATCCCGCGCCAGCACGTAGTCACCCGGAACCCGGACCGTCAGCCGTGTCGCCACCTGCTCCTCTCATCCCCCCTTCCCCGCCGGGCCCTTCCCCGTCTGGCCATTTATGCGATCCGCTTGCGCTGCAGCGGGAAGACGTAGGACGCGATGTTCACGCACAGCCGGTCGGCCAGACGCGCGTACTCCGGGTAGCAGGCCTCGGCCTGCTCGGCGAAGCCCGCGGGGACGCCGCCGGGGGCCCTGGCCATCATGGCGTCGATCGCCGGGCGGTCGCACTCGAAGTGGTACTGGAACCCGTAGGTCCGCAGGCCCATCTTGAACGCCTGGACCTTGCACGCCGGCGAGGTCCCCAGCACCAGGGCGCCCGGCGGGAGCTCGAGCACGCCCTGGTTGTGCGCCTGGAACTGCCACGAGTCCCACGCGATCCCGGCCATCATCGTCTCCACCTGCGCCGGCGGGGGGATCTGCACCTTGTGGAACCCCCACTCCGGCGTGCAGGGGCCGACCGTGCCACCGAGGGCATGGGCGATCATCTGCGCCCCGAGGCAGATGCCGATCACCGGGAGCTGCCGCTCGTGCGCCCCGCGGAGGTAGGCCAGCTCCGCCTCCATCCACGGCGGCGGGGGCTGGTCCGTGACGTTCTGCGGCCCGCCGAGCGCGATCACCCCCTCGACGTTGTCGTAGTCCGGCGGGACGTGGCGGTTGCCCGGAATCCCGCCGGGCGCCGCGGTCTCCGGCAGGTCCAGCCGCCGGATATCCAGCTTGAATCCGTGATCCCGGAGCGTGAGCCCCAGCCGCCCCACCCCCGACTCCGCGCTGTGCTGAAAAACGATGATCGCCATAGGGGCCAATCCTACCCCCACCCCGCGGCAAGGGCTTTCCCGCGGCACGGGCCTCCCCGCGGCACGGGCTCTCAGCCCGTCTCTCCCCCTCTCCTGCTCCTCTCTGCCCCCGCCGAGCGCACCGCCCGGGACTCCCCCCACAGTTTCCTCGCCGAAAGCGCGAACGAACGCCCCCGCTCGTGCGTAGGACCGTTGACAACGACCTTCTTCATTCCCTCCAGCAAGGCCGCCCCCTTTGCCTCCGGGGGCGGCTTTGCTTTTTGCCCCATCCCGCCCCCCTCCCCCATCGCCTCCCCCGGCCCGCCGCGGCGGTTACCGCCCCCGGCGGGCCAGCTCGGCCCGCAGCAGCCCCTCGGCCTCGGCGATGGCGTGCTCCAGGGTGTCGTTGACGACGAAGGCGTCGTAGACCCCGGACGCCTTGGCCGCGGCGATCTCTCGCTTGGCCTCGGCGAACCGGCGCTGGATCACCTCCTCGGGCTCTCGCTTCCGCGCCCGCAGGCGCTCGAGGAGCACCTCCTCGCTGGGGGGGAGGACGAAGATGCCGAAGGCGTCGGGCATGGCGCGCTTCACGTTGATCGCCCCCTGCACGTCGATCTCGAGGATGACCAGCTTCCCCTCCGCCAGCCGCGCCTCCACCCAGCCGCGCAGCGTGCCGTAGCGCTTCCCGAAGACGCCGGCCCACTCCAGGAACGCGCCCCGCTCGATCAGGCGGTCGAACTCCTCATCGGTGACGAAGTGGTAGTCCACCCCCTCGCGGTCCGCGGCCGTCTTGGGGCGCGTCGTCGCCGAGACGCTGAAGACCGCGCCCTGGCCGGCGAAATCCCGCTCCACGGCGCGGGTGATCGTCGTCTTCCCTACGCCGGAGGGGCCGCTGATGATCAGCAGCATCCCCCCCCCGCCCCCCGCTTCTCCGGCAGGGGGGCTCGTCGGTCTGGACTGGCCGTCGGTCATGACCGCAAGGGTACACCGCTCGGGGGGCTAGCGGGCGGATCCCGATGCCGCGGACGCGGCCGCGGCTGCTGCGGTGACGCAGAGGTAGAGCGCGGCCATGCGGACGGCGAGGCCGTTGGTGACCTGGCGGAGGATGACGCTGCGGGGGCCGTCGGCGACGGGGGCGGCGAGCTCGACGCCGCGGTTGATGGGGCCGGGGTGCATGACGATCGCGCCGGGCTTCATGCGGCGGGCGCGGTCCTCGGTGAGGGAGTACATCTGGATGTACTCGCGGAGGCTGGGGAAGGCGGGGCTGGAGCGGCCCGGGGCGGCCGCGGCCCCCTTGACGGTTTCGCCGCCGCCCTCGCCGTGGCGCTCGAACTGGATGCGGAGCATGTTGACGGCGTCCACCTCGCCGATGACGGCGTCGAAGTCGTGCTCGACGCGGCAGCCGAGGGTCTCGAGGGAGCGCGGGGCGAGCGTCGGCGGGCCGACGCAGACGACCTGGGCGCCCAGGGCGGTCATCGCGGCGATGTTGGAGCGGGCGACGCGCGAGGAGACGACGTCGCCGACGATGGCCATCTTCAGGCCGGAGAGGTCGAAGGTGTCGAGGCGGCCGAGGGACTCGGCGACGGTGTAGGCGTCGAGGAGGCCCTGGGTGGGGTGCTCGTGCTTGCCGTCGCCGGCGTTGATGACGGCGCAGCGGACGACGCCCGAGATCAGCGCGGCCGCGCCGCTGGCCCTGTGGCGGACGACGAGGGCGTCCACGCCCATCGCCTCGATGTTGGCCGCGGTGTCGTCGATGGTCTCCCCCTTGGAGACGGACGAGCCCGCGCCGGCGAGGTCGACGACGTCGGCGCTGAGGCGCTGGGCAGCGAGGGTGAAGGAGACGCGGGTGCGGGTGGAGTCCTCGAAGAAGAGGTTGGCGACGACCTTGCCGCGGAGGGCGGGGGCCTTTTTGACCGAGCGGGTGGAGACGTCGGCGAAGGAGCGGGCGGTGTGGAGAAGGGTCCGCAGGTCCTGCGGGGTCATGCCCTGGAGGCCGAGGAGGGAGCGGTGGGGCCAGGGGGGGGCGCGGTCGGTGGAGGCGGAGGGATCGGCGGCGGGGAGGGATGGGGGCATGGGGATGGCGGAAGCGGAGATCGCGGGAGGGGGCATGAGGGGG
>JBIQJK010000184.1:0-821 GCA_044507535.1 Planctomycetaceae bacterium | reverse complement strand
AGATAAGGAGATAAAGGGGTTTGAAATAAAGGAGGGAGGGGGGCTGGGGGGGGGGGAAAGGGAAGGACGGGGGGGGGGAGAGGGGGGGGATTGTAGAGGGAACGAGCGCCGCGGGTCGCGCGGCCCCGGGGAGGGCGGCGGATCGTGGTGTATCGATAGGGTGCGGGCGGGATGATGCCGCGGCGGTGACGTCGACGTCGCCGGATGGCGGCGCACGGTGCGGCTCCGGGAGTTGCCGGCGGCGCTGGATCGCAACGTTGTTGTTGAGGTGGGTGAGGCCGCGGGGGGGCGGAGCGGTTCGTGTGGAGCGGGGATGGGCGGTGGGTGCTGCTCGTCGGCGAGCGGTTCTCTGTGGAAGAGCCGCGGATCAAGATCGTTGGAGGGTGGGATGCGTACCTGCTGGTGGATGTGGAGAAGCGCGGGGTCTGGTGCAATGGTCTGGTGCAATGGGAGGCAGGCGGGGGGCGCTCGTTTTTCGGTTGATCAGCTCAGGGGGTTGGATTTGAGGTTGAGTGAGGGTGCGGTTGGCGGGGAGTGCGATGGGGTTCAGGGAGCGTGGGGTGGGATGGAGTGTCGCCCCGTTGGGGCTCGTGTGATTCGGAGCGTTGCTCACCCAGGGCTCCGCCGCGGGGCGCGGCTGCGCCCTGGGCTACTTTCTGGCGCCGCTTCGCGGCTGAGGGGAGAAGGAGGCGGGGAGAACTGGGAGAGGAGGAGACACGGGCTGGAAAGCCCGTGCCACGGGGGGGAGGGGGTGAGTGGGTCGCTGGGGTCAGCGGCGGCGGCGACGGACTGTCGCGAGGAGGGCGAGGGGGAAGAGGGTG
>JBIQJK010000183.1:0-5574 GCA_044507535.1 Planctomycetaceae bacterium | reverse complement strand
ACCCGCCGCGCCCCCCCCGCCCCGATCTTCCGCACCAGCCACGGCGCCACCACCGCCGGGCACACCCCCAGGTCCACCTCCGGGAATCCCATCTTCGAGTCCGCGTGCGTCACCGCCAGGTCGCACACGCACGCCAGCCCGCACCCGCCCCCGATCGCCGCCCCGTTCACCCGCCCCACGACCACCGCCGGCAACCCCCGGATCTTCACCGTCAGGTCCGCCAGCAGCGTCAGCAGCCGGATCGGCAGCGCGGGGTCCGACAGCACCGCCTTCAGGTCCATCCCCGCGCAGAACGCCTTCCCCGCCCCGGTCACGACGACGACCGTGACCTCCTCTCGCCGCGCGATCTCGTCCACCCGCCCGTGCAGCGCCTCCAGCAGCGGGATCGACAGCGCGTTGCGCACCCCCGGCCGGTTCAGCGTCAGCCTCGCCACCGGCCCCGAGACCTCCAGCAGCGCGAGTTCCTCCGTCGCCATCACGCCTCCTTCCCGTTCTGCTCGCTCTTGCCCCGGCGCGACCACATCGCCGCCAGCCGCTCCCGCTCCTCCGCCGAGCCCACCAGCGACAGCGACACCCCCAGCGCGTGGTTCAGCGCGTCCCCATCCTCCAGACCGTCCAGCTCGTTCAGCCACCGCTTCGTCGCCGCCACCCCGCACCGCGGCTTCTCCGCCAGTATCCGCGCGATCCCCTCCGCCCGCCCCCGCACCTCCGCCGGCGATGCGACGCACTCGTCCGCCAGCCCGATCTCCACCGCCCGCCTCCCATCGATCAGCCCCGGGTCGAGCATCCGCTCCCTCGCGGCCCCATCCCCCGTCCGCAGCCGCAGCGTCGGCGCCGACACCGCCGGGCTGATCCCCAGCCGCACCACCGGGTACCCCAGCTTCGCCGCGGCATCCGTCACGACGAAATCGCCCCCTCCGAGCAGCGCGCACCCCCCCGCGACCGCCGCCCCATGGGCCGCGACCACCACCGGCGCCGCCAGCCCCCGCATCGCCCGCACCGCATCCGACAGCCCGCACAGCAGCTCCGCCAGCGCGGCTGAATCATCGCGGCACAGCGACAGGTCAAACCCCGCGCAGAACGCCTCCCCCTCACCCCGCACCACCACCGCCGGGCACTCCTCCCCGAGCCGCGTCAGCTCCCGCACGAACGCCGCCAGCATCTCCGGCGTCAGCGCGTTGCGCTTCTCCGGCCGGTCCAGCACCAGGTGCCCGACGCCGTGCTCGATGGAACACCGGATCATGAGCCACCCCCCTCCGCCCCCCCGGCCCCCGCACGCGCCCTCGCCACGATCCCCCGCGCAAACGCCGCGGCCTCCGCGAGCTTGTCCAGATCCACCCCCGTCTCGTACCCCGCATCATGGATCGTCCGCACGAGCAGCTCCGTCGAGATGTTCCCCGGCGCCCGCTTGCCGGGCGTGCTCGCGTACGGGCACCCCCCGAGCCCGGCGACCGAGCCGTCGAACGAGCGAACGAAGCCGACGGCACGCTGAACGCACCGCGCCGCCAGGCCGCGCGTGTCATGGAAGTGGAGCGTCACCCGTCCGGGCGCATACCCGCTCGCCGGCGGCGGGGCGACTTTGCTGGCGACCGCAAAGAGGACCTCGTCAACGACGTCGTCATCAAGATCGGGTCGGGCCGCGCCGATCGTGTCCGCGATGTCGAACTCGTCCACGCCGATCTGATCCAGCATCTCGGCGACGCGGCCGACCTCGGTCGGATCGACGCGGCCGACGAATGGGCAACCAAAGGCGCACGAGATGTAGCCGCGCACCAGCATCCCCGCTCCATGCGCAAGCTCCACCACCCGCACAAACCGCTCGATGCTCTCGGCGATCGTCGCGTTGATGTTCTTCTGGCTGAACTTCTCGCTCGCCGCGGTGAACACGCTGACCTTGCCGATCAGTCTCCGCCCGGCAAGGTCGTTCACGGCCAGCGCGGCGAGCATCCCCTTCTCGTTCGGAACCAGCGCCGAGAGCATCGGGGCGCGGCCTTCCCGCACCGCAGGAAGCTCCGCGACCGCCGCGAACACCTCCGCGGCGTCCCCCAGCTGCGGCACCCACTTCGGCGACACGAACGACGATACCTCGATCTCATCCACCCCCGTCCCGCACAGCAGCTCCACCAGCCGCACCTTCTCCGCCGTCGGGATCACCCCCGGCTCGTTCTGCAGCCCGTCCCGAGGCGAAACATCCGTGATGCGCACCCGCTCTGCCATGCTCGTCGCCTCGCCATGCCCCTGCAGTGCAGGAGCATGCCACCCTCCTGCTAGTGCCTAGTGCCCAACGCCGAGTGCCTATCTCCCGACCCCCTCACCCCCTCACCCGCTCACCGCTTCACCTCCGCACCCCCACCCCCATCACGTCGTGTACTCCGCATTGATCCGCACATACTCCGCCGACAGGTCGCACCCGATCATCCACGCCGACGCCTCCCCATTCCCCACCGTCAGCACCATCTCCACCCGGTCCCCCGACATCGCCCCCCGCAGCCGCTGGTCCGCCTTGTCCACCCCCGTCGGCACGCCCCGGTGGAACACCTCCACCCCCCCGATCGAGAGCGACGCCGCCGACGCGTCGAACCACACCCCCGCGTTCCCCGCCGCGGTCACGATCCGCCCCCAGTTCGGGTCCTTCCCGTGCACCGCGCACTTGACCAGCGGCGAGTCCACCACCGCCCGCGCCATCCGCTCCGCCTCCTCCACGCTCCGCGCCCCCCGCACCGTCACGCGGAACGTCCGGCTCGCCCCCTCCCCGTCGTGCACGATCTGCTCGGCCAGCTCCTCGCACAGGCTCTGCAGCGCCGCCCGGAACCCGTGGTGCTCCGGCATGTCCTCGTGCAGCACCGGCATCGCCACCGCCCCGCTCGCCATCGCGATCACCGTGTCGCTGCAGCTCGGGTGCGCATCCACGCTGATCCGGTCGAAGCTCTCGCGGCTGCTGCTCTCCAGCGCCCGCTGCAGCGCCCGGTGCGAGATCGCCGCGTCCGTCGTGATGAACGCCAGCATCGTCGCCTGCGGCAGCGGGGGGGCGCCCGCGCTGTCCAGCCGCGGCGCGATCATCCCCGACCCCTTCGCGATCGCCCCGATGTGCACCTTGTGCCCGAACAGCTCCACCTCCCGGTGCGCGCTCTTGGGCACCAGGTCGGTGGTCATGATCGACCGCGCCGCCGCCGAGTCCGCCTCCTCACCTCGCCCCAGCTGCGCCGCCAGCCGCGGCACCGCCTCCACGATCTTTTCCACCGGCAGCCGCGGCCCGATCACCCCCGTCGAGCTCGGCAGCACCTCCTCCGCCCGGCACCCCAGCGCCCCCGCCACCGCCCGCATGCACGCCTCCGCGTCCCGCACCCCCTGCTCCCCCGTCGCCGCGTTGGCCGTCCCCGCGTTGACCAGCACCGCCCGCAGCGCCCCCGCGTCCCCGCCCCGCGCCGCCCCCGCCCGCCACCGCCGGCCGATCTCCACCGGCGCCCCGACCACCGCGTTGCGCGTGAACACCGCCGCCGCCGAGCGCCGCGCCTCGATCGGGTGCCCCGCACCCTTCACCATCACCGGGTCCGGCGCATCGCAGACGATCAGCGCCAGGTCCGACTTCCCCGACGGCTTGAGCCCCGCCGCCATCCCCGCGGCACGAAATCCGACTGGCCGGGTGATCGACACGTCATGGTTCCCTTCGTCCCCGCCCCGCCCCCTCGCGACACGCCCCGCCCGCTACCGCTGGAGCCGCTCCAGCCGCACCGGCTGCTGCGCCACCCCCAGCGGCTCGAGCACGAACCCCACGGAGAAGTCGTCCGTCAGGTTGTCGAAGTTGAACGATACGCCCAGCGTGATCGACGGGTACCGCCGCCGGATCACCCCCCCGTACGACCGGAAGTCCCCCGCGTCCGTGTCGTACGTCGCGTACCCCGCCGCGGTGTACTTCCGCGTCAGCCGCGCCTCCGCCCCCACGTCCAGGTACGTGATGTCCAGCGCGTTGAGGTACCGCAGCTCCACCCACGTCCGGAAGTCCGGCGTGTGCTCCAGCGTCGCCCCCGCCACCGTCCGCGCCGGCTGGTCGATGTCGAAGTCGTAGATCGTGTTGAACGTCAGCCCCAGCGCATCGGTCACCTGCCACCGCAGGTCCGCCTCCGCGAAGTCCCCCAGCAGCGAGTACTCCGGCCGGTAGTCGAAGAACCGCGGCACCGGCGACTCCCGCTCCGTGTCCCCGCTGGAGAACACCACGTCCGTCCTCAGCACCAGGAAGTCCACCGACCGCCACCGCCCCGGCCCGCCGCGCTTGGTCTGCCACGTCTGCGTGATCCCCGCCCGCACCGCCGACCCCGTCGCCAGCGACTCCACCTCCGCGTCGTAGACCGGCAGGTCCTCCTGGTCCAGGTTCGCCCCCGCCGTCCACACCGTCACGCTCGGCTCGATGATGTGCCGGATCCGGTGCAGATCGAACCACCGCGAGTCCACCGTGTCGTCCACCTTCTGGATGCTCGTGGACGCCCGAACCCCCGCCGCCCCGAAGACGCGGTGCTTCTCGTCCTCCCCCCCGTTGAACGACTCGAACCCCGTGTCGTACGCCGTGAACCGCCCGACCGCGAACGGCGCCACCCGCAGCGGCCCGAAGTCCGCCTTCATCGTCAGCTCGTGCCGCGTGTCGAACCGCGCCACGTAGTCCTCCGTGAACCCCCGCGCCCGCAGCGCGTCCCCGGGCGACTCACCCGGCTGGATCCCCAGCGCACGCTCCGACAGCGCGGGGCTCAGCAGCCCCAGCTCCGCCGCCGTCGGCTCCACGAAGTTCGCCCGCACCAGCCCCACCCGGTACTCCTGCGACCAGTTCACCAGCCCCGGCCACGCCCCCGCGAACACGTCGTCCGCCACCCGGAAGTACCCCGCCTCCGGCGCCTTGTCCACCGTGTACCCCTGGCTCTGCAGCAGGTACTGGTTCGGCGTGAAGTCCTGCATCGCCCCCTGCGCCAGCAGCGTGAACGCCGTGTTCCCCTCCAGCCGCTTCAGGTACGCCGCGTTGGTGAACTCCCGCCGGTTCTGCGCCCAGCCGCGGAAGAACGCGTCCACGTACGTCTCGTCCGAGATGTGCGCCCCCTCCAGCTGCAGCGTCCACCGCTCGTTGATCCGCCACAGGTGCTCCCCCGTCACGATCGCGCGCGTGTCGCCGTCGCGATCGATCTCCGTCCCCGGCGTCAGCACGTCCTCCCCCTGGTCGTTGATCAGCGTGTACGCGAACAGCCCGCCGCGGCTGTCGGCGTTCCGCCAGTCCATGCTCGTCCCCAGCGCCGCCCCGCGCTCGAAGTACCCGTCGAGGTACACCTCCACGTCCAGCCAGTCCGGCTCCTCGATCCCCAGCAGCCCGAATGGGTCCCACGTCGTCCGCAGCGCGAACCCCGAGTTGCTCGAGTTCTCCACCGCCACCCCGCGCAGCGGCACCTGCTCGATGTCCCCCTTGAACGACGGCCAGTACAGCAGCGGCGCCCCCCCCGCGCGCAGCGTCAGGTTCCGCCCATCGACGATCGTCCGCGTCTCCCCATCGCCGCCCCCCGCCGCCCCTTCTCCCCCGCCCCCGCCCCCGCCGCGAGC
>JBIQJK010000182.1:0-5735 GCA_044507535.1 Planctomycetaceae bacterium | reverse complement strand
CCCTCCAGCTCGCGCCCGATCGCACGCGCCGAGAACGTCTCCATCACCCACCGCCTCCCCGCCTGCCGCGCTGCATCGCTCGGCGGCGCCGACAGCATCCCCGCGATCGCCTCGCCGAGCGCCCCCGCCTCCGGCGCTGACACCCGCGCGAACCCCTCCCCCCGGCTCGCCGCCGCCACGTCCCCCGCCAGCGCCAGGTTCTCCGTCATCACCACCGGCGTCCCCACCCCCAGCGCCTCCGGCACCGTGTACCCGAAGTTCTCGTGCAGCGAGTTGAGCACCAGCACGTCCGCCGCCCCCAGCGCCAGCCACTTGTCCCCCCCCTTGATCCACCCCGCGAACACCACGCGCTCCGCGATCCCCAGCGACCTCGCCAGCTCCCGCAGCGACGCCACGTACGCCTCCTCCCCCGAGCCGAACAGCGCGAGCCTCGCCCCCTTCCTCGCCCCCGCCGCCCCCGCGAACGCCCGCAGCGTCAGCTCCAGCCGCTTCACCGGGTGCAGCCTCCCGAGGAACGCCGCCACCTCCGCATCCGCCGGCAGGCCGAACCTCGCCCGCCCCTGCGCCCGCAGGCGCCCGACCTCCGCCTCGCTCTCCGGCGCCGTCACCGGCAGGTACACCACCCGCCGCGCCCCCGCGCATCCCCGCGGCAGCACCGAGTGCTCCCGCTCCCCCGCGCTGCAGAAGACGAACGCCGCCGCCCCCCGCAGCGCCCTGCCCAGCCCCAGCCGCATGAACACCTGCTTCTTCAGCGCCTTCTGCGCCAGCGCGTGGTCCAGCAGCATCCCGTGCGGCTGCCAGCAGCACGGCGCCCCCGCCCGCCGCGCCGCCCCCGCCGCCGCGACCAGGTCCGGCGACCACACCCCGTGCAGGTGCAGCACGTCCACGCGACCGGCCCTGATGTCCCCCGCGACCATCGCCCCGAGCTCCCCCGGCCCCAGCCTCCCCAGCCCCCGCGCCAGCCTCCACCGCCCCGGCTCCGCCTCGATCGCCGCCGCGGCCGCATCCCCCGCCGGCGGGCGCAGCGTGTACGCCACCGGCTCCAGCCCCGGACGCGTCGCCGCCGCCTCCATCACCTGGAGGAACGCGGTGGACGTCCCGCCCGAGCGGTCGTCGACGCACTGGATGACATGGGCCACGCGCAGCATGCCGGAACCGGTGATCACGGCCGCGCGATCGACGCGGCGGAGTTGACCTCGCCCTCCGGGATCGCCAGCCCCTGCGCCGGCAGCCCCGCCCCCGCCACCGCCTCGGGGCCCGACTCCGCGGCCGCGGCCCTCAGCTCGGCGAGCTTGAGCGAGATGAGCATGTCGTACGTCGCCAGCACCAGGCAGAAGCGGAACCCCGCCACCCCGTCGAGGAACCCCAGCCGGATGAAGTACATGTACACGAACCGGCTCAGCCCCGAGAACGGCAGCCGCGGCAGCACGTTGTGCTTCAGCCACCGCCGCACCGCGATCCCGCGCTCCAGCCGCGTCGCCGCCGCCCCCGTCCCCTGCGTCCGCGCCAGGAACAGCTCCCGCGCCTCCAGCGTCGAGTACCGGTTGTGCTTGGCGAAGAAGTGCTCCAGCCCCCGCCGGTCCTCGTGCCGCATGATGTGCCGCAGCCGCCCCGTCGGCCCGTCCACCACCATGTGCTCGTGGACGTCCCGCTCCTCGTACCGCGCCCGCCCTCGCTTGAAGAACCGCAGGTTGTACGACGGGAAGAACCCGCACCGCCGGATCGGCCTCCCCATGAAGTACGTCAGCCGGTTGACGTAGTACCCCGCCTCCGGCACCTGCTCCGCCGGCCTGGCCGCGATCGCCAGCAGCTCGTCACGCAGCTCCGGCGTGATCGACTCGTCCGCGTCCAGGATGAACACCCAGTCGCTCTTGAGCGGCAGGTTCTCCAGCCCCCAGTTCTTCTGCTTCGCGTACCCCAGCCACGGGCGCGTCACCACCGTCGCCCCCATCCGCTCCGCGATCTGCTGCGTCGAGTCCTTCGACCCCGAGTCCACCACGTACACCGCGTCCGCCCACCCCGCCACCGACCGCAGCGCGTGCGGCAGGTTCGCCTCCTCGTTGTACGACAGGATCATGACCTCGATGTTCGCGCGAGGCGTCTTGGCCGCATCCACGGCCGCGCTGGTCTCGTGCTGGGTCGTCGTCGTCGTCGTCAAGGTCGTCGGGTCCTGCCGGCCCTCGCCGGGGAGTCAGCTGCGCTCTCGTTCCGCCCGCTCAGATAATCGCCGCCGCGCCGCCGGGGCCGCCCGGGGGCCTCTTGAACACCCGCGCCCGCACCGGCCGCGCCGGGTTGCCGATCGCCAGGACCCACTCCGGGAGGTCCTTGTACACCGACGACCGGGCCCCCACCACCGTCCCACGGCCGATCGTCACCCCCGGCCCTACGTACACGTCCGCCGCCACCCACGCGTTCGCCCCGATCGTGATCGGCGCCGTGATCAGCGGGTGGTCCGGGTCCTCAAAGTCGTGGCTCGCCGTGCACAGGTAGCTGTACTGGCTCACCGTCGAGCACGCCCCCAGCGTGATCGTGTCCACCGAGTAGATGTCGGTGTGCTCCCCGATCACCGCGTGCTCGTGCATCACCAGGTTCCACGGCGCCCAGATCCGCGCGCTCGGGCACACCCGCGCCGTCGGGTGCAGCTTCGCCCCGAACGCGCGCAGCACCCAGTTCCGCCAGAAGTGGATCGGCCGCGGGCACGTCCGGAAGATCGTCCGCCACGCCACCGCCCACAGCACCCGCTTGATGTTCAGCCGCAGCGGGAACCGCTGCCGCGGCGGCACCGGGATCGCGCTGCGCGCCAGGCTCCCCCCCGCCCCACCGCCCCCACCCGCCCCGATCGGCGCGGCGAGCGCCTCGCCGCCGGCGGCGGGCGCAGCGCCCGCGGGTGCGGTCGTCAGCTGGGGTGAGGTCGGCGTCATCGCCGGCGGGTTCGGCACGCGGCATGCTCCCTTGGTTAGTTCGCGGTCCTCGTCTGCGCCGCCGGCCCCGTCGCCGGCGCCGGCTCCGCCCCCGCCCCGCCCGCGATCGCCCCCTCCACGATATCACAGAACCCCCCGCACAGCGCCCCCTTGCTCAGCTCCGCGCTGATCGCCTCCCGCGCCCGCCGCCCCTTCGCCGCCAGCTCCTCCCGCGGCGCCTCCACGAGCTGCCTCAGCGTCCGCACCGCCCCCTCGACGTCCCCGTGCTCCACGTGCCACCCGATGTCGAACCGCTCCAGGATCTCCGACACGTGGCACGGCCGCGGCCCCAGCAGCAGCACCGGACGCCCCACCGCCATCGCCCCGTACACCTTGCACGGGTGCACGATCCCCACCGCCTCGTTCCCCACCGTCACCAGGTGAACGTCCGCCGCCCCCAGCGAGTACTTCAGCTCGCTCATCGGCTGGTACGGCAGCGACACGATCGACGCGTCCGGGTGCTCCCTCATCACCCGCTCCACGTCCTTCTTCCCGATCCCCCCCCCGACGAACATGAACACGAACCGCTTGTCGTCCTTCAGCCGGACCGCCGCCTCCAGCAGCGTCCCGATCGGGTTCGTCGGCCCGTGGTTCCCCGAGTACATCACCACGAACTTCCCCCCGCTCTCCAGCGGCCCCCCCAGGTTGTGCACCGCCCGGAACGTGTTCCGCTCGTGCGGCACCAGCTCGTAGTCCTCCAGCGGCCACGGCGGCATCACCGCGATCTTCCCCTCCGCCGCCGGCAGCTTCCGCACCAGCCGGCCCTTCATGAACCGGTCCAGCGCCACGATCGCCCGCGCACGCCCCAGGATCCGCCGGTTCAGCCACTCGAACGCCCGCACCGCGAGCGCCCCCTCCTTCACCTTCCCCAGCGCCACCACCTGGTCCGGGTTCAGGTCCATCGCCCAGTACGTGATCGGCGCCCCCCGCACCCACGACACGATCAGCGCCGCGATCGAGCACATCGGCGGCGACGTGCTCACCACGATCCCGTCCACCCGCCGCATCAGCAGCCCCCGCACGATCACCTGCGCCAGGAACAGCCCCTGCCCCGCCAGCCGCACCGGGATCGACCTCTTCCCGAAGCTCGACATCGGCAGCCGCCGCACCTCCACCCCATCGAGCGTCTCCCGCGCCGGGTACTTCACCGTCGGGTCGTCGTACCCCCGCCCCGACGCCAGCACCACCACGCGATGCCCCCGCCGCGCCAGCTCCGCCGCGGCGTCGGCCATGTGCTGGCCCACGCTCGCCGGGTCCGGCACGTACACCTGGCTCATCACCAGGATCGTCTTGGGTCTCGCGCTTCTCGACATTCGGACGCTCATCAGGGCTCAACACAGAGGCGCCGAGACGCAGAGGGGGCACCGAGGGACGAGGAAGACGGGGCTG
Organism: Planctomycetaceae bacterium; assembly: GCA_044507535.1. GTDB lineage: Bacteria > Planctomycetota > Phycisphaerae > Phycisphaerales > UBA1924 > CALAFV01. The sequence continues at coordinate 1,386 of JBIQJK010000182.1, read as the reverse complement.
AAGAGGGTCGGGGCCGGATGGGGCCCGGGGCGGGTTCGTGCGCCAAGCCCGAACCATCGATTCATTGCTCTTCCCCGCGTCTCTCCGCTCCCCCCGCCGACCCCGCGTTCTCTTCTCCTCTTGCCGTTCTTCGAGCTCTTCTTCGCGCTCTTCGCGACCTCCGCGTTGAGAACGCCTTGCTCTTCTCTGTGCCCTCTGCGCCTCTGTGGCGAGCCTTCTTCTTCCTTCACATCACCGGCGGGCCTTCACCTTGACCCGCTTCTTCGCGCCGGCCTTCTTCTTCCCGCCCGACGCCGCGGCCTTCTTCTTCGCCCCGGCCTTCGAGGCCTTCTTCTTCCCGCCCGCCTTCTTCTTCGCCGGCGCCTTCATCGTGTAGCTGTCCCGCGCCCCCGTCCCCTGCCCCGTCAGCGACACCATCGCCGACGCCGCGCTCGCCGCGTCGTACTTCGCCGTGAACTCGTCGTAGATCCAGCGGAACGTCTTCTCCATCCCGTCCCGCAGCCGCGTGTCCGGCTCCCAGCCGAGGTGCTCCCGGATCAGCGTGTTGTCGCTGTTCCGCCCCGCCACCCCGCGCGGCGCATCGAGCTTGTAATGACGCTCCAGCCTGATCCCCGCGATCTCCTCCGCGATGTCCACCAGCTGGTTGATGCTCACCAGCTCGCTCGAGCCCAGGTTGATCGGCTCGAGGATGTCGCTGTGCATGATCTTGTCGATCCCCAGCAGGCAGTCGCTGATGTACATGAACGACCGCGTCTGCGTCCCGTCGCCCCAGATCTCGATCTCGTGCCGCCCCGACACCTTCGCCGCGATCACCTTCCGGCAGATCGCCGCCGGCGCCTTCTCGCGCCCGCCCTCCCACGTCCCGTACGGGCCGTACACGTTGTGGAACCGCGCCACCCGCGTGTGCATCCCGTAGTCCTCGCGGAAGTGCCGGCACATCCGCTCGCTGAAGAGCTTCTCCCACCCGTACCCGTCCTCCGGCATCGCCGGGTACGCGTCCTCCTCCTTCAGCGCCGTCACGTTCGGGTCCTTCTGCTTCTCCGCGTTGTACACGCACGCCGACGACGAGAAGAAGAACCTCCCGACCCCGTTCTCCCGCGCCGCCATCAGCATGTGCGTGTTCGTCAGCACGCTCAGCATGCACAGCGCCTTGTTGTTCTCGATGAACCCCATCCCCCCCATGTCCGCCGCGAGCTGGTACACCTCGCTCGCCCCCCGCGTCGCCCGCCGGCAGTTCTCCAGGTCCCGCAGGTCCCCCCGCCGCCCCCCGATGTTCTCCGCCTTCCGGTGAACCTGGTACCACTCGTCCAGCGGCTTGATGTCCACCGCCCGCACCCGGTACCCCCGCCGAAGCATCTCACCCGCCAGGTGCCCGCCAATGAACCC
>JBIQJK010000181.1:0-5747 GCA_044507535.1 Planctomycetaceae bacterium | reverse complement strand
CGTGGGTGGGGAGGGTGGAGGGGTACATGGGGGGCGGTGGGGAGGATGGGGGACGAGCGTGTGGGGCAGGAGGCGATCTGTTCATCGTAAGCGTGAGCCGGATATGTTTCGGTGCCACCCTTCTAGGGCTCCATTTGAGGTTGCATCATGGCACGCCGGGCTTCGCGACGAATCGGCGATGCGTTCTGGACAACACGATTGCATGAATTGCGGATGTCGAGCCCGGGTCTCGTCGCTGTGTAAGCCACTGGGCAGCCGGAGCTTATGTCCACCGCGGCCTTGCCCTGGCCGCCTTGTGTAGTTGTCCACATCTTGGTGGTGACGGCCGCGATACCCCCCGCGGCCGTATCGGCGGGAACATCGTAGTGGGTTGCATTTCGTTCGCTCACTCGTCACAATGTGTGGATGAGAGTTCGGTGTCGAGCCTTGGTGTGGGCAGGGGCGATCTGCGCTTCACTGATCCTGCCGTCGCGGACAGCCCTCGCGGTCCAGCCGGATGAGAAGCAGAGCACTCCGGCAGAACAGCATGCGAAGTTTGTCCAGAGGCTCAAGCGGGGCGTCTTCCGCATTCGGGCGCAGACCGAGGCGAAGGATGTCTTCGCGACGGGGACCGGCTTCTTTGTTGACGATGACGGGCATGCGTTCACGAACTTTCACGTGATTCAAGGTGCGGCGGGCGCGGAGATTGAGATTTTCGGGGATGGACGAGGGGCGTCGCTGGAGCTGGTGGCGGTTGAGCCGCGGTTGGACCTGGCGCTCGTCAAGGTGACCGGCTTCGATGTTCAAGGCAAGATTGAGGCGCTGCCGATCGCGACGCGGCGTCCAATTGAGGGGGAGACGGTGTGGGCGGCGGGTTTCCCGAAGCAGTTCGGATTCTCGCTCAGCCGGGGTGTCGTCAACGGCGTCCGGGCATTCAGCGAGATCCCTCTGGTTGTGAGGAATCAACTGAAGTACGACGAGTCGTCCGAGTGGATCCAGACGGACGCCACGATCAATGCGGGCAACAGCGGGGGGCCGCTCGTCAATGATCGGGGGGAAGTCGTCGGCGTGAGTACATGGGTGTGGCACGAGGGTCAGAACTTGTTCTTTGCGCTCGGGGCAAAGCACCTGGCCGAGGTGTACCGCCGTCGTGGAGAAGATCCGATCGGGTTCGCCAGGGCGGCGAGCGAGTACGGCACGGTGCGAACGGTTGCGTACACCTTCCCGATTCTGCAGATCACGCCGCGCCACGATATTCGCGCGGCGTTGCGGAGGGTGGGCGTTGTCGAGCGCGGGCTCATCTGCGGGAGCTGCAGCGGCGACGGGATCGTCCGGAGTAAGGAGCTCGTCGGGCACAGGCGTGGCGGCGGCCTGGTATCGCCGGTGTACGCGGACCGAGTCAATCCGTGCCGCAGGTGCGCGGGAACGGGATTTGGTGATCCCGCGATCGTCGAATCCGGGATGGTTCGGTTCATTCAGGAGGTGGTCCAGGCTCATCGTGACGAGCGGTATGATCAACTCCTGCCGACGATTGCCGACAAGATTCGGAGTGCTTGGAGTCGCACGAGAGGCAATCCGCCCCCATCCTTCAATCACTACGCCACGGAGCGGATCGCGCATGGGGACTTTGTCGGTGATCCGATATGGTTCGCCGGCGTCGTGGAGGACGAACTCGAACTCCGCGATCTTGGACGCCAGCGGGTTGTCAAGGTGCTGGGGTCTACCGTGACCGTCGTCGTGAACGACAGTCAGTTTGCGGATGCCGTGCCGGGGAATACGGTGTTCTGCTTCGGGTATTTGGCGGGCCAGTTTGCATTGCGAGACGGCACGATCGTGCCGGTGGTCCAATCCGGCATGTTGCTCCGACTTCGGTAGAACGGCTCTGCTGCTCTGAGGGCTGCGGTGCGAAGGGCAGTGGGATTCGATGCAGAACGGCCCGCGGGGCGTTGAGCCCCGCGGGCCGTGGTGGTTTGTTCGACGGGATGGTCCGGGGGTGGCGGACGCTGCGCGTCCTTTACCCCCGGCTCTTGAAGGTGACCCCATCGGGGTCTGGGAGAGCTGTGCGGGGGGATGGGCGCGTGCGCGGGCGAGTTGCTCCCTGACGGTCGCGGTTCGGATTCGACGTTGGACGTGGGGGGTCAGTTCAGGCGTTGGAGGAGTTCGCTCACCGCGGCTTCGAGCTGGGGGTCTTCTCCGGCGGCCTCGGCGGTGGGGGTTTGGGGGATGGGGAGGTCGGGTTGGGCGCCGTTGTTCTCCATGTCCCGGCCGTCGGGGAGGTACCAGCCTCGGAAGGGGAGGCGGACCGTCGTGCCGTCGATGAGGGTGAAGGCGCCGGTGGAGATGACGCCGCCGTAGGTGGGGGTGCCGACGAGGGTGCCGCGGTTGGTGTTTTTGATGGCGTGGGCGAAGATCTCGGCGTTGGAGAAGGAGTTCTCGTTGATGAGGACGGAGATGGGGCGGGACCAGGCGTAGATGAGGCGGCGGTCGCGGGGGTAGGCGTCGGGGGGGACGGTGGCGGGGTCGGCGCCGCGGGGGATGGTGGTGGCGTGGCGGGGGGCGGTGAGGGAGGAGAGGAGGATGTCGGCGGTGGAGCCGCCGCCGTTGTCGCGGACGTCGATGATGAGGCCGTCCTTGCCCTCGCCGGCGGCGAAGAGGTCGCGCTCGAAGTCGCGGACGTAGGTCATGGACATGCCGCGGATGTGGAGGTAGCCGAGGCGGCCGCCGGAGAGCTTGTCCACCAGGGCGCGGCGCCGGGCGATCTCGTCCTCGTAGCGGATGGCGCCGTTGGCGGCGGTGGAGATGGGGGTGATGAGGGCGAAGCGGGTCCCGCCGCCGTCGGCACGCACCAGCTCAAGAAGGGTTTCCTGGTTGGCCTTGCCGGCGAGGGCCGCGGCGAGGTCGATGGCGGGGCGGGCGTCGCCGGGGTTGCCGAGCGGTCGGCCGTCGACGGCGACGATGGTCTCGCCGACCTCAAGGCGCGACCAGCGGCGGTCGGCGGGGCCGCCGGGGAGGATGCGGGTGATCCTGTACCCGGGCCTTCCGTTTTCGCCGTCCGCGACGGCGGGCTCGACGTCGATGCCGAGGTGGCCGATGGGGCCGTCGGTGTCGCTGGAGCGGCCGGAGCGGGCGCCGCCCCAGATGCCCAGGTGGGAGCCGTCGAGCTCGCCGAAGAGGAGCCCCACGACGCGGTTGAACTCGTCGCTCGTGCGGGTCTGCATGGCGAGGGAGAGGTAGCGCTCGGTGAGGCCTGGCCAGTCGAGGCCCTTGAGCGTGGGGTGGTAGAAGCGGGCGCCGATGGTGCGGGCGGCCTCGAGGAACTTCTGCCGCTGCTGGGCGGCGATGTCGATCGTGACGGGGGCGTCGATGGGGAGGGACTCGACCTTCCCGCCGGCGGGGGGGACGGTGTAGGCCTGGCCGGACTTGAGGTAGAGGAACTTGTCGCCGGTGAGGGAGACGGTGACGTTGCCGACGGAGGAGGCGTCGAGGGTCTTGCGGTCGCCGCCCTTGTGGTCGATGGAGAAGAAGGAGCGTTTGCCGTCGATCTCGGCGGTGAAGGCGATGCGGTCGCCGGCGGGGGTGATCTGGAGGTTGGACTGGCGGCCGGGGATGGAGGTGAGGCGGCGGACGCGGAGGTAGGCGTTGTCGGTGTCGAAGGTGTAGGGCTCGGCGGGCTTGGCGTCGGGGGAAAGAGGCTTGCGCTTCTTGACGGCGGCCGCGGCGTCCTTGTAGTGCTGGGCGAGCTCGTAGTCGGGGAGGCCGTCGAGGCGCTCGTCGAGGTTCAGGGCGTAGGCGTCGTAGTCGCCGTTCTCGCCGGCGCGGTCGCTGAGGAAGACCAGCACCTTGCCGTCGGCGCTGAGGCGCGGGGAGACGTCCATGTCGGGATGGCGGGTGAGGTTGATGGGCCTGGCGTCCGCGTCGGCGGTGTCGAGGAGGAAGATGTCGCTGTTGAAGTCGAGGTCCTGGCGGGCGAAGACGATGTGGCGGGAGTCGCCGGCCCAGGAGACATCCGGCTCGTTCCAGCCGGTGAGGAGGGTCCGCTCCTCGCCGGTGGCGAGGTCGCGGAGGATGAGATCGCCGAGGGCGCGGATGTAGAGGAGCTTCGTGCCATCGGGGGAGGGAGTGGGGGAGCGCTCCTCCGCCGGGGTGTCGATGAGGGGCTCGATGGTGTAGCGGAGGGAGTCCTGCCAGCGCTTGCCGTGGTCGGGGGCCTTGTCCTTCTTCTTGTTGGGCTCGCCGGATTTGTCGGCGGGCTTGGGGTCGTCGGCAGTCGCGGGCTCGGCCGCCGCGGCGGGCTCGGGGCCGGGCTCGGCGGCGGGGGAATCGGATGCGGGCGTCTCGGGGGTCGGGGGCTGCTGCGGATCGGGGTCGGGGGTGCCCGGGGGCTCGGCGGGCGGGGGCGGGTCCACAGGATTGGGGTCGGCGGGGGTCGGGTCGGGGTCGGGCTTGGCGGCGGGCTTGGGGGTTTCGGTGGGGAGCTTGAGGTCGTCGCGGGTGAGGGCGACGGTGGCTTGGTAGATGGAGTAGTTGCCGGACTCATCCGAGGCGAAGTAGAGGATGCGGCCGTCGGGGGACCAGGCGAGGTCGCGCTCGCGCCCGACGGTGTGGGTGACGCGGCGGGTGGGGCGGCCCTCATCGGTGGCGCGGAGGAAGACCTCGCCGCGGGCGATGACGGCGAGGGTCTTGCCGTCGGGGCTGAGGGCGGCCTCGGAGATCTGGCGGGCGAGGTTGGTGCGCTCGTAGTCGAGGTCGGCGGTGTCGCCGGTGGCCAGGAGGGGGACGGGGACGGGTTGGGGGCTCTCCTGGGTGAGGTCGAGGCGGTAGAGGGTGTCCCAGACGGCGAAGACGGCCCACTTGCCGGAGCGGGAGACGTGCAGGTCGCGGACGCCGTGGGCGATGGAGGCGGTCCCATCCTCGGTGACGGGGGACTCGGGCTGGAAGAAGGTGAGCTGCTTCAGGTTGGAAGGGGACTCGTCGGTCGCGCCGGGGGCGAGTTTCCACAGGTTGTTCTGGCCGTCGCGGGAGGAGATGAAGACGACGGAGCCGTCGGGGAGGGGGAAGGCGTCGCCGTCGGTGCCGTTGAAGGTGGTGAGGCGGGTGAAAGTGTTGGTGGGGAGGTGGAGGGTGAAGACGTCCTGGTCGCCGGAGCCGCGGTAGGCGGGGCGCGTGAAGTCGGGGCGGCCGCGGGAGAAGAGGATGGTCTCGCCGTCGTGGGAGGCGCGGGGGGAGGCGCCGAAGGCGTCGGTGAGGCGTGTGGTCGGGGCGCCCGGGGGGAGGGAGGGGTCGATCGGGACGCGGTACATGCGGGGGGAGCGGTAGATGGAGGGCTCGTGGGAGGAGGAAAAGAGCAGCTCCGAGCCGTCGGCGGAGAAGCCGCCAAGAGTCTGGGGGCGGTCGGAGACGGTGATGCGACGGGGGGCGCCGCCGAGGAGGTGGCCGCCGGCGGGGGCGGGGAGAACGGGCATGATGTAGAGGTTGCGGGCGCCGTCGCGGTCGGATTCGAAGGCGAGGAGGGAGCCGTCGGGGCTGAAGGAGGAGGCGGCCTCGGTGGCGGGGTGGGCGGTGAGGCGGGAGGCGGCGCCGCCGGAACTGGGGACGCACCAGAGGTCGCCGGCCCAGGCGAAGACGATGGTCTGGCCGTCGGGGGAGATGGAGGGGTGCTGTGGAAAACCCACGGCCGCGGCGGAGTCGGCGCTGAAGCGCTCCCAGGCGGGGGTGGCGGCGGGGATGGGGGCAGCGGCGGCGGTGGAGGGGGCGGGGGGGGTGGAGAT
>JBIQJK010000180.1:0-5782 GCA_044507535.1 Planctomycetaceae bacterium | reverse complement strand
TTAGCCCCGACCCCGCCGCGGTCGGGATGGAATCTACACACCAGCTGAAAGCCCGCGCCGCGGGAGGGTGATCCGGAAAGGCCGCCACCCCCGCTCCCGCGGCGATGGGCCGAGGAGGCGGGGGTGGGGTCAGAGGAGTGCCGGGTTCTTGGATTGGGGAGAAGGAGGGGTTAGCAGCCGCTGCCGACGGCGGCGAGCCAGGCGGTCAGGAAGGCGGAGATGTCGTTGGAGTTGACCGAGCCGCTGCGGTCGAAGTCGGCGAAGGTCGTCCCGTTCTGGATGTCGGCGAGCCAGGATGTGAGGAAGGCGGAGATGTCGTTGGAGTTGACCTGGCCGCTGGAGTCCCAGTCGGCCGGGCAGGCGCCGGCGAGTTCGCCGGTGTAGGAGAAGGTGACGTTCGTCATGTCGCCCACCGTCACGGGCCAGGCGCCGATGGCGAGGTAGTAGGTTTCGCCGGCGGCGAGGTTGGCGGTGAACTCGAAGCGGTCGGAGAGGAAGAAGCCGGACTGGGCGTTGTCGCAGGCGACCTCGGTCAGGGCGCCGCAGCCGCCGGAGAAGAGGGCGCCGGCGGGGGTGTAGATGAAGTCGGCCTCCTCGTCGCGGACGCCCTCAACCGTGAGCGTGCCGGCGGTCTCGGTGGTGAAGGAGTACCAGACCGCGCAGGCGAAGACGCCGCCGGTGGTCGCGCAGCTGGGCGTGACGGGGTCGTCGCCGGCGGGGAGCGTGGAGACGCTGAAGGCCAGGTCGCTCTCGACGATCGGCTCGGCCCCGTCGCAGATGTCGTTGGCCGGGACGGCGGGGGCGATGAGGCTGATGTCGAGCGTCGTCCCGTAGGGGATCATCACCAGCGGGTCGCCGGGCTGGTGGTCCTGCGGGAGGGAGCTGATGAGGATGTGGTACTCGACGCCGGCGGTCAGGCGGATGCCGCGGTCGTGGAACTGGCTGGGCTCGCGGCAGAAGACCTGCGTGAGCGAGCCGCAGCCGCCCTCGAAGACGGTCATGAGCGTGCTGCGGCCGGGGCTGGAGATGGCGCCCTTGAGGACGCGGTCCACGTCCGGCGTGTAGTGGTACCAGATGCCGCCCTGGGTCGGGCGCGGGTCCTGGCCGGCGATGGCGCAGACGTCCTGGTCCTGGCCGGCGAGGGTGACGTCCACGCTGGCGGAGAAGGGCATGGCGGTGATGGTGTGCGCATCGTCGCAGGTGTCGTTGGTCACCGGGGGCGGCGGGGGGAGCGGGCCCTGGGCGACGACGGAGAACTGGCCGCGCTCCGGGCCGTTGAGGGCGGCGCGGATGATGACGGTCTGGCCGGCCTCGAGGAAGAGGGAGGTCGCCGCGGCGTCGGGGCCGGGGGAGGCGTCGTCACCGATGCGGGAGCAGGCCTCGTGCGCGCCGCCGCAGGCGTCGTAGACGGTCAGGGTGGTGGCGCGGTCCGAGCCGGGGTCGGTGGCGAGGCGGTAGTACCCCTCCTGCGGGGCGGTGAAGGTGTACCAGAGGGGGTAGATGTCGGTGATGCCGCAGGGGCTCTCCTGGTCGGTGGAGGCGCCGAAGGTGTCCGCGACGGCGGGCTCGTCGGCGGAAAGGGGGAAGGCCAGGGCGCACTGGGCGTTGGGCGCGGCGGGCCCGAGGTTGAGGTTCAGGAGCGTGAAGTCGTCCTGCGCTGCGGGGAAGCCGGCGACGCGGAGCAGGATCGTCTCGCCGGGGTCAACGGCGACGGTGATCGCCATGGTGGGGTTGGTGAAGATGTTGAAGTACTGGCAGGTGATCAGCTCGCCGGCGCAGGAGCCGCGGTAGGCGGCGAGCGTCGCCTGGGTGTTGAACGCGCCGGGGAGGATGGTGAACTCGACGTTGCTGCGCATCGCGGCGGTGGAGGTGTAGGAGTACCAGACGTCCCAGACGTCGTCGAGGTCGCCGTCCGCGCAGGGGCCGGGGGCGCCGGTGGCGTTGACGGTGGTGCCGAAGACGACGTCGTCGATGGGCAGGGGCGTGGCGGTCTCGCAGGTGTCGTTGGGGGGCACCGGGACGTGCTCGCCGGGCAGGACGGTGAGGGTGAACGCGCCGCGGCCGGGGTCGCCGAGCTCGCCGGTGAAGGAGTTGTAGGAGCGGATGCCGGCGACGCGGATGTAGTAGGTCTGGCCGCCGAGGAGCTCGGCGCCGGCGAGGTACGAGTTGAAGGTGTTGAACGGGTCGTCGCAGCGGGTCATCGGGGCGTTGTCGTTGCAGGCGACGGCGTTGGCCTCGCTGACGGGGCAGCCGCTGTGGACCGAGATGACGGTGTCGAAGACCGCGCCGCAGGTGTGGAAGTCGTAGTAGCCGTCGGAGGGGGGCGTGAAGGCGAAGAAGACGTCGGCGCCGGCGGCGATGCCGGGGGCGACCGACGAGCAGAGGTCGTTCATGGGCAGCTCGACGCTCGTCGTCGCCGAGAGGTTGTTCGCCTCGACGGGGACGCCGAGGTGCACCGGGGCGGCCTGGGCGCACTCGTCGTTGCCGGGCGGGGGCAGGGGGCCGGCGGAGACGGTGAAGGCCTGGCCGGGGGCGCTCAGGCTCCCGACGCGGACGTAGATCATCTCGCCGGGGCTGAAGACCATGTACTCGAGGCGGGCGGGGACGCCCGGGGCCCCGACGGCGCAGCCGTGGATCCCCATCGGGAAGGTGCACCCGCTCACGAGCATCAGCGAGAGGTCGGCGTTGTCCTGGCCCGAGACGGTGAACTCGTAGGGGCCGGCCGTGTCGGCGGTCAGAACGTACCAGACGTCGGAGGCGTCCGACTGGCAGATCATGGACATGTCGTGGTCGAGCGTGGCGCCGACGGTGGTGCCGCCGGTGGGGACGCCGGAGATCAGGGCCGCGGCGGCGGCGCAGTCGTCGTTGGCCGGCTGGGCGAGGGCGGCGCCCGCGCCGAGCAGGAGGGTGGCGGCTGAGAGGGCGATGGCGGCGGGGCGTGTGGTACGTCGAGGTTTCATGTTCTCTCCCATGGCGCATCCGCTGCGCGGCGATGGTTCGGAATCAACGGGAGTATGCAACAGGGGTATCGGCCGGGCAAGATTTTTCTTGAAAAGTTCTCGAAAGCTGGGCAAGGACGGGCTGTAAGGTACACTCTTTCCTGGCTTTGGCCCCTCGATTTGGGGGGTGCTTCCGTCGGATCCACAATGCACACGCTGACCGCCGATAGGGGTGCATGGGGCCGGTTCGCCGGTACGTTGACGTCATGACACAGATCACCACTCCGCCCGCGAGCGAGCCGCTGCCGCAGTTCCAGCAGGAGACCATCCGGCTGGTCTCAACGCTGCGCGAGCTGTTTTCGGCGATGGTGCGGTCGCTGCCGACGCGGGTGACCACGGCGAGCGAGCTGCAGCGGGCGACGAAACTGGACATGAAGCTCTGTTGGAAGGTCTTCCGGGTGATCGGGGCGTCGGACGCCCTGGCCGCGGCCCAGTACGTGCCGGGGCCGGCGAACATGCGGGACCTGCTGCGGACGATGGGGCGGTTGGGGGCGCCCGATGCGGTGCTGCGCCGGGCGGAGGAGGCGAGCGAGCGGTTCGAGCAGCTGGTGGCGGAGCACGCGGGGGACCGGCGGACGTTCGACTCGATGGTGAGCGGGTTCGCGGGGAGCGGGGATGGGGAGCGGGCGGTGCTGCGCCAGCGGAAGGCGGCGTTCCAGGCCAACAGCCACATCTGGGGGGTGCAGGCCGAGGCGATGGTGATGACGATGATCCAGCGCCCGTCGGATCAGGATTCGACGCGGCTGGACGAGATCGGGCTGCGGGGGGAGTTCGGGGTGCGGCGGCTGCGTCCGACGCGGCAGCCTTTGTATGAGCAGATCTACGCGACGCTGGACAAGCAGGGGCAGGAGTACTCGGCGGGTCGGCGGCGGCGGCTGTCGGGGGAGGGAGACGGGGTGGGGCTGATCCCGGAGTTCTGCTCGAGCCCGCTGCCGGAGGTGGAGGTGAGCGACGGGCCGGACGGTCGGTCGCGGGCGGTGCTGATGCACTCGGCCCTGGGGATGAAGGCGGCGGTGAACCTGGTGATGGGGTTCGTGCTTCGGAACGGGGCGCCGCGGTATTACGGGGAGGAGACGCACAGCTGGTCGATCGCGCGGATCGCCAAGCCGTTCCGGGTGGCGATCCTGGACCTGATCCTGGAGGAGGGGACGCTGCCGCGGGAGCCGGGGCTGCGGGGGTTCACGACGACGAAGAACAGCCAGATGTGCCCGCCGGAGGAGCTGTGGACGACGGGGCTGCTGAGCGAGAGTGAGCCGGTGGTGCGGCTGGGGCGGGGGCCGGAGGTGCTGGCGGTGGGGGAGGTGCCGCGGTATGCGGAGATGGTGGAGTGGGCGATCCGGCGGGCGGGGTGGGACCCGGGTCGGTTCGAGGCGTGGCGGCTGCGGGTGGAGTACCCGGTGGCGCTGTCGTCGGTGGGGATGGTGTACGAGATGATCCCGGCGCCGGGCGGGGGGCGGTGAAAAGGAAACGGCCCCGGCCTGGGGCCGGGGCCGCGGGGGTGGGACTTTGAGGCTTGGGAGAGGAGGGAGAGGGGAGGAGCATGGCCTGGAAGGCCATGCCGTGGGGGAGGTCAGCAGCCGTTCTGGACCGCGTCGAGCCACGCAGTCAGGAAGGCGCTGATGTCGTTGGAGTTGACTGCGCCGCTCTGGTCGAAGTCGGCGAAGGTCGTCCCGTTCTGGACGTCGGCGAGCCAGGCGGTGAGGAACGAGCTGATGTCGTTGGAGTTCACGCTGCCGCTGTCGTCCCAGTCGGCGGGGCATGCGCCGGCGGCGTCGCAGGTCCGGACGTCGAGCCGGACACTGTCCACGCCGGCCTCGACGACCGCCTGGGTCCCGAGGTCGCTGGTGGTGAAGCGGATGCGGAACTGATCGGTGGCGAGCTCGGCGGGGATGGGGTGGGAGGCGAAGACCCAGCCGCTGGTGCTCTGCGGGCCGACGTCCTCGAGGGTGGACCAGGTCTCGCCGCCGTCGCCGGAGATCTCGACGAGCAGCGTGTCCTGCGCGGCGTTGCTGTTGTAGAACCAGCGGTGGTAGGAGATGACGGCCTCGCCGCCGGAGGCGTCCATTATGGGGGAGGTGAGGATGGTGATGCCGGCGTCCACGTCGAAGTTCCCGACGCGGTTGTCGGTGACGAAGCAGTAGCCGTCGCCGGTGGGGTCGGCGTCGGCGGGGGGAGCGCCGGTGGCGGGGACGGGGATGGCCCGCTCCCAGGCGCCGGTGAAGCCGCTGGTGACGGGGATGTTCTGGACGGTCCAGCCCTGGTCGGTGTCGAAGTTATCCGCGAAGGGGAGCTCGTCCACGCCGACGCTGAAGGCGAGGAAGTTGTCGGGGGCGCCGAAGGGGAAGGTGACGACGCCGGTGTCCACGCCGGCGGCGGTGAAGTAGAACTGGGGCGTCTGGCCGCAGAGGGAGGCGGGGAGGGTGGCGCGGTAGGTGTCGCCGGTGACGTGGGTCAGGGCGGAGGTGACGAACTCGTCGCCGTCGGCCGTCCGGTAGGCGACCATGGTGCTGCCGGGGATGATGGTGTCGTCGCCGGGGAGGATGGTCACATCAAGGAGCTGCTCGGAACCTGGGGGGACGAGCGCGGGGACGGAGGACTCGAGGACGATGCGGACGCGGGCGGGGCCGCCCTGGATGTCGCCGCTGGCGACCAGGGCGAAGCCCTGGGTGCTCTGGTTGACGGCGGCGCCGTCGATGCGGACGGACCAGGCGCCGGGGACCGGCGTGGCGATGCGGACCTGCTCGACGTTGTTGCGGGCGTCGCGCGTCCCGCCGGGTGCGGAC
>JBIQJK010000179.1:0-5794 GCA_044507535.1 Planctomycetaceae bacterium | reverse complement strand
CCTCCCCCTCCGCCCCTTCCCCCAGCAGCGCCCGCACCTCATCCTGGTACCGGTTGAACCCCAGCTCCTTCAGGATCGGGATCAGCGCCCTCAGGTCCAGGTGCTCCGTCGCCGCCTGCTCCAGCGACAGCGACACTGGCGCATCGTGCCGCAGCGCGATCAGCGACCGTGTCAGCGCCAGCCGCGGGATTGCCTCCCGCAGCCGCTCCCCGCGCTTCCCCTTGATCTCGTCCGCGTGCTTGATCAGGTTCTCCAGCGACCCGTACGTGCAGATCAGCTCCGAGGCCGTCTTCGGCCCGATCCCCTCCACCCCCGGCACGTTGTCCGCCGTGTCCCCCTCCAGCGTCAGCGCGTCGATCACCTGCTCCGGGCTCAGCCCGCACTCGGCCTTCAGCGCCGCCGCGTCGATCACCGTGTCCGTGTGGACGTCGTACATCTCCACCCCCCCGCCTCCCTCTCCCACCGGCTCCAGCAGCTGCTTCAGGTCCTTGTCCTTGCTCACCAGCCGGATCCGCAGGTCCGGGTGCTTGCGCCGCAGCCGCGTCACCAGCGTCGCGATCGCGTCGTCCGCCTCGAACCCCGCCGCCCCGACGATCGGCACCCCGATCGCCTCCAGCAGCGACAGGCACCGCTCCACCTGCGGCCCGAAGTCGTCCGGAGGCGACGGGCGGTTGGCCTTGTACTCCGGGTACAGCTCCGAGCGGAACGTCTCCTTGTCCCCCGAGACGTCGATCGCCACCGCCAGGTAGTCCGGCTTCCCACCCGCCGCGGCCAGGTTCGGCCCCTGCCCACGCAGCAGCTTCAGCAGCATCCCGACGAAGCCGAACGTCATGTTCGTCGGCTCCTTCGTCACCGGCGAGGTCATCGGCGTCCGGATCGCGTGGAACGCTCGGAAGAACTGGGCGTAGCCGTCGATGAGGTAGAGGGTGGGCATCGTGGTGGATCGTAGGATGCGAGCGTCCGGCCCCCGGGGCCGGCGCCCCGCGCTGCGCCGACCGCCCGGGCCGCTCAGCCGGGACGCCGCTCGAACATCAGCGCGTTGAAGTCCAGGTCGCCCATCCCGATCCCCAGATGCCGGAGCATGCTCATCGCCTGGGCGCGGTGGTGCACCTCGTGCTGGAAGAGCTGCACGAACTGCCCCGCCGCCGTCGCGGCGACGACCACCGCCCGGCCCCCGTCGTCGGTCACCCTGTACTCCTGCGGCGCGTTCCAGTCCCGGACCTGCCGGATCGCCTCGCGGGTCGCCGCGGCCTGATCGCTCCACGCGGACTCGAGCGCGGCCAGCGGCGGCGGGTCCTCCATGCGGAACGGCCATTGCTCGTAGGGTGGCGCCTCCCGGCCCAGCATCCGCTGCACGTAGTACCACTCGGCGAGCATGATGTGCGTCAGCGTGCGGGCCAGCGTCCCCGGGCCGATCGGGAACTGCTGCTGATACTGCTCCGGGCTGAGGGCGCGGGCGGCCGCGAGGATCCGCCCGCGGGCGAGCGCGAGGTAGTCGTACATGGCGAGAGGATCCAACATCGCGTGCTCCTGCAATCGGCAGGGGCCGTGGCCCCGCCCGGCCCGCGCACCCGCCGCTCGTTTGCGTGCTGCTCTACTCGTTCCTCGCGCGCAGCGCCCTGAGGCGCTCCATGTACGCCTCGCTCGGCGTCACCCCCCGCCGCCCCATCACCGTCCGCGCCACCTCCGCGAACTTGTCGAACCGGTACCGCTTCGCCCCCGCGTCCGTCACCCACGCGAAGGGCGCAACGCACCCCGACACCGGCGCCGTCGCCGCCCACATCGCCCCCGTGTGCACCACCGACCCCGTCATGATCCGCGTGCAGATCGCGAACTTCGCGTGGTCCCCGATGATGCACCCCAGGAACGTCTCCCCCGTCCGCTCGATCGAGCTCCCCGGCGTCGCCCGCGCCAGCACCTCCCCGTAGGTGTTCAGCAGGTTCGAGTTCGTCGTCCCCGCCCCCAGGTTCGCCCACTCCCCGACGTACGAGTCCCCCAGGAACCCGTCGTGCGCCTTGTTGGCGTACCCCTGGAAGATCGTCCCGCTCACCTCCCCCGCCACCTTGCACCACGGCCCGATGCTCGTGTTCGCCCGGATCACCGCCCGGTCCAGCACCGTCGAGTGCGGCCCGATGTACGCCGGCCCGGTGATGACCGCCCCGGGCCGGACCACGGCGTGATCACCGATGAGGATCGGCCCCGACTCGGTGTCGAGCACGGCCGTGGGATAGACCCTCGCGCTCGGCTGGATGCGAACCCCGTCGCTGCCGATGAGGCCGACACCGGGCGGTATCTCACCCGGCCCGGGCTTGTGCCCTTCGATCTCCCGAAGGTCGTCGCGGATGACCTCATCACGCCACGTGCGAATGTGCCACGGCCGGCTGATGAGGCAGCTTCTGAGAGATTCGGGCCGCCGCCGGACCTCGACGTGTTCGCCGCGGACGAACCGCCGCGCATCGTCCCGCTCCAAAGCGGCGATGACCAGATCGCCGCTCGATTCCTCAAACCGCCCGAACCCCGTCATGGGCGCTTCGCGCGAACGCCAAAGCGGGCATCGACCGTTGAGGATCAGCGCCCCCTCCTCATCCGGCTCGATGTCCCCGTTGACCGGCAGTCCATGTCGCTCGCGCGTGATCGCCGCGAGGTGAGGCGGGACGACAAGCCCGCTGATGCGCTCGCCCCAGAAGGTCTCCGTCCGCTCCAGCGTCGTGAACGCCCCGGTGCGCAGGTCGAACGCCGGCCGCAGGTCGGTGAGCGGGCCGAGCTGGCCCTTGCCGTCATCGAAGACAATCAGGGACGCCATGCACGCAGTGTAGCGAGACAGCCGGTCGCCACGACCGACCTCGCTCTCTCCATCGCTCCCGGCGGCCTCCGGCCCCCTCTCCCCTTGGGAGGGGCCGGGTGAGGGCTACCTGGCCTCCCTCCCCAGTCTGCATGGCTTCCCGACTCCCCCTCTCCTCATCCTCCGCCCTCTGAAGCCCCCGCCCTGAGGGCGGGGGTTGGGGGCGGGCTCCTCCTCACCTCTACACCTCCACCCCTCGTTGCATCACACTGCCTATAGACAGCAACACGGCTGAAGAACCCGCGCCGCCTCAATACACCCGCCGCGCCATCCGCCGCCCGTGCGTCTCCTGCTGGAACCCGAAGAGCCCCGACAGCGGCATCAGCACCGCCGCCAGCACGATCGTCGCCAGGCCGGTGTACCCCGCGCTCGCCGACCGCCTCAGCAGCTCCTGCACCGGCTGGAACACCAGCGCCCCGTCGTACATCGACCGCACCGACAGCAGCGCCACCGCCACCAGGTTCGCCACCAGCGCGAACAGCCCCGCCAGCACGATCAGCGTCAGCGGGTTCCGCCGCACCAGCACCCCCCGGATCGTCAGCGCCATGTACGCCGCCGCCAGGCACCCCAGCGCCATCGGCCCCAGCACCGTGACCTCCTGCCGCCCGTCCGCCGACAGCATCGGGTTCGTCAGGTCCAGCACCGCCCCCAGCGCGACCGCCACCCACAGCGCCGGCATCGCCGGCGCGTGCAGCGCGATGAACGCCACAAGCGGGATCACGAAGCTCGGCGCGATCCCCGGCGTCTCGATCGCCAGCGCGGGCTTGAGCGCCAGCTCCAGCCCCAGCATCACGTACGCGACGACCACGACCACCGGCCAGTTCATCGCGCGCCCTCCATGCCGGCAGTGGGGGGGGTGGCGGGGGCCGTCCCCAGCACCCGCAGGATCACCTGGCTCACCCGGTCCACCCGGTGCACCGGCCGCACCGTCACCGTCAGCCGCTGGTTCGCCTTCGTCTCCACCCGCTCGACCTCGCCGATGATCAGCCCCTGCGCGTGCTCCGGCCACGCGCCGTCCATCACCCGCACCACCATCCCCGGCCGGATCTCCGGCGGCTCCGGCCCCACCCCCGTCGCCGGCATCGCCTCGACGTCCCCGCTGAGCGTCCCCCGCTCCGCCGGGTTCGGCCGCAGCGCGCACATCGGACCCCGCGTCAGCTCGTCCAGGTAGATCGCCCCCTGGATCTGCCCCATCGCCCGGTCCGTGATCGGCCGAACGTCGCAGTGCACCGGGTGCACCCCCGTCACCCGCCCCACCAGGTGCACGCCCGCCACCACCGCCACCGACTGGATCTCGATCCCCGCGTTCCGCCCCGCCTTCACCTTCAGCAGCGTGCTCCCCGGGTCCGACCCGCCCCCGATCACCGCCGCCGACACCTGCCGCACCGGCAGGTCCGGGTTCAGGCTCAGCCCCCCCGACAGGTCCGTGATCAGCTGCTTCAGCTGCGCGATCTCGATCTGCGCCTGGTGGTACCGGTACTGGAACTCATCCCGCTCCCGCGCCAGCTGCTCCACCGTCGCCGCCTCCAGCGGGTCCGCGAGCGGCCGCGGCCGAACCGCCCGGATCAGCGACGCGATCGGGCTCTGGATCGGCCCCACGATCACCTCCACCGGCCCCCGCAGCTCCCGCACCCACCGGGTCGCCGGCGTCGGCAGCAGCGACAGCGCCAGCAGCGCCGCCGCGGCCGCCGCCAGCAGCTTCTTCGAGGTGATCCGGCTGGCGTGGGACCGGGCCATGATTCGGTGACGGGCTCTCGTGCGCGATGCAGACCGGCGCTCGGCCTCCCCCGCCCGCCCCGCCTCGCCCCGCGCCTACATCGAATCGACGTTCGACTCCAGCGTGATCTTCCACTCCTCGATGTGCTCGAGGTAGATCGCCGTCCCGCGGGCCACGCACGTCAGCGGGTCGTCCGCGATCTTGCAGTCCAGACCCGTGGCGTTCTGCAGCACGACGTTCAGCCCCCGCAGCATCGCCCCGCCCCCCGCCACCACGATCCCGTTCTCCACCAGGTCCGCCGCCAGCTCCGGCTCCGCGCGCTCCAGCGTCCGCGTCACCGCGTCGATGATCGCGCTGATCGGCTCCTGCAGCGCCTCGCGGATCTCCTCGCTCGTGATGATCGTCTTCCGCGGCAGCCCCGAGATCATGTCCCGCCCCCGAACCTCCATCGACGTCTCCTCCCCCACCGGCGCCGCCGAGCCGATCTCGATCTTGATCCGCTCCGCCGTCTGCTCCCCGACCATCAGGTTGTACGTCTTCTTCATGTGGTTGATGATCGCCTCGTCCAGGTCGTCACCCGCCACACGGACGCTCTCGCACACCGCGATCCCCCCCAGCGACAGGATCGCCACCTCCGTCGTCCCGCCCCCGATGTCCACGATCGCCGACGCCGTCGGCTCCGCGAACGGCAGCCCCGCCCCGATCGCCGCCGCCACCGGCTCCTCGATCAGGTACGTCCGCCTCGCCCCGGCGCGCTCCGCCGAGTCGAACACCGCCCGCTTCTCCACCGCCGTGATCCCCGACGGGATCGAGATCACCACCCGCGGCCCCACGAACCGGCTCGCGTTCACCTTCCGGATGAAGTACCCCAGCATCGCCTCCGTGATCTCGAAGTCCGAGATCACCCCGTCCTTCAGCGGACGGATCGCGGTGATGTTCCCCGGGGTCTTCCCCAGCATCTCCTTCGCCATCCACCCCACCGCCTGGCCGTCCTTGAGGACCTTGTTGGTCCCTTTCCAGACCGCCACCACGCTCGGCTCGTTCAGCACGATCCCCTGCCCCCGCACGGCAACCAGCGTGTTGCACGTGCCGAGGTCGATGCCCATGTCGACGCTGAGGAAGCCCAGGAACCGGTTGAGCACGAGGGTCTACTTTCTCCGGCGCGACCCGGTGGACCGCCGCGGCGGGTCCGGCTCGCGCAACGAAACAGCCCCCCCGACCAGCCGTTCCCCCGC
>JBIQJK010000178.1:0-5828 GCA_044507535.1 Planctomycetaceae bacterium | reverse complement strand
CCCCCCCAGCCTCTCCCGCTCCCACCGCTCCCCCCCTCGACGACCCCTACGCCCTCTACGAGAGCCGCCTGATCCGCGAAGTCCGCTTCGAGGGCCTCAAGAACGTCCCGGAGCAGTTCGTCCGCAACCAGGTCCGCACCCGCGCCGGCCAGCCCCTGAGCGCCGAGACCATCCGCGCCGACATCCAGCGCCTCGACCGCCTCGGCCGCTTCCGCAACATCGACGCCAGCCTCACCCCCCTCGCCGACCAGTCGGTGGTCATCACCTACAGCTTCGTCGAAACCCCGATCATCCGGGCCGCCGAGGTCGTCGGCAACCGCCAGGTCACCAACGACGAGCTCCGCGACGCCGTCGTGCTCCTCCCCAACACCCCCATCGACCAGTTCCAGATCGACCGCGCCCGCCGCTCCATCGAGAACGTCTACCGCGCCAAGGGCTTCTACCTCGCCGAGGTCACCATCGACGAGTCCGAGCTCGAGGAGACCGGCGCCCTCATCTTCCACGTCCGCGAGCGCGACCGCATCAAGGTCACCGACATCCGGTTCCAGGGCAACGACGCCTTCTCCGCCGCCCAGCTCCGCACCGCCGTCCGCACCAAGGTCGCCGGCCTCTTCGAGACCGGCCCGCTCGACAACGAGGTCCTCGACCAGGACGTCTCCGGCATCATCAACTTCTACCGCGACCGCGGCTACCTCGACGTCCGCGTGGACCGCCGCATCACCGAGAGCCCCAACCTCCGCGAGGCCATCGTCACCTTCCTCATCGACGAGGGCCCCCAGTACACCCTCCGCTCCGTCCGCGCCGAGCTCTCCGACGAGGCCGGCCGCGCCTCCGGCCGGCCCTCCACCGTCCTCTCCACCGAGCAGATCACCGGCCTGATGCGCATCAAGCCCGGCGACGCCTACGCCGTCCGGCGCGTCGAGGAGTCCGTCCGCGCCGTCCGCGACGCCTACGGCAAGCTCGGCTACGTGGACGCCCGCGTGACCCGCCAGGAGCTCCGCGACCCCTCCACCCCCCAGGTGGACCTCGTCCTGGTCGTCCACGAGGGGGAGCGCTTCCTCACCGGCCTGATCAAGATCACCGGCAACGACCTCACCCGCCACAACGTCATCCGCCGCCAGATCCGCATCCGCCCCGATCGCCCCCTGGACTCCACCGCCGTCGCCGACAGCCGCCGCCGCCTCGAGCAGACCAACCTCTTCGCCCGCGACTCCGTCCGCGTCGCCATCCAGCCCCCCGACCCCGCCATCCCCGGATACCGCGACGTGCTCGTCGAGGTCGAGGAGGCCAACACCGGCTCGCTGACCTTAGGCGTCGGCGTCACCTCCGACACCGGCCTGCTGGGCGCCCTGCAGCTCCGCCAGCGGAACTTCGACCTGGCCGACTTCCCCACCTCCCTCGAAGAGCTCTTCACCGGCCGCGCCTTCCGCGGCGGCGGGCAGGTCTTCAACCTCGTCCTCGCCCCCGGCACCGAGGTCCAGAACTACTCCATCTCCCTCTCCGACCCCTACTTCCTCGAGTCCGACTTCTCCATCTCCGGCACCCTCCTCTACCGCACCCAGCGCTTCCGCCAGTACGACGAGGAGCGCTACGGCGGCCAGTTCGCCCTCGGCCGACGCTTCGGCGACCGCTGGAACCTCGAGGGCTTCGGCCGCGTCTTCAACGTCGACCTCACCGACATCGACGCCGACGCCCCCACCGAGGTCTTCCGCTTCGACGACGAGGCCACCGTCACCGGCCTGGGCCTGCGCCTCTCCCGCACCACCTTCGACCACCCCATCCGCCCCACCCGCGGCGCCCGCATCGAGCTCTCCGCCGAGCAGGTCGGCGCCATGGGCGGCGACTTCGACTTCACCAAGCTCTCCGCCGAGCACACCCTCATCCTCCCCGTCTACCAGGACTTCCTCGACCGCACCACCACCCTCGCCTTCCGCACCACCGTCAGCTACATCCCCCAGGACGTCGAGGACGTCCCCGTCTACGAGCGCTTCTACCTCGGCGGCCGCACCCTCCGCGGCTTCCGCTACCGCACCGTCAGCCCCAAGGGCGTCGCCAACGACACCGGCCTGCCCAGCAGCGACCCCGTCGGCGGCGCCTGGGCCTTCTCCTTCAGCACCGAGCTCACCCAGCCCCTGTGGCGCGACGTCCTCGCCGGCGCCGTCTTCGTGGACACCGGCACCGTCCTGGACGACCCCGGCTTCGACGACTTCCGCGTCGCCGCGGGCCTGGGCCTGCGCATCTCCATCCCCCAGCTCGGCCCCGCCCCCATCGCCCTGGACTTCGCCTTCCCCATCCTCAAAGAGGACCGCGACAAGTCCCGCCTCTTCTCCTTCTCCCTCGACATCCCGTTCTGACGGCCGGCCTCAAGGCAAAGCACAAATTTGTGTCCGGGTTCGGCTCGGCCGCTGCGGATCGCCGGCAGAATAATCCGGAACTACCGCCCAACTTGCCTCGGAGGCGGCGAGTCTGTTGTATGCTGGACACATCAAGAGGAGCCCGGCCCGCATGACACACCGCTGTTGCATCATGTTGCTCTCCGCCACGCTCGGCGCCACGGCGGCCGCCGCCCAGGCCCGCCAGAGCCCGCCCCCGGACTACGGGCTGGACTGGGCGACGATGGGCGCGCCGGGGAACCGGCCGGTCACCGAGAAGGAGGCGCCCGGCATGGGCGATCTTCGGGTCGGCAGCGTGGGCTACGAGTACCGCCTGACCCGCACCGAGGTCACCGTCTCGCAGTGGTTCGAGTTCGTCCGGGCCTACGCGCCCCACTGGGCCGCCGCGGGGGGCAACCCGCGCGACCCTCAGCTCACCGGGTGGTGGATCGACCACGGCCCTTCCGGCCACTACATCACCTCCCCCGGGGCCGCCAACTTCCCGGCCGTCATGGGCTGGCGCCTCGCGGCCAGGTACTGCAACTGGCTGCACAACGGCAAGGTGAACGAATCGTGGGCCTTCGAGTCCGGGGCCTACGACACCTCGACCTTCGTGATGGGCCCAGACGGCATCGTGCTGGACCAGGCCACCCACTCCCCGGGGGCCCAGTTCTGGATCCCCACCGGCGATGAGTGGGTCAAGGCGGCGTACTACGACCCCGACCGCTACGGCCCCGGCCAGGAGGGGTACTGGCGCTACCCGCTGGGCAGCAACGACCTGCCGGTCTCGGGGTTCCCCTGGGACGGGGGCGAGACCAACGCCGGGGACGCGACCTACCCGCTGATCGGCATGGATGTGGGCTCGTACCCGGACTCGACCTCGCCCTGGGGGCTGCTGGACATGTCGGGCGGGGAGGAGGAGTGGACCGGAACGATCTCGGGCGACGCCAACCGGCGGGTGGCGCTGGGATCGCGCATCGCGGAAACGACCTATCCCGTGACCGACTTCATCAACTGGTACATGATGGGGACCGGATTCTATAGCAGCCTGCGTGGGCTGCGGGTGGCGTCCGCCGTACCAGCGCCAGGCGCTGGTGCTCTGCTGATTGGAACGTGTGCTCTAACCCTTATTCGAAGGAGACCAATCAGGCCATTGCGATCAGCGCCCGCGACAACATCACCCTGGTGCGAGCCCATGCCGTCTATGCCAACATCAGCGCCGACCCCGCCCAGGGCGGCTGCATCCAGACGATCCGCACCGACAACGGCCCGTTCAGCGGCTCGCTGAGCGGGAATGCCTTCGCCCCGCTGGGCGGCGTCGAACCGGCCGGCGTCTAGACGGCGGCGACCTGGAGGCGGACATCACCCTCGAGCAGAGCTTGACGCAGGCCATCAGCGTTGATGGCAGGACCCCGACCGCCTCGTCTGCCAGGACGTCGCCGGCTCGCCCCCCGTCCAGGACTGGGAGTACATCCTCCGCTGCGTCCCCTGATCCCCTGCGCCTCCTGACCATAACCCGAGCCGGGCGGGCCCCCCCAGCCCGCTCGGTCTTTGCTTTGGCCCCCCTTCATCCCGATCCGCCCCCCCACCACCCCGCCCCGGTATGATCCACGGTCCCAGAACCCCCGGATCATTTACTCATGAAACGACTCCTCCTCCCCGCCGCCGTCCTCCTCGTCGCCGCGACCTCCGCCTCCCTGGCGTGGACCGCCGGCCGGGCCGCCCCCCCGCCGCCGGTGATCGCCACGGTGGACGTCTCCCGCGTCTTCCAGGCCCTCAACGAGCGCAACGCCCGCATCGCCGAGCTCGAGGCCCGCAGCGCCGAGCTCCGCAAGGGCATCGCCGAGCTCGAGAACCGCCTCAAGTCGGAGAAGTCCGCCTACGACGTCCTCCCCGACGGCGCCGAGAAGCAGTCCAAGCGCCAGGTCCTCCAGCGCCTCGTCTGGCAGCTCGAGATCGAGACCAAGCTCGCCCAGAAGACCGTGGACGACCTCGAGGCGGAGATGATGCGCAACCTCTACCTCAAGATCGACGACGCCGCGGCCAAGGTCGCCCGGGCCAACGGCTACACCATCGTCCTCGCCTCCGACGAGGCCTCCGAGATCCCCGAGCAGAACGTCAACGAGATCATGCGCGTCATCGCCCTCAAGCGCATGCTCTATGTCGATCCCCGCCACGACATCAGCGACGAGCTGATCCTGTTCATGAACAACGAGTTCGGCCCCGGCCCCGCCGCCAAGAAGTAATCCTCGTTCCTCCCCCGCACCCCCACCCCGCCTCCCCGCCCTCCCCGACGCCGGCGGCCCGCCCGAGCACGCGCCATGAGCAACCCAACGCCCCCGCCGCAGCCGACCTCCGGCCTCCTCGCCGCCATGCTCGCCGGCGAGCTCGTCGGCCCCGCCGACCTCCCCATCACCTCCGTTGACGCCATCGACAAGGCCGGCCCCGGCGGACTCACCTTCATCCGCGCCGAGCGCTACGCCGACCGCTGGGCCTCCTCCCTCGCCTCGGTCGCCCTGGTCACCCGCGGCCTGACCGTCCGCGGCCACGACCCCGAGAAGCGCGCCCTCATCTACGTGGACGACGCCGACCTGGCCATCATCCGCCTCCTCGAGCTCTTCGCCCCCCCCGCCACCACCTTCCCCCCGGGCGTCCACCCCACCGCCGCCGTCGACCCCACCGCCACCGTCGCCCCCACAGCCCACATCGGCCCCCACTGCACCGTCGGCCCCGGCGCCGTCATCGGCGAGGGCGCCGTCGTCCAGGCCCAGTGCTACATCGGCCCCGCCGCACGCATCGGCGCCCGCTCCCATCTCCACCCCGCCGTCACCGTCCTGGACCGCTGCATCATCGGCGAGCGCTGCATCCTCTGGCCCGGCGTCCGCATCGGCTCCGACGGCTTCGGCTACCGCCCCTCACCCCCTTCCGACGCCGACGGCCGCCGCGGCGGGTTCCTCAAGATCCCCCACATCGGCAACGTCGTCGTCGGCAACGACGTCGAGATCGGCGCTAACACCTGCATCGACCGCGGCAAGTTCGGCCCCACCACCATCGGCGACGGCACCAAGATCGACAACCTCTGCCAGATCGGCCACAACTGCTCCATCGGCCGCCACGTCATCATCTGCGGCCTCGCCGGCATCGCCGGCTCCGTCGTCGTCGAGGACGGGGTCATCATCGCCGGCCACGTCGGCATCGCCGACAACCTCCGCATCGGCGCGGGGGCGACCATCAGCGCCAAGGCCGGCGTCATGTCCAACGTCCCCCCCGGCGAGACCTGGTTCGGCACCCCCGCCGGCCCCCACAAGGATCAGATGCGCTCCTTCGCCGCCCTCCGCAAGCTCTCCGACCACCTCCGCACCATCAAGAAGATCGAGCGCCTCGACCCCGCCGCCATCGGCGCCCCCCACCCCACCCCCCCCACCCCCGGCGACGACGGCAGCGCCTGACCCCCCC
>JBIQJK010000177.1:0-5882 GCA_044507535.1 Planctomycetaceae bacterium | reverse complement strand
CGCCCGCGCAACCGGCCCCCACCCCCGCCGATCCCTTCGCCGGTCTCCCCCCGCAGGTCCGCATCGGCGCCCGCGCTGCGCACACGCAGCGCATCCTCCCCGTCCTCCCTACCGTCGTCGTCGTTCCCGACGCCGCCTCCTACGTCGCGGCGATCAGCCGGTGGTCCATCCACTGCCGCTACCCCGTGCTCATCGACGACGGCACGTGGACCGCGCAGCAGGACATCGCCCGCTTCGTCCGCGCCTTCCGCCCGCGCGACGTCGTCCGCTGGTCCGCCCCCGGCGGCGCATCCCTGCCCGCCGACGCCGAGGGCCGCCGCGCCGCCATCGAGGCCGCCGTCGCCGCCGCGTGGGGCGCGCCCGACGCCGCGGGCCTCCGCGCGCGCTGGGACCAGATCTCGCTCACGCCCCCCGGCCTGATCGCGACGAACGAGGACGACGGCGCATGGACCGCCGCCCTCGCCCTCGCCGCCGGCCGCGGCCAGATCCTCGTCTGGGTCCCCAGGTCGCACGACCACATCGGCTGGCAGGCATCCCTCGCCGCCGTGGACGCCCTCTCGCGCCGGCTCGAAGAGGCCGCGGCGAGCTCCGGCCTCTCCTGGAACGGCCTCGGCGACGACCTCGACGCCCTCACCCTCTGCCTCGACTTCCCCGTCAAGATCGACCTCGGCGAGTCCAGCCGCGCCCGCATGTGGGCCACGACCGACGTCCTCGGACGCGACCGCGCCGGCGACCGCACCCGCCGCTGGGCCTGGGCCGGCCAGATCGCCGGCGATGGGCCCCGCGCCGCCTACATGGCCATGTGCGCCCTCTTCCTCCGCCCCGGCAACGCCTGGCTCTTCGACGGCTACGAGAACACCGAGCCCTGGTCCCACTGGGACGCCACCGCCGCCGCCATCGAGCTCGAGCGCGCCGGCATCCCCACCGTCGTCGGCGACAACGGCGCCCAGGGAGCCGACGACTTCCGCCTCCGCGCCGCCGGACGCACCCACGTCCCCACGCCGCAGGAGCAGGCCACCGACGGCTCGACCCGCGGCGGGGCGCGCTTCGGCCTCATCGCCGTCAACACCTCCGGCAACGCCGAGTTCTTCGACCTCCGCCCCGGACGCGCCCTCGCCGGCGACGTCCCGATCCTCGGCATCCCCGCCATCGTCCACTTCGTCCACTCCTGGTCCGCCAACCGCCCCAACGACCGCAACACCATCGCCGGCCGCTTCCTCGAGCGCGGCGCGTACGGCTACGTCGGCTCCGTCCACGAGCCCTACCTCCAGGCCTTCGCCCCCACGCCCCTGTTCGTGAAGCG
Source organism: Planctomycetaceae bacterium (assembly GCA_044507535.1). Classification (GTDB taxonomy): domain Bacteria; phylum Planctomycetota; class Phycisphaerae; order Phycisphaerales; family UBA1924; genus CALAFV01. Next base: position 4,579 of record JBIQJK010000177.1, on the reverse strand, counting down.
CTTCCTCGCCCGCGCGCCCCTCGGCGTCGCCCCCAGGCTCGACGGCGGGCCGCCGTGGAAGATCGCCATCCTCGGCGACCCGCTCATCACGCTCGGCCCCGCGCCCGACGAGCCCCCCGAGGAGCACCGGCGGCTCCCCCTCGAGGGCGCAACGCCCCTGGCCGACTCCCTCGCCGAGGCCCTGCGGGAGCGCGACTTCCTCCGGGCCGTCGCCGACCTCGCGCTGCTCGCGCGCGACGAGGACGTCGCCCGCCTCGTCCGCGCCCTCGAGAAGGACAAGCAGACCCGCCTCGAGCCCGACACCGCGCTCGCCGCGGCGACGAGCCTCTACCTCTCCGGCTCCTTCGAGCTCTTCACCGACGTCTACGACCTGGCCTCCCACGGCGCCCCCCCCGACGCCGACCGCGCCCGCCTCGCCCTGCGCGACATGCTCTGGCACACCCTCTGGCCCATCCGCGCCACCCTCCGCCCGCACGAGCTCACCCTGCTCCGCCTCAACATCCGCCAGGACCCGTACCACATGCCCCGCGACGCCGCCGAGGTCCACAGCGCCATCGGCCGCATCGACGGCCACGAGGCCGCACGCGACTTCCTCGAGCGCATCCGCTCCCAGCTCCCCAGCGACGAGGCCCGCCGGCAGTTCAACGAGTACCTCGGCAAGTAGCCCGCCGCCTACTCCCCCGACGCCCGCTCCCCCGACCCGTGCAGCGACCCCGCGCCGATCTCGCCGTCGCGCCGGATCTCCGCCCACACCGCCCCCTCGGCCGCCGTCGTCAGCCACCGCCGCCCGTCGCGCAGCGCCCCCCAGCGCGGGTCGCCCACCCGCCGCGGCCCGGTGGACTGCAGCACGACCCGCGGCGCCACCGCCGCAACAAACCCCATCGCCGCCGGGCTCACGCTCCCGTGGTGCGGCAGCTCGATGACGTCGGCCCGGATCCTCTCGCCGTCCGCCATCAGCGCCCCCATCGCCACCGGCCCGATGTCGCCCGTCAGCAGCACCCGCCGCTCGCCCCCGTCGGTCGCCACCGTCACCCGCGCCACCAGCGACGCCTCGTTGGTGCGCAGCGCCGATGACCCCGCGAAGCCATCCTCCGGCCACAGGAACTCCACCGTCGCCTCACCCAGCCGGAACCGCTCCCCCGCGCGGACCACGCGCACCTCCACCCCCCGCCGGCGCAGCTCGCGCAGCAGCACGCCCGCGACCGATGAGCCGTCGCGCTGCGCCGCCGCGGCCGTCGCCGGGCTCACCAGCACCCGCCGGATCCCCAGCGGGGCCACGACGTCCGGCAGCGCGGAGACGTGGTCCAGGTGCGCGTGCGTCACCACCGCCGTCCGCACCCGCCACGCCCCCAGTGCCCGCACCGCCCGCGGCAGCTCGCGCAGGCCCATCCCCGTCCGCACCGACCCGCAGTCCCACAGCATCGCATCCTCGCCGCTCAGCCCCCGGCCCCCCCGGCCGGCACGAACGAGCATGCACGCCCCGTCGCCGACGCTCAGCGCATCGACCCGCGCCCGCCCGCGCCACGACACCCCCGGCATCACCAGGACCTCGACGGCGAGCCACGCCGCGACAACCGCCGCCGTCGCCCACGCCGCCCGGTCGCGCCGGTGGCCGCGGGCGAACCAGTACAGCACAACCGCCGTCGCCGCCGCGGCCCACAGCGCGCTCACGCTCGGCAGCCACAGCACCGTCCCCGGCACGTGGTCGAGCCACCGCACGATCCCCGCAGTCCACGACGCCAGCCGCTCCAGCGCCCCTCCCACCACCCCCGCGACGCCCGGCGCGACCGCCCCCAGCGCCAGCGCCGTGTACCCCGCCCACAGCAGCACGGTCACCAGCGGCACGATCAGCACCCCCGCGGGCGCGGCCAGCGGGCTGACGATCCCCGTGTGGTGCGCCACCAGCGGCGCGGCGACCGCCCAGCACAGGACGCTCGTCGAGATCAGCCCCTTGGACACACCCCAGAGCCACCGCGCGCCCGACGCGACGATCCCCGGCGGGCCCGAGCGGATCGTCCCGCGCAGCGGCACGCCCCAGAGCCGGTCGTGCCACGCCCGCCCCTGCCACAGCAGCACCGCGACGATCCCGCAGCTGAGCTGGAACCCCAGCGACCACAGGTCCATCGGCCGCCACAGGATCAGCCCCAGCGCGATCCACCCGAGCACCGTCAGGCGGTCGTACCGCCTCCCCGCGGCCTCCGCGGCGAGGAACGCCAGCGCCATCAGCCCGGCGCGGAGCACCGGCGCCTCCGCCGGCACCACCAGCAGGTACAGCACGACCAGCGCGGCCACCAGCGCCGGCTCCAGCCCGCCGCGCTCGCCGGTGAGCCGGATCAGCCCCAGCGCGGCCCAGGCGATGACCACGAGGTGGAACCCCGAGATCGCCAGCAGGTGCACGAGCCCCTGGCGGGTGAACGCCGACGCGACGTCCTGCGCCGCGCTGTCGTACTCCCCCAGCAGCAGCGCGGCGAGCATCGCGCGCGACTCGCCGCCGCCCTCGCCGGCGCCCGCCGCGGCGTCGAGCGCGCCCGCCGCGCCGGCGCGCAGGCCGGCGATCAGCCGCACCCAGCGCGAGCGTACCGCCCACGCCGCGCCGCCAACAGGCTCGAGCCGCTCGACGAGCTCGATGTTGGGCACGCGCAGCACGCCCGCGCCCCCCTCCTGCGCGGCCCAGAGACGCCGGTCGGGCGCGCCGGGGTTCATCGGCCGCGGCGGGGGCTCCAGCTCGCCGCTGAGCCGCACGCGCTCCCCCGGCCCGGCGGGGAAGGGTGCGCCCGCGTCGCGGCAGGGAACCCAGACCCGCACCCGGCCCCGAGCGGCCACCGGCCCCGCGACGGTGAGCAGTCGGTCCACATCGACGGTGATGCGCCAGCTCGCCTCCCGCCCCGCGCCGGCGAGGTGGGCCAGCGCGCCGGGGGCGCGGGCCGGGTCCATCCGCCGCGCGGGCTCGGCGACCATCCCCTCGACGGCGATGATGAGCGGCGCATCGCCGCCGGCGCCGGCCCACAGCTCCGAGAGGTGCCCGGCGGGGGCCTCGTGGATCCGCAGGGCGAACCACCCCGCTCCGGCGAGGGCCGCGGCGGCGGCGAGGGCGAGCCGCGCGGCCATCGTGCGGCCGAGGGCGGCGACGATCAGCGCCGCCGCGGCCAGTCCCAACCACGCCGGCGCGGGGACCATCGGCGCGTGCCGCGCGACGGCACAGCCGGCGGCGACCATGGTGAAGGCGACGAGCGACCGCCGGTGTGGGCGGGGAAGGGAGGGCGGCGGGCCCGCGGTGTCGTCCGCCTCGGGGGGAGTCATCACGGCCGCCCACGGTCGCACCCGGGGGCCGCGCCGTCAAGGGGCCGTCGGCCAAAGAAAGGAGCCCGGCACACATCGGTGTGCCGGGCTCCAGAGGAGGTTCAACAGGCGTGACGCCCGAGGTCAGTTGCTGCTGCCGGCGTTGACGATCAGGTCGTCGAAGCCCTCCATGGGGTCGGGCTGGCGCGGGACGGGGGCGCCCGCGACGGCCGCCGGGGCGGGGGGGTTGTACTTGAGCACGCGGTCGTCGCCGGCCCGCTTGCCGCCGATGTCGTTGGAGCCGAGGTAGTACCCGTCGGAGCCGGCGGAGTGGAAGACGATCGCCGCGCGGCCGATCTTCGGGGTGGAGTCGTTGAACGGGGATTCGTTGGCGGGGTTGGGATCCGGGTAGGCGGGGTGGCCGAGGAAGCCGGCGAGGGTGCCCTCGACCCCTCGCATGTTGGCCCGCTTGCCGATGAGGCTGAAGCCGGCCTGATCGTCGGGGGCCTCCCAGGGCTGGTTGCGACTGAGCTTCCCGAGGTTCTTGCACTGAAGGAACCCGGCGTTGGAGGCCCAGTAGTAGCGGGCCCGGTCGGAGGTGGGGCTGCCGTCGAACTTCTCAAGGGCGAAGTGCGTGTTCGCCGCCAGACCGGGATCATCCTGCACCCAGGCGAGGATGGGCGTGCCCCAGGCGTCCACGACGTCGGGGAGCCGGTTATGGGCGTTGACGTTGGTCACCTGCTTGTCGCCCTCCTGGGCGACGTAGTACTTCTTGTCGGGCTGCCAGTAGCGCTTCGACGCCTCCGAGGCCGCGCCGATGCGGGTCAGGTCCACCCGCACGGTGTTGTTGGCGCCGGCGCGCGGCCCGACGTCGATGATGTCCGGCGAGTTGGGGGTGTTCTGCGGGACGACCCCGCCCGCGAGGTCGAGGATGATGTTCTCCATCGCGGTGAAGCCGCGGCTGATATTCTCGCTGTGCCCCATCTGCATGGGGGAGAAGTAGCCGGGGTAGCGGTTGTGGTCGGTGTAGAACTGGGTGGAGGCGTTGGCGAGGTCCGTCATCAGCGCGGTGGTCGCGGCCTTGCGGGCGGCGTTGCGCGCCCCGGTCAGGACGGGGAAGACGATCGCCACAACCACGCCGATGATCAGGATGACGACCATCAGCTCGACCATCGTGAAGCCACGCCGCGGGCGGCGGCGCGGGGCGCGATCGGCGGCGGCGCTGCGCGCCGGAACGTGGATGCCTCCCATGGGTCCGAACTCCTCTGCCGTCAGGTTGCCGTCCGCCGACGGGACATCC
>JBIQJK010000176.1:0-5916 GCA_044507535.1 Planctomycetaceae bacterium | reverse complement strand
GAGAGGTTGTAGTTGCACCGGCGGCAGTGCGGCTCGCCGCGGCGCTGGGGGCGGCGCAGGACGCGGAGGAGGAGCAAAGCGGCAACGACCGCGATGGTGACGGTCACCGCGCCGAGAAGCTCGGGCCAGAGCCAGACGAGAACCTCCCAGGTGTTGATCACCTCGGGGTAGGTCTGGACGTAGAGGACGCCGCCATCGGGCGCGAAGGCGACGCCGCCGATCCGGGGGGAGTGCGGAAAGGTGAGCTTGTGGAGCGGCGGAGCCCCCTCGGGAGGCCGCGGCAGGCCCGGGACCGTGATCCGGCGTGCAGCGCCCATGGCGTCCTGCGCCGCGGCGAGCGGGAGGGCGGCCGCGACCATGACCCCCGCCGCGGCGATCGCGGCGAGAACGGTCGTGGGCCGGGTCCATCGTCGGAACATGGCCGTTCTCCGCTGTGGCGCGAGGGACGAGCGGGCGTGCACGCGATCGTCCCCGATCAAGCGCCCGCGTGCAAGCGGCCCGGCCGCCGCTCGGGGGCCCGCGTGCCGCGCCCGGGAGCGTCGCCGGGTACACTGCCCCGGCAATCTCCACGGAGGCTCATCCGATGCGACAGGTCCTGCCGGTACTCCTGATTGGAACTCTCGGGCTCGGCCTCGCGGCCTGCAGCGCCCAGCCGCGCCGGACCGCCCGCGGCCCCGCCGGCCCCCGCCCCGGCGAGCTGCACGAGATCGCCCGCTCCGACGGCTACCAGTGGACCGGGGTCGCGGTGTCCTCGCGCGGGCGGGTGTTCGTGAGCTTCCCCAGGTGGGAGGGGCCGATCCGCAACTCGGTCGAGGAGATCCTCCCCGACGGGCGGCGGGTCGCCTTCCCGGATGAGGCGTGGAACTCCTGGGAGCCGGGCGCGCCGGCGGGCGAGGCGTTCGTCTGCGTCCAGAGCGTGCACATCGACGACCGGGACCGCATGTGGGTGCTGGACCCCGCCTCGCCGCGGATGGCGGGCGTCGTGCCGGGGGGCGCGAAGCTCGTGGAGATCAGCCTGCACACCGGGCAGGTGCTGCGGGTGATCCGGTTCGGGGAGCGGATCGCGCCCCAGGGGAGCTACCTCAACGACATCCGCGTGGACACGGCGCGGGACGTGGCGTTCATCACCGACTCCGGGCTGGGGGCGATCGTGGTGGTGGACCTGGCCACGAACACGGCGTGGCGGCGCCTCGCCGAGCACGCGAGCACGAAGGGCGAGCCGGGGACGGTGCTGCGCGTCGGGGGCCGCCCCCTGCTGCGGGGAGGGAGCGGGGGCGAGCCGCCGGAGGTGCACGCCGACGGGCTCGCGCTCGACGCCGCCAACGGCTGGCTGTACTTCCAGGCGCTGACGGCGCGGACGCTCTACCGCGTCCCGACCGAGGTCCTGGCCGACCCGCTGCTGAGCGAGGCGGCGGTGGAGGCCGCGGTGGAGCGGGTTGGGGTGAGCGTGGCGACCGATGGGATGGAGATCGACGACCGCGGGAACATCTACTTCACCGCGCTGGAGCACGACGCCCTGATGTACCGGACGCCGGACGGCCAGCTCCGGACGCTCGTGCGCGACGAGCGGCTGCGCTGGCCCGACAGCTTCGCGATCGCCCCGGGCGGGTGGATCGTCGTGACGACGAGCCAGATCCACCTGACGCCCCTGTTCCGCGACGACGGCCAGATGCCCGACACGCCGTACTACGTGCTGCGGGCCGGGATGGCGGGCCCGGAGTGGCGCTGGGAGGAGCCCCCGCGCCCGCGCCCGGCGCGGCCGGAGGCGAGCGAGTCGTTCATGGAGTAAGCGGCGGACGCGGCGGGCCCTCGATGCGGACGGTGCCGGAGCGGGCGCTGCCCCCGCCGGATGCGACGCCGACGAGCGTGACGGCAGGAAGCCGCTCGATCGCGCCGAGAAAAATGTCGGTGGCGCTGAAGCACGCTTCGTCCATAGGCACGGCCGCCGGCGCGCGCAGCGGCAGGCGCGACCGCACATCCGCATCCTCCGGGGCGTGGCGCTCGCGGCTGACGACCGCGGCGTACCAGGGGCCGAATCCGGCCGCTTCCCATCCGCCCCGCGGCGCCCACGACGGCGTGAACCCCTCCATCACCCTCTCGATCGCGGCCCGCTCCATATCCGTCCATCCCTCCCAGACCGGACGAAGGAAGCGATCGGCGAGAAGCTCCTCCTCCCCCTCGGCGAGTTTTTCAGCGTCGAACGCCGACATCAGCGGGCGCGCAAGGTTGTAGACGAGCGCCTCCTCCTGCATGAGATACGGGAGAAGGACCTGGACCGCCTCCCGCGAGCCGCCGGTGTTGCCGCGGACGTCGATGACCAGGGCCTCCGCGTCGAGGGCCCGGCGCATCGCATCGTGCACGGCGGCGCGGAGCCGTCGGGGACGGGCTGGAGCGGAAAAGCCGCCGCGGCCGTTTCTCCCCAGAGTTGGTGAGCATGCAGAAGACCGGCGCGGGCGTCAGGGGGCGCGGCCGCGAGGAGAGCCGCCAGACCGATCACCGCGCCGAGCCGCGCAGGGTTCTGCCGCATCGCGCTCCTCCCGTCGAGGGCGCCCGATCCCCGAAGCGATGCGCCGGAGCCCGGCGCCGGTTCGAGTCGGCCCGGGCCGGTGATATGGAGCCCGGAGAGTCCGAGGCCGGGAAGGAGAGAAGGCGGGAAGAGCCCGGCCCCCCAAAGCCCGCGCTGCCGGGGGCATCCGGCGTGCGCCCCCGCCGTGAACTACGATTCACCCGCCGCCGCCCCTGCCGGCGCCGGTGAGATTTGCGAGGTTTGCGATGCGAGCGATCGTCACCGGCCAGGTCGGAATGGACAAGAAGCCCTACCTCGAGGCGGTGAAGCGCTTCGCGGGGGAGCAGGGGGAGCCGCTGAGCGTGTACCACGTGGGCGACATCATGTACGCCGAGGCGCCCGACGTGCGCCCCGGCCGCATCCTCGACCTCCCGCTCAGCCGCCTGAACTCCCTGCGCCGGGCGGCGCTCAAGGACGTCATCGCCGACAGCCGCGACCAGAAGAACGTCATCGTCAACACGCACGCGACCTTCCGCTGGCGGCACGGCCTCTTCCCCGCCTTCGACTTCGACCAGGTGCTGCGCCTCCAGCCCGACCTGTTCATCTGCCTCGTGGACAACATCGAGGTCGTGCACCACCGCCTCCACGCCGAGCACGAGATCGACGCGACGCTCAAGGACTGCATGGTCTGGCGCGAGGAGGAGATCCTCGCCACCGAGCTGCTCAGCCAGGCGATGCCGGGGAGCAAGTTCTACATCGTCAGCCGCGGCCGGCACCAGGACACCCGCCGGACCATGTTCCGCCTGGTCTGCCGGCCGGACATGCGGAAGGTGTACCCGAGCTTCCCGATGAGCCACGTCGTGGACCTGCCGGACGTGCTCGCCGAGATCGACGCCTTCCGCGCGGCGCTCGCCGAGCACTTCATCACCTTCGACCCCGGGGACGTGGACGAGAAGCTCCTGCTGGAGCGCGCGATCGCCGCGGCCAGGGAGGGCAAGGAGTTCCTCGAGGTCGCCCCCCACTCCTTCGGGGGCTCGAAGGTCTCCGAGAAGCCGATCCGGGTCCGCGTCCGCGAGGTGCTCGACATCGCCGGGGACATCGACGGCCAGATCTACATGCGGGACTTCAAGCTCGTCGATCAGTCGGACATGATCGTCAGCTACATCCCGGAGCTGCCCGGCGGCCAGCCCGGGCTCTCCAGCGGCGTCGAGCGCGAGCTGCACCACGCCTTCGAGCACACCAAGGAGGTGTACATCGTCTGGCGCCCCAAGAAGCACCCCTCCCCGTTCATCACCGAGACCGCGACCAAAATCTTCTCGACGACGTCCGAAGCGCTGTCGTACTTCGAGGAGCAGGGGATGTTCGGAGAAAGGAACCTCTTCGGCCACTAGGGGGGGATGCTGCGTGCTGTGTGCTGTGCGATGTGTGCTGCCTGCTGTGTCCCACGGGGCCGCGGGGAAACGAAAAGGGATGAGGAACCCGCCCCATGGTCCCCGACGCAGCCACGATCGCACGCCGCCGCCACCTGATGCGCACGGTGCTGCGCGGGATCGCGCTCCTGCTGCTGGTGCTCTTCCTGGCCCCGGCGGTCGTGACGGGGATCGCGATCGCGGCCAGCTTCGCCGGGGTGGACCTCATCGGGCGGGCGATCATCGACCGGGCGATCGCGGGGGTGGGGTTCCTGCTGGTGGGGGTGGGGCTGCTGATCTTCGAGAAGCGCCTGGTCGCCTGGCTGGTGCCGATGCCCCGGAGCCGCTGCCCGCAGTGCGAGTACTTCCTGGTGAGCCTGGTCGAGCCCCGCTGCCCCGAGTGCGGCCTGCCGCTCACGGCGGAGTTCCTGGACGAAGCCGGCCGTACAGTTGCCGATCGCGGGCGTGGGGCGGAGGGGCGATAGGCGACAGGGGTTGAAAGGCATCAGCGCCCGGACCCCTGAAAGCCGGCGCGAGGCTTGCCCAAAGAGGCTCCCGGAGGGCCCGATGTACGCGAACGTGAGCCAGGGGTTTGACCAGCACGAGCGGACCGGCGCGGGCGGCCGCGCCCTGGACCCCGCCGCCACGCCCGCCGAGCGGACCTACGCCACGTTCACCCACCTGAGCCTGCTGGCCGTCCACGCCCTCATCCCCGTCATCCCCGCGCTGGTGATGTGGCTCATCAAGCGCCACGAGTCCCCCTTCCTGGACGACCACGGCAAGGAGGCGGTGAACTTCCAGATCTCGCTGCTCATCTACTTCGGGATCGCCTTCGTCCTGACGTTCGTCTGCGTCGGCTACGTCCTCGTCCCGGCCGTGTACGGCCTGGGGATCCTGGGGATGATCATGGCCGCGATCGCCGCCAACCGGGGGGAGTTCTACCGCTACCCGGCGTGCATCCGCCTGTTGGCCTGAGTGGCCGGCGTCGCGCCAAGGGTCCCCAGGGCAAAATGGGGGCCGTGGGGGGGGAGGGGGGGCAAAGTGTCGATCCGCGGGGCGGCGAGCCGATCCGTGTGAGGGCGACCCGGCCGGGCCCGATGGCGTTCGGGCGTGCTACCCTTGTTCCCGGGGTCTGCCCACCCGGGCCAATCATCTCGTGCCACTGCTCCACGCGCACAATCTGAAGAAGAGCTTCGCCGGACGGACGGTCGTCAACGGCGTCTCGTTCCACGTCGAGCCGGGGGAGATCGTCGGGCTCCTCGGCCGCAACGGCGCCGGGAAGACGACGTCTTTTCGGATGACGATCGGGATGATCGAGGCCGACGACGGCCGCGTCTACTTCGACGGCGAGGAGGTCTCGCACCTGGCGATGTACCAGCGGGCCCGCAAGGGGATGGGGTACCTCTCGCAGGAGCCGAGCGTCTTCCAGCGCCTGACGTGCGAGCAGAACCTCCTGGCCATCCTCGAGACGCGGCCGCTGAGCCGGCAGGAGCGGCGACGCAAGGCCGCGGAGCTGCTCGAGCAGTTCGGCCTCACCAAGAAGGCCAGGCACCACGCCCGCACCTGCTCCGGCGGCGAGCGCCGCAAGCTCGAGATCGCCCGAGCCCTCGTCACCGAACCCAAGCTGATCCTCCTCGACGAGCCCTTCAGCGGCGTGGACCCCATCGCCGTCGAGGACCTGCAGACGGAGATCCGCCGCCTGTCGGAGCAGGGGATCGCCTGCCTCGTCACCGACCACAACGTGCAGCAGACGCTGCGCGTCTGCAACCGGGCCTACATCATCGACGATGGACGCAAGTTCGCCGAAGGGACGCCGCGGGCGCTGATTAACGATGAGATGGTCCGCAGGGTCTACCTCGGCTCCCTCTTCCGCGGCGACGAGTTCGACACCCCCCTGCCGCCGGTCTCTCGCGCCGTCTCACCCCCCCGCCGCAGGCCGAACCCCCGCCCCCTGGGCAAAGCCGGGGGTATCGACTGTGCCCAGGTAGGTGGGGGATGCGG
>JBIQJK010000175.1:0-5917 GCA_044507535.1 Planctomycetaceae bacterium | reverse complement strand
ACTCGTCGTGAGGCGGGGTGGGCGGGGGGGGGGAAGGGGTGGAAGGGGGGTTAGCAGCCGTTGGTGACGGCGTCGAGCCAGGCGGTGAGGAAGGCGCTGATGTCGTTGGAGTTGACCGCGCCGCTGCCGTCGAAGTCGGCGTTGAGGTTGTCGTTCTGGACGCTGTCGAGCCAGGCGGTGAGGAAGGAGGAGATGTCGTTGGAGTTGACCTGGCCGCTGTGGTCCCAGTCGGCGGGGCAGGGGGGCGTGTTGGAGCAGGCGACGACGCTGAAGTCGTCGACGGCCATGCCGGCGTACTCGGTGAGGACGTTGGAGGTGAGCTTGTAGCGGACCTGGATGACCTGGCCGGCGTACTCGCTGATGTCGGCCTCCTTCATCGCCCAGCCGGCGGACATCGCGACCTGGACGGTCGGGTTGCCCATGGAGGTCGCCATGGTGCCGCCCATCCACTCGAAGAGCCGGCGGTCCGGGCCGCCGCTGAGGCTCAGGACGTCGATGAAGAGGCCGTCGAAGAGGCCGTCCTGCATCTGGTACTTCTGGGCCCAGCGGAGGTAGATCGGGGGCGTGGCGCCGGTGAGGTCGATCTGCGGGGAGAGGAGGTCCTGGTCGCAGTCGGAGTTGTACGTGCCGGCGGGGTCGGTGACCCAGGCGGCCATGCCGCTGTGGGCGGAGTCGATGGGGGCGTACACGGGCACGCCGCGCTGCCACTCGTTCTCGATGCCGGCGGAGGTGAATCCGCCGTCGTCGGCCTCGAAGTCGGTGGAGAAGATGACGGCCTCGTCGGGGCAGCCGTCGAGGACGGTGAGGGGCTCATCGCAGATCTCGAGGAACCAGGAGTTGAGCGTGCCGCCGTAGGAGGCGGTGTCGTCGCGGATGATCAGGGTCCACTCGCCGCCGGCGTCCTGGCCGGTGAACCAGTCGAGCTGGTAGCCCCTCTCGGGCTTGGAGACCATGCCGAAGATGACGGCGAAGTTCGAGAGCGGGATGGCGGCGTGGTCGTCGAGGAGGACGTCCATGTTGGCCAGGCTGGGGTCGGGCGTGGTGGCGCCGATGTCGGTGAAGAGGGCGACGACGTTGCCGCCGGGGGCGCGGAGCTCGACGTCGAGGTCGGCCATGAGGCTGTGCGTCAGGTTGATGCCGACGCGGAGGCGGCCGATGCGGGGGTTGCCGGGGACGGTGAGGGTGGAGGTGTAGACGCCGGTGACGCCCGCGGGGATGTCGACGGGGACGTCGGCGCTGGCGTACGTGTTCGCGTTGCCGCTGGGGCAGGCCTCGGCGGGGATGACGGAGACGCTGAGGCCGTAGGTGCCGACGGTCGTGGCGCCCGGGGCGGCGGCGACGCGGACGTAGTAGTCGCCGGGGTGGCGGACGGTGATGAAGTGGGCCTCGGAGTCGGGGCGGTCGGCCCCGGCGTCGTTGACGACGAGGATGGCGGGGCCGAAGGTGCCGATGCCGAGGTTGCCGTTCCACTCGACGGCGTCGCGCTCGGGGTCGAGGTCGAGGCTGACGACGATGGTGTCGCCGGCGTTGAGGGAGATGCCGTAGAAGTCCTCGTCGGTGGGGCTGGAGAGCTCGCCGAAGACCCAGCCGCTCTCGGGGAGGGGCTGAGGGGTGTTGAAGGTGTCGTTGGGCTCGACCTCCGCGCCGGGCTCGCCTTCCTGGAGGCGGAAGTAGAGGTCGTAAGCGCGGAGATTGCCGGTGGGCAGGGCGTGGCGGACGCGGAGGTAGTAGGTGCCGTCGGCCGGGATGGGGCAGCCGGCGATGCTCGAGGCGCTGGCGCCGAGGGAGCCGTCGTTGTCGTCGTACTCGAGGACGGTCTCGCCGTCGGGGCCGATGAGCTCGAGGTAGCTGTCGGTGGAGCTGTTGGGGCTGGAGTTGGTCATCGTCGCGGCGTAGACGCGCGAGCCGGCGGTGGCCTGGAAGGAGAAGACGTCGACGTCGCCGGCTCGCCAGATGTCCGCGGTGATCTTGGCGGGGTTGGCGGTGATGGGGTTGGCCTGGGCGATCTCGTTGTTGGGCTCGACCTCGCGCTGGTGCTGGGCGAGGGCGGGCTGGGCGAGGGTGAGGCCGAGGGCGGCGACGGCGGCCGCGACGGCGGCGGCGAGGTGGGGATGCGGCAGGTCCCTTATCGATCGCTTCATGGTGGTTTCTCTCTTGTCGGGGGGCCGGGGGTGGAGTGGAGGGCAGGCCTGGGCTGCCCGGAGGTGGCAACGTACTGCATGGATCGACTCTCGTCAATCGTTTTTTCAAACGATTGTCTAGAAGATTTTGCGGTTGCGGGGCGTCGGTGGGGGTATGCTCATGCCCGGAGAGGTATCCATGAGTCCTGTGACCCAAACCCATACCGATCAATCTCGGGGGCGTACGGCGGCGTTCGAGCGCGAGGCCGAGGAGGTCTTCCAGGCGCTGCGGCCGTCGTTGGCGGGGATTCTGGAGGAGCTGCGGCCGCCGGTGCACCGGGCCGCGGAGCTGGGGCGGGCGCTGGGGCTGGACAAGAGTCTGAGCTGGAGCGTGTTCAGCGCGGCGACGGCGAGCGAAGCGAGGGCGCTGGCGTCGCTGCCGGGTCGGCGGGCGATGGAGCGGTTCTTCGCGGCGGCGGCGTCGCGCGGGGTGAGGGCGGAGACGATCGGGCGGGCGCGGGGGGCGTTCGAGCGGTTCGAGGCGATGGTGGCGAGGCACGCGCGCAGCCGCGAGGTGTTCGGGGCGATGCTGGCGGGGTCGGGGTCGGCGGCCGAGGAGGCGGGGGCGCTGGACCTGAAGCACAAGCGGACGGCGTTCCGGTCGAACGCGCTTTTGTGGGGGCGGCACGTTCGGGTGTCCTGCGGGGCGTACATTCTGCACCCCTCGGCGCGGGAGGGGACGCTGGACGTGGCGCTGATCAAGGGGATGGTGGAGGTGCAGCAGACGCGCCGGTCGGCGCCGCTGCACATGGTGACGTGCCAGTGGCGGGAGGCGCTGGCGGCGGACCGGGAGGCGAACGTGGGCGAGCCGCTGGACCCGCGGGAGACGGGGCCGGGGGCGCTGGGGCTGCTGCGCGACTTCTGCTCGCAGCCGGTGCCGGAGTTCCGGCTGCGCGAGCGCGGCGAGGGGTACGCGAGCTACGAGCTGGTGAGCAGCGACCTGGGAGCGATGGGGGAGGTGACGTACTTCATCGGCGAGGTGTGGCGGGGGGACACGGCGAGCCCGGCGAGCTCGAAGGACGCGGAGGTGGTCTTCGCCAAGGGGGTGAGCATCCCGACGGAGACGTACGTGGGGGACATCCTCGTGCACAAGGGGTGCGGGTACGTCGGGACGCCGGAGGTGGCGGTCTACGCGTACGCGGTGGACGGGTCGTCGGCGATACAGGAGGCGAACCTGCTGCCGCTGACGGAGCGGGTGGAGTATCTCGGGGAGGGGATCGATGCGGCGAGGACGCCGCTGCTGCCGCGGCACACGGAGCTGCTGGGGTACGCGATGGATCGGCTGGGGTGGAGGGAGGGGGACTTCCGGGTGTACCGCTGCAGGGTCGAGTATCCGATTTTGTACACGTGGATTCGGATGTCGCTGAAGTGAAGCGAGGGGAGGGGGTGGGGGGACCCACGCCGCTCGCTCGGCCCGGGTCAGCAGCCGTTCTGGATGGCGTCGAGCCAGGCGGTCAGGAAGGCGCTGATGTCGTTGGAGTTGACCTGGCCGCTCTGGTCGAAGTCGGCGACGAGGTTGCTGTTCTGGATGCTGTCGAGCCAGCTGGTGAGGAAGGCGGAGATGTCGTTGGAGTTGAGCCGGGCGTTGTTGTCCCAGTCGGCGCGGCATGTGCCGCCGCAGATGCGGACGCTGACGTCGTCGATGGCGAGGCCCGCGAGCTGGACGGTGGGGTCGGAATCCAGGTGGAATCGGACCTCGATGACCTGCCCGGCGTAGGCGCTGATGTCGGCCTCGCGCATCGCCCACCCGGCGGACTGCTCGAGGATGACTCCGGGGTTGCCGACGCTGACACGCATCGAGGCGCCGAGCCACTCCCAGACGCGGGTGGGGTTGCCGCCGCCGGGGTTCTGCACCTGGACCCAGGCGCGGTCGAAGGAGGCGCTCTCGATCTGGTGCTTCTGCGCCCAGCGGAGGTAGATCGGGGGCAGGGCGGCGGTCAGGTCGATCGCCGGGGAGATGAGGTCCTGGTTCGAGGAGGCGTTGTAGGGGCCGGTGAGGTCGGTGACCCAGGCCTTCACGCCGCTGTGGGCGGTGGTGATCGGTTCGGCGTTGGGCACGCCCCACTGCCACTCGTTCTCGACGCCGGCGGAGGTGAAGCCGCCGTCGCCGGGCTCGAAGTCGGAGGAGTAGACGACGATCTGGGAGGGGCAGGGGGAGAGGGGCTCCTCGCAGATCTCGAGGAACCAGGAGTTGAGGACGCCGCCGTTGTCCGCGGCGTCGTCGCGGATGGTCAGCGTCCACTGGCCGCCGGCGTCCTGGCCGTAGAAGTGGTCGAGGCGGTAGGGGTTCATGGGCTGGGAGTTCATCCCGCTGAAGACGTTGTAGCTGTTGATCGGGATGGCGGCGCCGTCGTCGAGGACGACGTCCATCGTGAGTGGGACGGAGAGGCCGTTGATGTCGGTGAAGAGGGCGGCGACGTTGCCGCCGGGTGCGCGGAGCTCGACGTCGAGGTCGGCGATGCGGCTGTGCGTGAGGTTGATGCCGACGCGCAGGCGGCCGATCCTCGGGTGGCCGGGGACGATGAGGGAGGAGGAGACGTTGGCCGGGCCGGTGGGGATGGCGACGGGCACGTTGGGGCTGTGGTGGACGGACGAGTTGCCGGGGCAGGGCTCGGCGCGGATGATCGAGATGGAGAGGGCGTAGGTGCCGAAGGTCGTGCCCTCGGTGTTGGCCGAGACGACCGCGTAGTAGGTGCCGGCGTCCTTGGCGGTGATGTGGTGGGACTCGGAGTCGGGGCCGGCCGAGCCGGCGTCGTTGACGGGCATGAAGAGCCCGCCGAAGGGGCCGAGTTGCAGGATGCCGTCCCACTCGACGTTGTCACGCTCGGGGTCGAGGTCGAGGCTGACGACGGCGGTGTCGCCGGCGCCGAGGTTGAAGCTGTAGACATCGACGTCGCTGAAGGAGGAGATCTGGCCGGAGATGTGGCCGCCGGGGGGGACGGGCTGGGCGGAGGCGGGGGCGTCGTTGGGCTCGGCCTCGGGGGTGGGGGCGTCGGGCTGGATGCGGACGTAGAGGTCGTAGCCGCGGATCTGGGTGCTGGCGAGGATGCCGCGGACGCGGAGGTAGTACGTGCCATCGGCGGGGATGGCGGCGCCGGCGATGCTCGATCCGGAGGGTCCGAAGACGGCGTTGTTGTCGTCGGACTCGAGGATGGTGACGCCGTCGGAGCCCAGGAGCTCGAGGACGGTGTCGGTGCTGCCGGTGGAGCTGAAGGCGGTCATCGTCGCGGCGTAGACGCGGGAGCCCGCGGCGGCCTGGAACGAGTACACGTCGGCATCGCCGCCGGGAGAGATGTTGCCCTTGACCTTGACGGGGTTGGCGAGCAGGGGCGTGGCGTCGGCGGCGGTGTCGTTCGGCTCGGCCTCGCGAAGATGCTGGGCGAGGGCGCTGTGCGCGCAGAGCATGACCAGGGCGGCCGCGAGTGATCGACGCATCGGGGGGGACCTTTTTCGCAAGGAGTGCAGGGCGGCGGCGCCTCTCCACAAGGCGAGGCTGTCGGTTCGGGTGGCAGTTTACACCCGAAACAGTCGCGGGGCCGAAGATTTCTGGGTGTTTTTCCGCAATAGGGACGGGGCACAGCGATGGGGTCCACGAGCGTGCGGCTGCGGGGTTGAACTGTTGGCGCTGCAGAGCGCGTGCGCCGGCCGCGGCGGATGGCGGGGCGATTGCGGAGGAGGCAGGCGCCGCGCGGGCCTCAGGGGGTTGGGGGCGTGCTCGGTGGTGGCGGAGGGGGAGG
>JBIQJK010000174.1:0-5943 GCA_044507535.1 Planctomycetaceae bacterium | reverse complement strand
CCCGCCCCGCTCAACATCTCCCGCTGCTCCTGCCGCGCCCCCTCGATCGACCGCTGCACCGCCCGCAGCTTCTCCTCCACCTCCAGCCGCTCCCGCTCCAGCAGCGCGACCGCCCGCTGCCGCTCCTCCTCAGCGCGGCGCCGCATCTCCAGCACGGGCTCCAGCCTGAACACAAACTTTCGCACGACCACCATCTCCCATGCCCTCCCCCCCGTGGCACGGGCTTTCAGCCCGTGTCTCCCCCTCTACCTCCCCTCCGCCCTTCCGGGTGCCACGGCTGGGCGCCTCGCCCGGCCGTGCTCTCCACCTCTCCCGTCTTCCTCTCCTTCTCCCCTTCCGGCCCCCTCTCCCATCGGGAGAGGGCAGGGGGGAGGGCTATCTTGCCTCCCTCCCCAATCTACATGGCTTCCCTTCTGAAGCCCCTGCCCTGAGGGCGCGGGTTGGGGGCGGGCTCCTCTTCACCTCTTCACCTGCTCACCTTCACCTCCACACCTCCTCATCACTTCCTCCCCCTCCCCGCCGCCTGCAGCGCCGCCCCCGCTTCCACCGCGATCTTGACCATCCGCGACCTCGCCGACTCGAACGCCTCCGGCTCTTCCGGGCTCTGCTGCAGCAGCTCCAGCAGCCGCGGGTGGTACGCGATCGCCACATCCGCCTCGGGGTTCGCCCCCCGCGCGTACGCCCCGATCTGGATCAGGTCCTCCACGTCCCGGTACAGCGCCAGCAGCCGCACCACCTGCCGCCTCGCCGCGATGTGCGCCTCGTCGCTCACCTCGTCCGCCACGCGGCTGACCGAGTCCAGCACGTCGATCGCCGGGAAGTGCGCCCGCTGCGCCAGCTTCCGCGACAGGATCAGGTGCCCGTCGAGGATGCCCCTCGCCGCGTCCGCCACCGGCTCGGTCATGTCGTCCCCCTCCACCAGCACGGTGTACAGCCCCGTGATCGATCCCCCCCCGTTCCCATTCCCCCCGCGCCCCTCCACCGCGCCCGCCCGCTCCAGCAGCCGCGCCATCACCGAGAAGACGCTCGGCGTGTACCCCCGCGTCGCCGGCGGCTCGCCCACGGAGAGGCCGATCTGCCGCTGCGCGTGCGCCAGCCGCGTCACCGAGTCCATCATCAGCAGGACCTGCTTCCCCTCGTCGCGGAAGTGCTCCGCGACGGCGCAGGCCACCATCGCCGCGCGGACGCGCATCAGCGGGCTCTCGTCCCCCGTCGCCACCACCACCACCGACCGCGCCAGCCCCTCCGGCCCCAGGCTCTCCTCGATGAAGTCCTTCACCTCGCGCCCCCGCTCGCCGATCAGCGCGACGACGTTGACGTCGCTCGTGGCGTGCCGCGCGATCGACCCCAGCAGCGTGCTCTTGCCCACCCCCGGTCCCGCGAAGATCCCCAGCCGCTGCCCCCGCCCCAGCGTCGTCAGCAGGTCGATCGCCCGCACCCCCGTGTGCATCGGCTCGCTGATCCGCCGCCGCGCCAGCGCCCCCAGCGGCGGAGGGTCGATCTCCCGCGGCGACGTCCCCGCGATCGCGCCCCCGCCGTCGATCGGCCGCCCCAGCGCATCGATGCATCGCCCCAGCAGCGCATCCCCCACCCCCACCGTCGCCGCGGCCTGCCGCCCGATCACCCGCGCCCCCGGCCGCACGCCCGACGCCGAGCCGAGCATCATCACGATGCTCCGCCGCTCGTCGAACCCGACGACCTCCCCCATCCCCCCTCCCGCGCCGCCGCTCACATCCTCGACCTCGACGAGCGACCCCACCGGCAGCGGCAGGTCTTCCACCAGCACCACCAGCCCCCGCAGCGCGGCCACCCGCCCGACGACCTGCGCCGGCTGCAGCCGCTGCACCGTCCGGATCTGCGCCTCCAGCACCGTCACGGCCCCGCCCCCGCCGGCGGCTCATCCCCCGCGCCGGCACCGCGCCCCTCGCCCGGGAGCAGCGCGGCCACGATCCGGTCGAGCTGCGTCGAGATGGACGCGTCGATCTCCCCGCCCCCGACGCCCGCGCCGTCGCCCTCGCCCCCGCGCATCCTCGCCACGCACGAGCCCCGCCCCAGCGCGGGGTCGTCGCGCAGCGCCACGCCCCGCACCGCGCCGAGCCTGGCCGCCACGCCGGGGAGCACCCGCTCCACCACCGCCCGGTCCTCGGGGTTGATGCTCAGCACCACCTCCGTCGGCCGCGCGATCAGCCCCAGCACCGACTCGACCTGCGCCGCCGCGACCTCCGGGTCAATCTGGACCACCCGCTTGGTCACCTTCTCGGCGATCAGCACCGCCAGGCGCAGGATGTCCATCCGCGCCTCCAGCAGCATCGCCTCCCGCCGGCCCGCGAACTCCGCCAGCGCGGCCTCCCACGAGGCGCACAGCGCGGCCGCCCGCTCCTGCGCGGCCCCCATGGCCTCGGCGTGCCCCTCCTCGCGCCCCTTGGCCCGCCCCTGCTCCAGCCCCCTGGCCAGGCCCTCGGCATGGCCCCGCTCCGCGGCCCCGGCGATCAGCCGGTCGCGCTCCGCCTGCGCCTCGCGCACGATCGCCGCGGCCTGCTCCCGGGCCTGCTGGATGATCGCCTCGCCCTGCCGGCGCAGGTCCCCCAGGTCGAGCACGATCGCGCCCTTGGTCAGCTCCTTCGCGTTGGCTTGCTTGATGAGGGCCATAGACAACGGGCGCCGCTCCCCCGGCGCCCCCTTACACGATCAGCTCGCTCTCCCCGCCGCGGCCGGAGATGATGATCTCCCCCGCGTCCTCCAGCCGGCGGACGATGTCCACGATCCGCTGCTGCGCCTGCTCCACGTCGCTGACGCGCACCGGGCCCATGTACTGCATGTCCTCCTTGATGAGCGACGCCGCACGCTCGGACATGTTGCTGAAGATCTTCTGCTGCAGCTCCGGGCTCGCCGTCTTGAGCGCCAGCGCCAGCTCGTCGTTGTCCACCTCCTTGAGGATCGTCTGGATCCCCTTGTCGTCCACCAGCTTGATGTCTTCGAAGACGAACATCAGCCGACGGATCTCCTCCACCAGCTCCGGGTCCTCCGCCTCCAGCCCCTCCATGATCGACTTCTCGGTGGACCGGTCCGCCAGGTTCAGGATCTCCGCCACCGTCGGGATCCCCCCCGCCTTCTCCATGCTCTGCATGAGCATGTTCGACAGCCGGCTCTCCAGCCCCTTCTCCACCTCCCGGATCACCTCCGGGTTGGTCTGCTCCATGTTGGCGATCCGCTTGATCACCTCGATCTGCTTCTGCATCGGCAGCCCCGAGAGGATCTCCGCCGCCTTGTGGTGCGGCAGGTGGCAGACGATCAGCGCGATCGTCTGCGGGTGCTCCTCCTGGATGAACGTCAGCAGGTTCTCGCTCTCGGCCTTCTGCAGGAACGAGAACGGCGTCTTCTGAACCTGCGTCTGGATCTGCTGCAGCACCCGGTCCGCCGAGCTCGGGTCCAGCGACTGCTTCAGCAGCACCTTCGCGTAGTCCAGCCCCCCCTCGTTGACGTACTCGCTGGCGATCGAGATCGAGTAGAACTCCTCCACCACCGCGTGCCGAAGCTCGTCCGGCACCCGCCCCAGCCCCGCCAGCTCCCGCGTCACCTCCTCCACCGCCTCCGGCGAGAGCTTCTTGAGCAGCTCCCCCGCCACCGACGCGTCCAGCGTCATCAGCAGGATCGCCGCCTTCGTGAGCCCCGTCAGCTCCGCCGGGTTGCTCGGCAGTTTCTCGTTGGGCTTCCTCGCCACGCGCCGTCTCTCCAGCACCCCGCCGCCCCGGCCCCGCCCCACGCCCCCCCCGGCTCCCCCGCCCGCCTCACGGCTCCGTCGAGATCCACCGGTTGAACAGCGACGCCGCCTGCGCCGGGTCCTTCTTCACCAGCTCCGACACCTGCTCGAGCATCTTCTTGCTCCGCAGCGCGGTGTCGTCGATCTCGATCCCCGTCATCGCCGTGTCCCCCTCGCTCGCCTCGCCGATCAGGTCCATCCCCGGATCCAGCGCCGGCGGGATCCCCGTCAGCTCCTCCGCGCTCGGCAGCGGCTCGCGCTTGCCGGCCTTGCGGACCATCATCGCCATCATCAGCAGCGACGCCGCCGCCAGCGCCCCCAGCATCACCGTCTTGACCGCCCCCGAGCGGACCAGGCCCCCGATCGCCCCGCCGCCCCCGAGCATCCCCGCCACGCCCCCGCCCGCCGCCTCCAACGGCGCCCCCAGCCCCGGCACCGCCACGGGGATCATCGACACCACCACCGTCCCCTCGCTCCGCGCGTCCCCCAGCGTCGCCTCCACCAGCGGCTGCAGCGCCGAGCGCAGACGCTCCTGCTCGCCCGCCCACGCCGCCTGCACCTCCTCCTCCGTCGGCTCGCCCCCCGCCCCACCCTTGCGCTGCCGCGCCAGACCCTCCGCCCAGTTCCGCGGCACGCTCACCGTCGCGTTGATCTTCGTCGGCCGCCCCCGCGGGTCGATCGTGAAGTCCGTCTGCGTCCCGAAGGCGTTCTCGAACGCCGTCTCCGTCTGCTCCTCCGACAGCGACACCCCGCCGCCCCCCCCCGGCGAGCCCAGGTCCATCGACGTGTTCGGACGAACCCCCGGCTCGTACCCGACCGACGCCTGCCCCTGCGTCACCGTGCTGGTCGTCTCCCGCGAGATCAGCGACTCGGTCCCCTCCCCCTTCGGCAGCACCCGCTGCGTCTTGGTCTCCCGGCGCGACCCGTCCACCTGCGCGTTGACCGTGACGATCACCCCGTCGATGTACCGCAGCGAGTCCATCAGCTTGTCCTGGATCCGCTGCTCGATCTTGATCACCTGCTCGAAGTACTCCGACGCCGACACGTCCCCCACGTCCTGCGCCCGGTACCGCTTCCCCTTGGCGCTGTCGATGATCCGGACCTCCCCCGCCTCCAGCCCCGCCACGCTCCCCGAGACCAGGTCCGCCAGCGAGTTGACCATCTCCGTCGTCAGGTACACCCCCGGCCGCGTGTGCACCGTCACGTTCGCCGTCGGCTTCCGCGCCGCCGCCCCCAGCCCCCGCGGCTCCGGGTTCGACACGAACACGCTCGCGTCCTCGATCCCCGGGAAGTTCGAGATCACCAGCGCCAGCTCGTTCATCAGCGCCTGGCTCGCCAGCTGCTCCATCTGGCTCCGCGGCATCATCCAGTGCTGCTTCTCCGCCAGGTTCGCGAACAGCAGCCGCGTGTCCGCCGGCATCTTCCGCCCCTGCTGCAGCTGCGCCAGCGCGGCGTACTTCGCCTCCGCCGGGACCATCACCTTCCCGTCCCGCTCGACCGCGTCGATCCCCACGGTGCGGAGGTACCCCACCGCCTGCGCGCGGTCCTCCGCCGTCGCGCCCGGAAGAAGCTCCGCCAGCTCCGACCGCCCGGCGTACAGGCTCACGATGAACAGCGACATCAGCGCCAGCACCATCAGGCTGCCGATCAACAGCTTCTGGGTCGGCGTGAGCCGACCCAGGTGCGTCTGGATCGTCGCGAGGATGCGGCGCACCTGCTCCATCGAACGGGCCTCCCTGCCTCGAGCGCCCGCGCGTTCCACGCGCGGGGTGGACCACCCCCACTTCGAGCGACAGGGGCCGGCCGCAACCCCTCAATTCGGCCCAAGGCCCCGCCCCCCTTGAAAGGCCGCGGCGCCCTTACCCCGCACCCCGACCCCCGACCAACCCCGCCCGGATCAGACCCGGATCTGCTTGATCTCCTCGAACGCCGCCTGAACCTTGTTCCGAACCTGCAGCAGCATCCGGAACGCCGTGTCCGCCTTCTGCGTCGCCAGCAGCACCCCCTCCACGTCCCCGCGACGCCCCGTCTGCAGGTCCTCGATCGCCGTCGTCGCCTCCTGCTGGAGCTTGTTCACCTGCTCCAGGTTCTTCATCAGCACGTCCTTGAACGACGGCCCCTCGGCGGGCGCGGCGTTCCCCCCCGGCCGCGGCAACGGCATGCCGCCGCCCACACCCCCCGCC
>JBIQJK010000173.1:0-5975 GCA_044507535.1 Planctomycetaceae bacterium | reverse complement strand
ACCATCCGCGACCTCGCCTTCCTCTCCGGCTGCTGGCAGTCCCGAACCCCGGACGGCGCATTCCTCGAGGAGCACTGGAGCGCCCCCGAGGGCCCGAGCATGATGGGCATGTTCCGCTGGCTCCACCCCGGCGGCGCCCCCGCCCTCTTCGAGATCCTCACCCTCACCGACGAGGCCGACGGCGGCGTCGCCCTGCGCCTCCGCCACTTCTCACCCACTCTTGAGGCCAAGGAGGACAAGGACAAGCCCATGACCCTCCGCCTCGCGGAGCTTGAGAAGGGCCGCCGCGCCGTCTTCCTCCCCACCGCCCACGCCGGCCAGGCCGCGAGGGTCATCTACGAGCGCACCGGCCCCGACACCCTCGTCTTCACCCTCCACTTCATCGACGAGGCCGCCCGCGACCCCCTCCGCCTCAGCTTCACCCGCGCGGCCCCCACCCCGCCCTCACACCCCACCGACCTCGCCGCCGACGAGAGCGACGCGGCCGAACTTGAAGGAAGATGACTCACCACAGAGAGGCACAGAGACGCAGAGGGGGCACCGAGAAGCGAGGGAAAGGGGGTCGAAGAGGGATTGGGGCTGGAGGGGGCTTGAGGCGGATTTGAGCGCCCGACAATCCTTTCCCTTCCTGTCTTCCCCCGCTCCTCCCCGCTTGCCCCGCTGACCCCGTGTTCTCCTCTGCCTTTCCCCTTTCCCTTCCTTCGAGCTCTTCGCGATCTTCGCGTTCAACCGCTTCTCTCTGTGCAATCTCGGTGTCTCATCGCCTCGGCGGCGGGTCTTCCGCTGCCCCCCTCTACTCCAGCTCCACGCTCGCCTTCCCGAACGGCATCACCAGCACCGACCGCAGCACCACCCCCCGCGTATCCGTCCACGTCTCCGACCTGAACTCGCCCATCGGCGTCTTCATCACGCCCGTGTACCGCCGTGCCGGGACCTCCTCACCCCCGCGAGACACCGCCGTGTCCTCGTGGCGCCGCAGCGTCGCCTCCGTCGTCGCCAGGTGCCACGCCGGCTGAGCCCACCCGAACCCCACCACCGTCACCGTCCGCTCCTCGCCCACTCCCAGCCCCAGCTGCTGGATCCCGATGAAGTCCGCCGCCGTGACCGGCGCCGCGAACATCCACGCCCCCGGCGCCGACACCACCTGCGGCTCCGGCGCATCCCCCTCCCCGCGCATGTCCCGAGCCTCGAACCGCGCCCCCTCGCCCGCATCCCCGCCCGCCAGCAGGTACGCCGCGGCCATCCCCCCCTTCGTCAACTCCCGGTACGACCCGGTCCGGAACACGAAGTCCTCGCCCGCGTGCACCGTCACAACGCACGGCTTCTGGAATCCACCCTGCGGCCGCGAGTGCGCCTTGACGTGGTACCCGTTCCCATCCTTCGAGATGTGGAACTCCTCCACCCCCGCATCGAACTCCCCGAACTTCGCCACGTACCGCCCCCGCGCGATCGTCTCCCCCGGCAGCGACAGGTCCACCTCCCCCTTCTTCCCCGCACCCTCCACCTCCGCCGCCACGATCCCCCGCGCCTCCTCCATCAGCCCGTCCAGCGCAGCGCGATCGAACACCCGCCCGTCGAGCACCACCGCCCGGATCCGCGCCGCGTTCCGCACATCCTCCAGCGGGTTCCCCTCCACCAGCACCAGCGACGCCCGCTTCCCCTCCTCCACCGTCCCGTACCGATCACCCACCCCGCAGAACCCCGCCGGCACGACCGTCGCCGCCCGCAGGATGTCCGCCGCGGGAATCCCCGCCTGGGCCCACAGCTCCATCTCCTTGTGCACGCTGAAGCCCGCGAAGACATACGGGTTCGCCAGGTCCGTGCCGATCATCAGCGGCACCCCCGCCCCGTGCATCGCCGCGAGCATCCGCTGCATCGGCGCCACCAGCTCCCCCGCCTGCCGCGCCCACCCCTTGTAGGTGTCGCTCCCCCAGAAGCTCCGCAGCCCCGTCGGCACGTACGCCAGCAGCGGGTTCTCCGCCGCGCCGTCCTCTTCCTCCGCCGACTCCCCGATCCCCGCCATCACCACCAGCGTCGGACACTGCACAACCCCCGCGCCCGCGAGCTTCTTCAGCTCCGCCGCCAGCGCCGCATCATCGATCTCACCCAGCCGCGCCCACGCCCGCATCTGCCCGAACCCCCTTCCCCTCCCCTCGCCCTCCCCCGGCGCCAGCCGGTCGATCAGGTCCTCCACCCGCGAGAAGTGCTCGATGCTGCTCTGCCCCGCCTCGATCGCGTCATCGATCCCGCACGCCAGCGGCACGTGCCCCACCACCTTCAGCCCGAGCTCACGCGCCTCCTCCGCCGCGGCCAGGTACACCCCCCGCTCCAGCCGGCTGTACACCTTGATCTGGTCCACCCCCGCCTCGTGCAGCCGCCGCACCGCCGCCCGCGCCTCCTCCGGCGTGTCGCACGCCTCCGAGAAGGGCCACACCGGCGGGTCCCCGTCGATGATCGCCCCGGTCGCGATCATCCGCGGCCCCAGCAGATCCCCCGAGTTCAGCGCATCGCGCACCGGCAGGATCGTCCCCGTCGCGTTCCCCGTCTCCCGCACGAACGTCACCCCGTTGGCGATCATCAGCCGCCCGAACGTCTCCGGCTCGACGTAGTGCACGTGCGCGTCGAACAGCCCCGGCATCAGGAACAGACCCGCGCCGTCGATCACCCGCGCCCCCTCCGGCGGCACGACCATCTCCGCCCCGCCCAGGATCGACTCGATCACCCCGTCCCGGATCACCACCGTCCGCCCGGGCACCGCCTTGCCGTTGACGACCTCGACCACTGTAACATTCCGGATGACGGTTGGCCCGGGCGCCGCCCCGTCCCCCGCGGCCGCAACCTGCGCCCTCGCGCATACAAGCATCGTCACCGCCGCCAGCAGCCATCGGAAGCTCATCACGCTCGTCATGTGCATCCCTCCGCGTCCGACTCGTCACGGGCGGATCCGCCCCTTGACCACACTCTTTCCCGAACGCTCCGCGATGTACTCGCCGACGTCCGCGGGCGTCGGCGCAGACCGCTTGCTGTCGGGGTCGTACCACCACTCGCCGCCGCCGCCGAAGCGCACCACCAGGTTCGAGCGCATCAGCACGCCGACGGGCGCATCGACCCCCTCGTACAGCTCGACCGACGAGACGTTGGCGTACGACTCCGACCCGCGCCACGGCCCCCTTAGGTACGCGATCCCATTCTCGTCCACCCGAACCCCCACCACCCACCCGCCCAGTAGCATGAACACAAACATCGGCACGGCCAGCACCACCGCGAAAACCGCGTGGCGGCCGGGACGCCAGCCGACCGTCGTCGCGTAGCACCGGACCCAGAGCGACCGCTCGAACCCCAGCAGCCGCGGCAGAAACCCTCGCTCAAGCACGCCCCCTAAGGCGAGCGCCAGCCACAGGCCCGCCACGATGAAACATCCCGCCGACAAAGCCCGCCCCTCGTCGAGCACCGGGTTCACCGCCGGCCCCTCGACCGAGCTCCGCAGCCGGTACGCCAGCAACCCCAGCCCGCAGCCGAACGCCAGAACGCAGGGCGCCGTGAGCAGGTAGAACCGTCGCCGGATCGGATCCGCGTGCTCACGGACCCTTGCCAGCGTCTCCGGATCGAGGACAAGGTCGGGCGTGACGCCCCCGAAGAGCCGCGCCAGGAGCTTGTTGGCGATCACCCCGCTTGGCATCGGGCCCTCTCACGCTAGCCCCGCCGCGTCGGCTCCGAGTCGTCCGTTGCCGCCGCGTGTCCGTTCGCCGCCGACGCCGGCGTCACGTGCGCATCCGGCGGCCCGTTCCGGTTCACCTTCCCCAGCGCATCGGGCAGCTCGATCCCCGCCTGCTGCGCCAGCTCGTGCAGCCGCGGCAGCGCGCCCACGATCCCGCTGAGGAAGTCGCTCGTCGTGTTCCGGCCGTTCGCGCCCGTCCCGGTGTCCCACACCGTGATCTTGTCGATCTTCAGGTTGCTGATCGCCTTGACCTGCTCGGCCACCAGCTGCGGCAGCTGCTCGATCAGCAGCAGCGTCGGGCCGACCTGCGGGTTGCTGCCGCACGCCTCGATCAGCCGGCGGTACCCCTCGGCCTTCGCCTCCAGCACCTTCTGGGTGCCCTCGGCCTCGGCCCGGAACTTCGCCAGGATCGCGTCCGCCTCGCCCTGCGCCTCGATCCGCCGCTTCTCAGCCTCCGCCGCCGCGGCGATCTCGATCCGCTGCTTCTCGATCTCCTGGGGCGCGATCTTCTCCTTCGCAAGCCGCGCGACCTCCTGCTCGCGCTGGGCGATCAGGATCGCCTCCGCCGCCTTCGCCGCCGCCACCTCGGCGCGGCGCCGGCTCTCCGCCTGGATCTCGCCCAGCTTCGCGTTCGCCTCCGCGATCCGCCCCTGCGACTCGTTCTCCCCCGTCGTCGCCGACGCCTCCGCCTCCGCCACCCGGATGCGCTGCTCCTGCTCGGCCAGCTTCCGCGCGGCGATCGTCTCCGCCTCGCGCTGCGCGATGGTGATCTCCCGGTCGCGCTTCGCCTGCGCCTCGCCCTTGACCGCCTCGGCCTCCAGCGCGGCCACCGCCACGCGCTGCCGCTGCTCCGCCTGCTTCTGCCCCTCCGCCGCCGTCGCCGCCTCCTTGGCCACGTTCACGTTCCGCTCGCGGACCGCGATCGCCTCGCCCGTCGCCCCGTCGCGCTCCTGCTGCGCCACCTCCACCTTCGCCCGGTTGATCGCCTCCGCCGCCGCCCGCTTGCCGATCGCCTGGATGTACCCGCTCTCGTCCGTGATGTCCCGCACGTTCACGTTGATCAGCTGCAGGCCGATCTTGTTGATCTCCTGCTCAACGTTCTCGTTGATCAGGTGCATGAACTTCTCGCGGTCCTTGTTGATCTCCTCGATCGTCAGCGTCGCGATCACCAGGCGCAGCTGCCCCAGGATGATGTCCTGCGCCAGCTCCCGGATCTGCTGCGCGTTCAGCGGCAGCAGACGCTCCGCCGCGTTGTTCATCAGCACCGGGTCCGTCGAGATCCCCACCGTGAACGTGGACGGGACGTTCACCCGGATGTTGTTCAGCGACAGCGCCCCCTCCAGGGGGATGTCGATGACCAGCGGCTCCAGGTTCATGTACGCGTAGTCCTGGATCAGCGGCCACACGAACGTCCCGCCGCCGTGCAGGCACTTGGCCGCCTTGTTCGTCCCCACCTTGCCGAACACCACCAGCACCCGGTTGCTCGGGCACCGCCGGTACCGCTGCACGAAGAACACCGCCAGGAACAGCAGGATCAGCAGCAGCCCGCCGATCGGCAGCAGCCACAGCGCCGGCCCCCACCCGGAGGACTGCGCCAGCGTCGGCGCCCCCGCCGCCGCGGGACCGCCCAGGGTCGTCGTTGCCGCCGTCATCATCGCCGTCGTCGCCGTCATCGCTCTGCTCTCCTCCCCCGTCGCCGGGGGCGGCCATGGTTGGATCGCCCCGTGGGATCCGGTCTCTTCGCCGGCCGGGCTACGCCCGCGCCACCGTCACGGTGTTGTCCGCGTTCACGCGCACCACCCGCACCCGCGCCCCCGTCGGAATCGCCTCCCCCTCGCTGACCGCCTGCAGGATCCGCCCGCGGTCGCCCACCACCACGCGCACCTGCCCCCGGCCGCCCCCCTCCTCCGGCACCGTCAGGTACACGCTCCCCTCCTTCCCCATCGCCGTCTCCAGCGTCAGGTTCCCCGAGCTCTGCAGGTCGTGCATCCCCTTCAGGCTCAGCGCCACCACGTACATCATCCCCAGCCCGCACAGCGCGCCCACCGCCGCGCTGAGCATCCAGCTCCACCCCATCCCGTGCAGCCCCGCGATCCCCGCCCACCCGAACCCCATGCAGAACGCCGACACGCTCAGCACCGACAGCGCCTTGAACGCGTCCGTCGAGTCCCCGATCCCCTCCCCCCCCCTGTCCAGGTCCAGCCCCGCCCCGCCCGCACCATCCCCCCCCCTCATCATTAGCACCATCTTCAAAAAC
>JBIQJK010000172.1:0-5984 GCA_044507535.1 Planctomycetaceae bacterium | reverse complement strand
GGGTGGGGGGGGTGGGTGGTGCCCCGGATTCAGGACCGTCCCCGCCTCAATAAGCCGCCGCTGATCTACTGGTCCCAGGCCGCGGCCGTCAAGGTCTTTGGCGACCGCGGCCGCCTGCACGAGGGGATCTGGGTCTACCGCCTCCCCAGCCTCCTGGCCGCGATCGCGACGGTCATGCTGACCTGGCGTCTCGGCCTGACCATGTTCGACCCCCGCGCCGCCTGGCTCGGCGCCGCCATGCTCGCCGTCGCACCTCTGTATGCGTGGGAGGCCCACCAGGCCCGCGCCGACCAGCTCCTGGTCCTGACCGTCGTCGCCACCCAGTTCGCCCTCTACCGCCTCTGGTGCAGGTCCGGCACTCCTCCCGCCCATTGCCCATTGCCCACTGCCCACTGCCTCCTCTTCTGGCTCCCCCTCGCCCTCGGCATCATGACCAAGGGCCCGATCACCCCCATGATCGCCGCCCTCACCGCGCTGGCCCTCTGCCTCGTCACCCGCCGCTGGCGCTGGCTCCTCTCTCTCAGGCCGCTGCTCGGCCTCGCCGTCATCGCCGCCGTCGTCGGCCCGTGGGTCTACCTTGTCGCCCGGCAGGTCGGCTGGTCGAACTACCTGAGCACGATCTACGCCGAGACCCTCGGCCGCGCCGGCGGGGCAATGGAGGGCCACTGGGGCCCGCCGGGGTATCACCTCATCGTCCTGACCGTCCTCTTCTGGCCCGGCACGCTCCTCACCGCCGCGGCCGTCGTCGGCGCCTTCCCCCGCGCCGTCAAGCTCCCGCCCCGCACGGCAGACTCACGCTTCCTTGCCCGCCTCCGCCTTCGCGCCCCCGGCCGTGCCCCCGAACTCTTCCTCCTCGCCTGGATCATCCCCTCCTGGCTCGTCTTCGAGCTCGTCTCGACGAAGCTCCCGCACTACACGATGCCCCTCTACCCCGCGATCGCGCTGCTGAGCGCCCGCGCCGTCCTCGAGGCCGCGGCCCACCCGCGCCCGCGCAACTTCGGCGACAACTTCGGACTCTTCGCCTGGTTCCTCATCGGCCTGGTCCTCGTGGTCGCCATCCCTTGGCTCCTCGCCCACCAGTCCCCCCGCGATGCGGCATGGCCGGCGGGCGTCGGCACCATCAGCGCCATCGCGGCGCTCATCGCGCTGGTGGTCGCGGTGCGCTCGCCGCTCATCGTCAGGACGCAGGTCGCCGGCATCATCGCCGCGTCGATCGGGCTCGCGACGATCGTGGGCGTGCTCCTCCCCCGAAGCCCGGAGTTCTGGATCAGCCCACGCCTGGTCAGCGCGATCAACGCCGCCGATCCGCGGGCCTCCAGACCCATCGGCCTCGTCGGCTACCACGAGGACAGCATGCTCTTCCTGACCCGCGGCCGCGCGACGCGCCTGAACGACGATGCGCTCCACGCATGGCTCACGGACTACCCCGACGCACTTGTCGTCGTCCCGGTCGGCCGCGGGACCGACGGGCTGCCGGCCGGCCTCCGCGAGATCGCAAACGTCACCGGCCTGAACTACTCCACGGGCGACAACCTCAGCCTCACCCTTGCAGAACCGACCCGGCACAAACCCGCCTCGGCTCCCCCCCCCCGCGGACCACCCGCACCCATGACCCAGCCCGCCCCCACCCCCACCGGCCTCCTCCTCATCGACAAGCCCCTGCGGCTGACGTCCATGACCGTCTGCGCCGCCGTCCGCCGACGCCTCGTCGCCGGCGGGGCGCCCAAGCGCATCAAGGTCGGCCACGGCGGCACCCTCGACCCCCTCGCCACCGGCCTGCTCGTCGTCCTCATCGGCAAGGCCACCAAGCTCTGCGACCAGGTCATGGCCGGCGAGAAGCGCTACCTCGCCGACGTGGACCTCTCCATCACCAGCCCCACCGACGACCTCGAGGGCCCCCTCACCCACATCCAGGTCCCCGCGCCCCCGGCCCGCGACGACGTCGCCCGCGCCGCCGCCTCCTTCATCGGCGAGATCCAGCAGCGTCCCCCCGCCTACTCCGCCATGAAGATCGGCGGCGAGCGGGCCTACAAGCTCGCCCGCCGCGCGGTGAAGGACGACGCCGACGCTCCCGACCTCCCGGAGCTCTCCCCCCGTCCCGTCGCCATCCACGCCATCGACATCCTCGAGTACGACTTCCCCCGCCTCCGGCTCGACATCCGCTGCGGCAAGGGGACCTACATGCGCTCCCTCGCCCGCGACCTCGGCGCCGCCCTCGGCGCCGGCGGCTGCCTCACCTCCCTCCGCCGCACCCAGGTGGGACGCTTCTCCATCGACGACGCCGTCCCCCTCGACTCCCTCCCCCCGGCGCTCACGCAGCAGGACCTGCTCCCGGCCCAGCCCGCCTAGTGCCGAGTGCCTGATGCCCAGTGCCTAAGTCCACTCCCCGCCCTGCCGCGGCGAGACTCACGGCGAGCTGAACGCCCGCCCCAGCGCCGCCGCCAGCGCATCATCGCACCCCCTCCACCGCACCCTTCCCCGTTCCAGCACGATCGCTCCACGCCCACCTTCGACGACAACCTCCGTCGCTCCTCGCTCCTCCACCGCCCGCACGAGCGCCCCCGGCAGATCCACACCTTCGCGCGAGCGCAGCGCCCTTCCGTCGACCACAACCTCCCCGATCCCCAGCTCCGCGAGCGCCCCCGCCACCTCCGCCGCGGCCGCCGCCGGGTCCATGGCCGCCGCGCTCCCCTCGCCGGAGGCGCCGCTACTCAACCCACCCTCCCTCGCCGCCGCCGGCCGGCGCCGCCGGGATGTCCCCCTGCTCGGCGCCCGTCCCGTTCACCATCCCGGGCAGCCACAGCTCGTGCATGTCCTGCCCGTCCACCATCCGCCGCATCGCCAGGTACAGCAGCGTCGAAGCGCAGTAGTAGAAGCTCATCGCGTACGCCCACACCAGCCCCCACGCCACCGCCAGCCACAGCCGGATGAACCACGCCGCGGCCGCGCCGGTGGCGCCGGCCCTCTCGGCCGCCGCCGTCTCCGTCGATCGGACCGCCGCGAAGACGTTCTCCCCGCTCTCGCCCGCGAGTGCGCCCGTGGCCCCCTCGGCGAGCGTCTGCACGCCCCACATGATCAGCCGCGCCAGCAGCAGCACCAGCAGCGCCTGCACCAGCAGCACCGCCAGGTACGCCGCCAGCCGCAGCGGCCGCCCGTACACGTACGCGTACGCCCTCTGGATCGAGTCGATCGCGTCCGCCCCGTCGCACGTCACCGCGGGGATCAGCAGCGGCTTGCCGATGAAGTACGCGATCATCACCAGCACCGCGATGAACGCCAGCAGCAGCGCCAGCCCGTACAGCACGCCGACGAGGATGTTCAGCACCGGCGCCCGCAGCAGCACCCCACCCAGCGCGAGCGCCAGCGCCACCACCCACACGACGACGACCGGGCCCGCGAGCGCCCCCAACAGCGACCCGAGACGCGACAGGGCGAACCCAAGCCCCTGCGGCCAGCTCACGCTCAGCCCCACCGCGAACTCGCACGCCGCCATCCGCGAGATCGCCCCCCCCGCGATCGCCACCACCGGCGCCCCCAGCAGCACCCCGACGATCGTCGAGGCCGGGAACTGCGTGATCGCGGCGACCGGCGCGCCGACGAACGCCCAGTACAGGGCCGCGGCGGTGTCGGCCGGGTGCAGCCGCGCCACCCCGTCGAGCACCCCGTTCAGCGCGACCAGCGCCAGCTCCCCCAGCGACCCCGGACCGGCGGCCCCCTCCCCCGGCCCGTCCCCCGCGAGCCCGCCGATCCAGTCCGCCAGCATCCCGATGATCGCCAGCAGCACCACCGTGAAGAACGCGATCCCCAGGCGCGACGGCCCCAGGGCCAGCGACGCCGCCCTCAGCAGCCGCGGCCAGATCAGGTCCCCCGTCAGGTCGTCCAGCGTGATCGGGGCCCGGCTCAGCTCCCTCGCTCGTGTCTGCGTGCCCATGTGCTCTCCCAGAGCGCCCCGCCCGACCTTTCCCGGGCGACGGCCGCGACCATGCTACCCGGTCCGCCCGGCGGGTGCCCGGCCGCAACGACTGTACAATCTTCCCGAACAACCCCTGCGACGGCACGGCGCCGCGCCCGCGCGCCCAGGAGGCCCCACCGGATGAACCTCGCCCCCAGCCTCATCATCGCCATCGTGATCGCCGCGTTCCTCGTGATCGTGGCGTTCTTCGTCATCGCCCTTTACAACACCCTCGTCCGCAAGCGGATCGACTGCGACAACGCCTGGGCCCAGATCGACGTCCAGCTCAAGCGCCGCTACGACCTGATCCCCAACCTCGTCGAGACCGTCAAGGGCTACGCCTCCCACGAGCGCGAGACCCTCGAGGCCGTCATCCAGGCCCGCACCCGCGCCGTCGCCGTCGCCAGCGACGCCCAGCACGCCGCCCAGAAGGCCGAGGCCGAGGGCCTCCTCACCCAGGCCCTCGGACGCCTCTTCGCCCTCAGCGAGGCCTACCCGCAGCTCAAGGCCGACAAGAACTTCGGCGCCCTCCAGGAGGAGCTCGCCAGCACCGAGAACAAGATCGGCTTCGCCCGCCAGCACTACAACGACACCGTCGCCCGCTACGAGACCAGCCGCCAGACCTTCCCCTCCTCCATCGTCGCCGGCGCCTTCAACTTCCAGAAGCGCGAGTACTTCGAGATCAAGGACGCCGCCGTCCGCGAGGCCCCCAAGGTCGCGTTCTAACAAGCGTGGCACGCCCGTCACGCCGAGGATGAGCCCCCTCCCCTCCCTTCATTCCCCCTCCCGATCTACGGCGAATCCTCGGGTCTCTCCCTCTCCCGCCCTTCTTCCCCTCTCCCCTCCGGCCCCCTCTCCCTTGGGGGGGGCGGGATTGGGTTGGGGTGAGGGCTACATGGCTTCCCTGTCCCCGCCTCACCTCCACCCCTGCTCACCTCTTTCCCCTCCACGCCCGCAACACATGGACTCCCCCTTCCCCACACCCCCCTCCTCCCCCGCCGCCGCGATCGCCGCCGCCAGCGAGTCCATGCGCCGCGACATCTCCGCCTACCCCGGCAGCATCACCTACCTCGACCTCATCCGCCGCAACAAACGCGAGAGCGCCCTGCTCATCGCCGCCATGATCGCCCTCGGCGTTGTGCTCGGCGCCGTCATCGCCGGCGCCCTGGCCGCCTACGGCGGCTCCGCGGCCGACCTGCTCCCCTCCGCCCTCCTGGGCGCCGGCGTCGCCCTCATCCTGGCCTGCGCCGGCGCCGCCTGGTCCTGGTTCTCCGGGGCCTCGGCGATCCTCACCATGTCCGGCGCCCGCCCGATCTCCCGCGAGGAGGACCCGCAGCTCTACAACGTCGTGGACGAGATGCGCCTCGCCGCCGGCCTCCCCATGCCCCGCATCTTCATCATCGAGGACTCCGCCCTCAACGCATTCGCCACCGGGCGCGACCCGCAGCACGCCGCCGTCGCCGTCACCCGCGGCCTGCGCGACCGCCTCACCCGCGACCAGCTCCAGGGCGTCATCGCCCACGAGATGGCCCACATCCGCCACTACGACATCCGCTTCGCCATGCTCATGGCCACCATGGTCGGCCTGATCGTCTTCGCCTGCGACGCCTTCCTCCGCATCGCCTTCCGCGGCGGGATGCGCACCTCCGGCCGCGGACGCGGCTCCGACAAGGGGGGCGGCGCGGCCATCGTCGTCGTCCTCCTGATCGCCCTGGTCCTGGCCATCCTCGCCCCCTTCCTCGCCCGCTTCATCCAGATGTCCTACTCCCGCCGGCGCGAGTACCTCGCCGACGCCGGCGCCGTCGAGCTCACCCGCAACCCCCAAGGCCTCGCCGATGCGCTCGCCGTCCTCGCCGACGACCCCGATCCCCTGGTGGACGCCGCCAACCGCGGCACGGCCCACCTGTTCATCGTCAACCCTCTCCGGAAGATGGCCCGCGCCCACCAATCCCTCGACACCATCTTCTCCTCGCACCCCCCGATCCAGAAGCGGATCGCCAGGCTGCTCGCGCTGATGCGCTAAACCCCCAGG
>JBIQJK010000171.1:0-6018 GCA_044507535.1 Planctomycetaceae bacterium | reverse complement strand
ACTGTCCCCGGCGGGAAGCCATCCCGCCCACCCTCGACGTTTCGCCGACGACGGACATCTCGGAGCGTCAACGCCCGTTCTCACGGTACGACGTGGCCGAGTATATCATTCGCAATCGCGAACTGGTCCTCGCTCGAATACGGCGAAAGCTCCGCCAAGTCGCGATAGCACGTCGAATCGTCGACACCAACGATGTGTTTAGTTCTGTGATCAGCCGTATTGATGGGCTATGCGTGCGAGGGATGCTGAAGGCGGGTGCGGAACCAGAACTCTGGGCGATTGTGATGGTGACGGCTCACAATCTTGTACTCGAAAAGGCTCGCGTTGCGGCACGCCTCCGTCAGTGGGCCGTGGAGGAGCCGCTCGTCGCGACTATTGAGAAGTCCAAAGACGACGAGAACGCGGCGGTGTTCATCCATCGCGTGCTCATGTCGCTGCAGAGCGACAGCGACCGCAGCCTGCTGCTCTTGAAGTTCCGTGATCTCCCCAACAAACAGATCGCGCAGGCGCTGGGCCTCAGCGAACCGGCTTTGCGCCAGCGGTGGTCCCGAATCTGTCGAGAACTCAGGGCTCACTTTGGCCCGTCTGCGGCGAATTAGGCGAGCGATCCATGTAAGGTTTTATGCAGTTGGACGAATACCACCGGGGACACACGGGATGGGAAGCAGCGTCCGGTGCTTGGGGTCGCCCTCGCTCGGGCGGCGGTCCAGTGCTGATCTGGTCCGGCAAACCGGCGGCGGACCCCCCCTGAGGAGGGGTCTCTAGCTGGCTTTCGGGCTCGCCGGTGTGTTTTTTTGGACCGGGCGTGCACTGGGGCTTGACACATCGCGTATATTCCACAGGTCGGTCCGGGCCCCGGCGCCGCCGCGGACGCACGCGGGTGGCGCGGCCGGGGCGGTCCGGTGGAAGTTGAGCACATGGCACGGGGATGCCCAGAGCCCGGGGAGCCGCCCACGGACTCCGGTTGCGCGCCCGCGTGATTCAGGTGAGGACGATGACCGAGAAGCTCGCGCCCGTGCCCCGTCGCACGAAGCGTTCCATGCCCCCGGTGGTCGAGGTGGAGACGGCGGGGCCGGAGGCCGGCGCGCCGGCGACGTACGCCGAGGCGCTGCGGTACCTCTACGACCGGGTGGACCTGGAGCGGTCGCGCCAGACGCGGTCGGTGGCGGACCAGCTGAAGCTGGACCGGATGCACGCGCTCATGGAGCAGCTGGGCAACCCGCACCAGGCGGTCCGGTTTGTGCACGTCGCGGGGACCAAGGGGAAGGGGAGCACCTGCGAGAT
This sequence comes from Planctomycetaceae bacterium, assembly GCA_044507535.1. Classification (GTDB taxonomy): domain Bacteria; phylum Planctomycetota; class Phycisphaerae; order Phycisphaerales; family UBA1924; genus CALAFV01. The sequence goes on along the minus strand of JBIQJK010000171.1, from coordinate 4,734 downwards.
GACCGCCTCGTGCCTGGAGGCGTGCGGGTACACGGTGGGGGTGTACACCAGCCCGCACCTGGTGGACATCCGCGAGCGGGTGCGGATCAACCGGAAGATGATCCCGCACGCGGACTTCACGCGCCTGGTGGGGCGGGTGCGGGAGGCGGAGTCGGCGGTGGAGGGTGGGCACGGGCCGGCGACGTTCTTCGAGCTGCTGACGGCGGTGGCACTGCTGCACTTCGCGGAGCAGGCGGTGGACATCGCGGTGGTGGAGGTCGGGCTGGGGGGGCGGCTGGACTCGACGAACGTGATCCGGCCGGAGGTCGCGGCGGTGTCGTCGATCAGCCTGGACCACACGCAGATCCTGGGGGACACGCTGGAGGCGATCGCGCGGGAGAAGGCGGGGATCTTCAAGCCCGGCGTGCCGGCGGTGACGGTGCAGCAGAAGCCGGGGGTGGTGGAGGCGATGCGGGAGGTGGCCGAGGGGGTGGGGTGCACGCTGCAGGTGGTGGGGCAGGAGATCGACTTCTCAGTTCGGTTCGAGAACTCGCCGGGGCAGGGGCCGCACGCGCGGGTGTGCCTGCAGACGCCGCGGAACACGTTCGAGCACCTGCGGGTGCCGCTGCGGGGGGAGCACCAGGCGCACAACTGCGGGCTGGCGCTGGCGATCCTGGACAAGCTGGCCGAGCGCGGGTTCTCCACGCCCGAGGGGAAGGTGACGGTCGGGCTGGAGAAGACCGAGCTGCCGGGGCGGCTGGAGCTGGCGTGGACCTCGCCGCGGGTGATCCTCGACGGGGCGCACAACGAGGAGTCGGTGCGGTGCCTGATGCGGGCGGTGGGGGCGCACGTGCCGTACGACTCGATGGTGGTGGTCTTCGGGTGCTGCCAGGACAAGGACATGGGGGCGATGCTGTCGCAGATCTCGCTGGGGGCGGACAAGGTGATCTTCACGCGGACGTCGGGCAACCCCCGCGCGGCGGACCCGCGGGAGCTGCACCGGAAGTTCGTGGAGATGACGGGGAAGATGAGCCAGGTCGCCAAGGACCTGCCCGAGGCGCTGCGGATCGCGGCCAGGGCGGTGGGGCGGGGGGACATTGTCTGCGTGACGGGGTCGTTCTACCTCGTCGGCGAGGCGAAGAAGTACCTGGCGGGCCTGGCGGGGAAGAAGAGCTCCGGGTCGGGGCTGTAGCGCCGCGGCCGCTTGGGAAAGAAGACTCACCACCGAGACATCGAGGGCACCGAGAAGAGCAGAAGAGGGATCGGGTTCGGAAGGGAACTTGGCGGTCGACCAACCGGCCGCGCCCCTCTGAATCATCCCGACCTGTCGTTCTCGGCGCCCGCTGTGTCTTGGTGGTGGGTCTTCCTTCGTCCGGCGGGTTGCCGGGGCGGGGCGGGGGGCCTGGGTCGGTGGGCCGGTTGGGTCCCTAAAGTGCGGGGCTATGCCAACCAACGCCCAGCCGACCCGGACCGACGCCTCGGACATTCCTCCCCACCGCTACACGGCGGAGATGGCCAACGAGCTGGAGCTGCGCTGGCAGGCGCGGTGGGAGAAGGAGGGGACGTTCCGTGTGCCGAACCCGGGGGAGGTGGGGTTCGACGCCTCGCGGGAGAAGTTCTACTGCCTGGACATGTTCCCGTACCCGTCCGGGGCGGGCCTGCACGTGGGGCACCCGGAGGGGTACACGGCGACGGACATCATCTCGCGGTACAAGCGGATGAACGGGGCGCGGGTGCTGCACCCGATGGGGTGGGACGCCTTCGGTCTGCCGGCGGAGCAGTACGCGATCCAGACGAACATCCACCCGTCGGTGACGACGCGGGAGGCGATCGAGAAGTTCCGGCAGCAGCTGAAGCGCTTCGGGTTCAGCTACGACTGGTCGCGCGAGATCGCGACGATCGACCCCGGGTACTACAAGTGGACGCAGTGGATCTTCCTCCAGCTGTACAACGCGTGGTACGACGCGGAGGCGGAGCGGAAGGGGGGCGGGCGGGGCAGGGCGCGGCCGATCGGGGAGCTGATCCAGGAGCTGGAGGGGGGGAGCGCGCGGGTGGGGCCGAGCGGGGAGCTGGTCCGCGAGGGGGTGAGCAAGCCACTGTCGGTGATCGGCGGGGGGGACCCGGTGGGGACGAGGCGGTGGCACGAGCTGAGCGCCCAGGAGCAGCGGCGGTTCATCGACAACCAGCGCCTGGCGTACGTCGATGAGGTGACGGTCAACTGGTGCCCGAAGCTGGGGACGGTGCTGGCCAACGAGGAGGTGATCGACGGCAAGAGCGAGCGCGGCGGGTACCCGGTGTACCGCCGGCCGCTGCGGCAGTGGATGCTGCGGATCACGGCGTACGCCGAGCGGCTGCTGGAGGACCTGGCGCTGGTGGACTGGCCGGAGTCCACGCGGGCGATGCAGGCGGAGTGGATCGGGCGGAGCGAGGGGGCGGAGATCGACTTCCCGATCGCGGGGTCGAAGGACCGGTCCATCCGGGTGTTCACGACGCGGCCGGACACGATCTTCGGGGCGACGTACATGGTGGTCGCGCCGGAGCACCCGCTGGTGCGCGGGGTGCTGGAGAACCCGACGCCGGCGACGAACGTCGCGGCGGTGCGGGACTACGTCGCGCAGGCGGCGAGCAAGGCGGACGTGGAGCGGCTGGCCGCGGGTGGCGGGGCGGAGAAGGAGAAGACGGGGGTGCCGCTGGGGATCTTCGCGGTGAACCCGGCGACGGGGCAGCGGATCCCGGTGTGGGTGGCGGACTACGTGCTGATGGGGTACGGGCACGGGGCGATCATGGCGGTGCCGGCGCACGACGAGCGCGACTTCGCGTTCGCGAGGGCGATGGGGCTGCCGATCCGGGACGTGGTGTACACGCGGACGGACGCGGCGATGGCGTACTTCGCGCGGCACGCCAGCGAGGAGGAGCGCCAGGGGGAGGGGTGGCGCGACCTGCTGGCGGACTTCATGGGGCTGACGACGACGGCGGAGGCGAGGCCGGAGATCTTCCAGGCGGTCCTGGACGCGGTGCGTCGGCGCCGCGAGGCGCCGGCGCCGACGGAAGGGGAGCGAGGCGGAGGCGGGGGGATGCCGAACATGCGGGGGAGCATCAGCGGGGAGTGGAAGGCGACGTTCGAGGGGATGGGGCTGCGGACGTTCGACGACCTGCGGCGGACGTTTGAGGGGGGGATGCACTACGCGAACCTGGGGACGGCGATGACCGCGCCGGGGGTGGCGGTGAACTCGACCAACGAGGAGGTGTCGCTGGACTGGATGGGGACGGAGGAGGCGAAGGGGGCGGTGATCGAGTGGCTGGAGCGGTCGGGGATCGGGCGGCGGAAGGTCAACTACCGGCTGCGGGACTGGCTGTTCAGCCGGCAGCGGTACTGGGGGGAGCCGTTCCCGATCGTGTGGGACGAGCAGGGGAACCACCACCCGGTGAGCGAGGATGCGCTGCCGGTGCTGCTGCCGGAGATGGCGGACTTCGTGCCGCCGGAGTCGCCGGACCCGATGCCGCTGCTGGGGAAGGCGGCGGGGTGGGTGCGGACGACGGCGGGCGAGGCGGGGGTGAGCCCGGAGGTGCTGCGCCCCGAGACGCCGGTGGCGCGCGAGACGAACACGATGCCGAACTGGGCGGGGAGCTGCTGGTACTACCTGCGGTTCTGCGACCCCGGGAACGACCTGCGCTTCGTCGGGGAGGAGGCGGAGCGGTACTGGATGGGCAGAGAGGGGGTGGACCTGTACGTCGGCGGGGCGGAGCACGCGGTGCTGCACCTGCTGTACGCGCGGTTCTGGCACAAGGTGCTGTACGACCTGGGGCACGTGCACACGGTGGAGCCGTTCAAGAAGCTGTTCCACCAGGGGCTGATCACGGCGTACTCGTACCAGCGGGAGGACAAGTCGCTGGTGCCGACGGACCAGGTCGAGGAGGTCGGCGAGGGGAGGTTCATCGAGAAGGCGACCGGGAAGCCGCTGACGCAGGTGACGGCGAAGATGAGCAAGTCGCTCAAGAACGTCGTCAACCCCGACGACGTGATCGCGGACTACGGGGCGGACACGTTCCGGCTGTACGAGATGTACATGGGCCCGCTGGAGGCGAGCAAGCCGTGGAACACGCGGGACATCGTCGGGCCGTTCCGGTTCCTGCAGCGGGTGTGGCGGAACTTCGTTGACGAGAACACCGGGCGGCTGACGGTGACGGACGGCGCGCCGGACGACGCCACGCTGCGGCTGGTGCACAAGACGATCGCGGGCGTGCGGAAGGACATCGAGGCGCTGAGCCTGAACACGGCGATCGCGAAGCTGATCGAACTGAACAACCACCTGGCGAAGGTGGCGGCCGCGGCGGGGGGCGTGCCCCGGGCGGCTGCGGAGGCGATGGTGCTGATGCTGGCGCCGTTCGCGCCGCACATCGCGGAGGAGCTGTGGTCGCGCCTGGGGCGCGAGGGGTCGATCATCGACGCCCCGTTCCCGGTGGCTGATGCGCGGCTCGCGGCGGACGACGCGGTGGAGATCCCCATCCAGGTGATGGGGAAGGTGCGGAGCAAGATCGTGGTGCCCGCGGGGGCGGACGCGAAGGCGATCGAGGCCGCGGCGATGGCGGACGCGAAGGTGCAGGAGCTGCTCGCGGGCAAGGCGATCAAGAAGGTGATCGTGGTGCCGGGGCGGATGGTGAACTTTGTGGTGGGGTAGGGATTTAGGCACTCGGCATTCGGCACTAGGCACTCGTGTTCGGCTTTGTGGTCGTCCTTTCCAGGTTCCGGAATCC
>JBIQJK010000170.1:0-6035 GCA_044507535.1 Planctomycetaceae bacterium | reverse complement strand
GGCAGAAGAGAACTCCGCCGGAAGGAACCAACGGGGGGGGGTACCCCCTCCGTACGGCGCCGGATCCCCAGTTTGATGGTGACGATGCTGTCCACACCCCCCTCATAGACCATCGCGGCGGCCGCTGCCCAGGCTGCCGCAGAATTCCTTGGGCACGGGGCCACCGCGCGGCGCCGTCACACACCGTCACGGAGGTCCTTATTGTCGTGCATGTGCGTACCCGTACGCGCGCGTGTGCGCACGTGCGATACAAAGGGGACCGTCGTGACGGTCAGTGACGGTGTTCGACGGTAGGGCCGAGCAGCGTTAGCGAGACCGTGCGTACGGCCCGGCACACCCCGCCCGCCGCCATCTCCTCGGTGTACGGGAACACGATCTACCACGACTTCGAGCGGTCAGTCCTTGTGGCCGAGGGTGATGCCCTCGTAGAACGCCAGGTTCGCGGTCCCCCTGCGGCGGCGAACGCCGGGGACCGCGGCCGCCAGGTCGCGCCCGAAGGACATCTTCGACGAGATCATGTCTCGGCCGTCCTGCTCGCACCAGGCCCGCCACGCGGAATAGAGCCGGTCCACCTCGATCCGGTGGCCGGGGCCGACGACACAGCACTCCCGCACGAACGCCCCCACCGGCGAGGAGAGGTCCTCCAGTTCCTCCATCGCCTCCCGGCCGGCCTGGGGCTGCACGAAGTAACCGCGGGCCTTGAGCCGCCTCCACCCCGCCAGCGCCCAGTGCAGGATGCCCGGCAGCTCCGCCAGGAGGGCCGCGGTCAGGCCCGGGTCCTCCCTGCCGTAGAAGCTGGTCGTGAGCGGCGCCGGGATCAGGAAGCGCCCGGCCAGCGCCGCGCTGGAGTCGCTGAACCGCGGCAGCTCGTTGGTCAGGAACACGAACCGCGTGGGCAGCTTCATCGTCACCGACGGCAGGTACTTGCGGTCGATCGTCAGCTCGTCCTCGCCGCTGATGCATAGCAGCCGCTCGGTCACGACGCTGATGCCCTCGCCCGAGAAGCGGGCGTCGCTGACGATGGCCAGGGGCTTGCCGATCAGCGGCTGGAGCCCGAAGGTCCCCGCCAGGCTCGCGGTGGTGGGGCCGGCGACGTTGGCGGTCCCCACCAGCGCCCGCAGCACCCGGCCGATGGTGCCCTTGCCCGAGCGCCTGGGGCCGACCAGGAGCAGCATCTTCTGCTGGCCCGTGTCCGCGATCAGGCAGTACCCGAACCACTCCTGGAGCAGCTCGACGGACTGGAGGTCGTCGCCCCAGAGCTGCTCGAGGAACTTGATCCAGCGCTCCGGGGGCTCGGGGTCCGGGTCGTAGTCGAAGTCCAGGGCGCTGGTCGTGAACAGCGCCGGCGTCGCCGGGATCACCAGCCCGGTGGGCACGTGCAGGCTCATCGAGCGGCACGGCAGGACCTCGACCGCGGGCGGCCTACCCACGTCCCCGTCGAGCCAGCAGGGGCTGGCGACCGACGCGGGGAGGTGAACGAGGTCGTGGACCGACTGCGCCGCCGCCTTGACGGTGGTCGGGTTGGACTCGAAGGGGACCAGCTCAACATCGCCGGAGCGCTTCTTCTGGTACCGCAGGGCCGCGTGCAGCCACGGCTGGAGGCGGCTGCGGACCGCGCCGTCCTCGACGGCGACGTAGCGGTTGCCCCACCACTCCATCAGCACGTCGGCGTGGCTGACGATCGTGGGGCCGTCGGCGTGCGTGTGGAACTGGGCCACGAAGGCCCGCGCCGTCGGCAGCGTGCGCTTCGGGGAGAGCACGAGCCTGCCGCTGGCTGGGTCGCGCCCGCCCAGGGGGACCGGACCGCCGTCGTCGTCGTAGCGAGGCCCCCCCTCGTCCCCTGTGCCGCCGCTGCCCTCTTCCTCCGCTGTGCGCGGCCTGACGAGGGCGAAGTGGCCACTGCGGGAGGTTGGCGGCGAGTAGAACTCCACGCAGGACTCGACCGCCTTGCGGATGGTCCGCTGGCGGTAGTCCTCGCGGTCCCACTTCTCCCGGTACAGCCCCGAGCGGCGGAACAGGCGGTCGATCCGCCCATCGTCCCCGCCGCACCAGAACGCCAGGGTCGTGCACAGCGCGAGGTCCGCGGCGCTGTCGTCGTCCCCGTGCATGGAGGTGTCGCCGTCGAACAGCCGGCGGGTCTTCTCGCCGTTCCTGGCCGCGAAGGCCCGCCGGAGCAGCTCCTCGTCGCCGCCCTCGAACGCGGTCCCGGTCGGCGCCGGCCGAGCCGCGGCGTCCTTTGCCTTGGCGGGCCAGAGCCTGGCGCACAGCCGGTCCAGCGCCTCCTGGGCCGGGCGGACCTCGCTGGGGGCGCCCTCGAGCCTGCTGCCGGTGATGGCGAAGTAGCGCTCGGCGCTGTAGACCTCGGTCTCGCGGAAGCCCCCGATGGCCTTGGAGCGGCACCCCGAGCTGGCGGGCTTGTCGGCGATGCAGATGATCTTCACGCCGGTGCCGCTGGGGCTGACCTCGGTGTAGCTAGCGAAGTCGGAGATGATCTGGGCGGCCCCGGCCGCGAGGGCGCCATCGGCGCCCATGCACCCGTCGAGGTCGATGCCGGTGAACGGGTCGTCCTTGGCGAAGACGTAGCCAACGCCGGCCAGCCCCCCGTCCCGATCGAGCGCCGCGACGGCGGATTCGAAGGTCCCCCAGGTCGAGGGGTCGGTGCTGCTGGCGCGGGTGCCGGTGGTGGTGCTGACCGGGACCTTGGTCGGCTTGCCCTCGCGCTGCTCGTAGCGCCAGCAGACCCACTGGGGCCGATCGCGCAGTACGGCGGGGACGCGGTCGGCGCAAAACGGGACCGCCGGGGTCGGCGGCGGCTCGTGCGGGAGGCTCATGAGCGCCCCCCGGTCGGGGCCTGGACCGGCCCGGACGGCGCCGGGTCCGGCAGGCGGCGGACCGAGAACGACTCCTCCCCGAACTCCCGGGTCAGGTACGAGGTGAAGATCCGCACCACGGCGGCGCCGACCTCGGTCGTGGCGTCCACGACCAGCGCCCGCCGGGCCGGCTCACGCCGGTACCACGCGTCCAGACGCACCCGCGCCGGGCCATACAGCCCCTCGGCCCCGAGGATGGCGAGCTGCAAGGTCCGCTCCGCCTCCTCCTGATCCACCCCCTTCTCCAACTCGAACCGGTACGTGCCAAGTGTCATCGTCGGGCTCCTGCGGAGGGCGAGCGATCGGCCCTCCGCGCCCCCACATAGACCCTCCCGGGGCGGGCTGCCCGCGCCCGGGTCAGATTCCCTCCAGGTCGTTCGCCTCGAAGAGCTTGCGGAGCCGCTCCATGCCGCTCTTGACCTGACGGCGGCTGATCCCTAGCTCCGTTGCCGCCCCGAGCTCGCTTCCGCGCCGCATCCAGGCTGCGGCGATGGCGGCGTCCTCGGGTGCGGCTCCGGCGAGGATCTGGTGGAACTTGTCCTTCCGCTGGGCATGGGCTGCCTCGTGCCCGAGGCCACCCCCACGTCGGCGGTCGCCGCCGTCTTCGACGGTCCCGCCCAGCGCGGCGCCGCCCATCGTGCCGCGACGGAGCGGCGCATCGAGCGAGAGCGGGCGAGTGTCGCCACCCCGCTTCGCGGCCTTCTGGTGTGCGAGGATCTCGCCCGCGGCCCACCCCGCGAGCTTGGCGATGTAGATGTTGAGCGGGACGCGCCCGTCATAGTCCTCGATGCGGGAGCACATTCGTGCCAAGATCTCCCGCTCGAGATCCGCTCCCTCATCAGGGCCAAAGCCCCTGTACATGGCGAGCTTCCTGGCCTTGCTGCGGATGACGTTGCGGGCATATTCGCCGCTGAGCGCGGCAACAGACGGGCTGTTGGGGTCCACCGTCGGCCTCCGGGGCCGGAGGCGGTGGGCCGCTTAGATGTCAGCGAAGTCGGCGCGTACGGGGAGCGGGGGCCGTGAGGCGAGGTCCTTGAGCGATCACCGGCTTCGGTGACACCCAACGACCTCCGCGTTCCTCGCGGCCAGTGCGTTAGCGAGTCAGATCAACAGGGTTGTGTCGGACAGCTGAACGAGCGAGAGATGCTCGCCCAGAGAGTGATGTTTCGATCAGCGCAGCGGCAGCGGAATGGTGAGCTGGACGCGCACCGGCAGCCCCTGCGCGACCCGAACGTGGAAGATTGTGCCGTCGAGGCGAGTCGCAGCACGCCCGAAGAACTCGACGAATGCGCTGTCGATCTGTCCCCCTGGATTGAGGGCGGAGCTGGGCGGCTCCCACGCCGCCCTGGTGAGGTCGTCGTCCTGCACGATGGCGTCCTCGCCGTGGTACCGGAGCTCGCCCTCGGTCCAGAGGAGCCGGAGCATCCCGAACCCCATCTGCCGCATCTGATCCACGAGTCCTCGCTGCCACGGAGACAGCTTGGACCATTGGGCCTGACGGTCACCGGGGAGCCGTCCGATGGCTCTTGCATCTGCTCGCATAACACTCATTGACATCTGCTCCTTGCTCCCACTTCGATCGCGCGCGACACCACCACGGTGCCACGCCGCTGGCGCCATGAGAGCGGGCCGTAAACAACGCCGCGATCGCGGCGGGTTGACTTTGACATGATGCGTGGAGGCGTCCGTGCCACGCGGCGATTCTGACAGAGCGCCACGAAAATGCCGCCTCTGCGCCCGGCAACCGACAGGTTTTCCGCCATCTCGCCAAACCACCGCCAAACTCCTACTTCGCAAGCCGATCGGGTACGCTAGGTCCAGACTCCATTGTTCAGTGAATACTGGACGACGCGTGCACGGTTCTGCCTCTCTACTCGTGGAACAAGAGTGGGTCAGGACGCCGGCGGCAGACCAGGTCCATGGCCTCGAGCCGAATCCGCATCGTGCTCGGGGACACCTTGAACAGCTGCGAGAGCGGCCGAGCGGCACCCTCCAGGATCATCGTGTCGGCCTCCTCGTCCGTCGCCGGCTCGTGGTGCCTCAGGGCGATCTCCTGCGTGAGCAGTTCGGGCTGCTCCCGGCGGAGGTCCTCCAGCACCATCGGTCGGTCGCCGCCCTGGCGGTCCTGCCATGCCGCCCGCAACATCACCGTCGGTATCAGCAGGAACGCCGCGAACTTGTTGGCCTGGACCTCCTCGGGGGCTTTGGAGCCGTCGCGGCAGACGTAGCTCGGATCGACTTCTGGCGTATCGCCGAGGTGGGACTGGGTCTTGTCGGCGAGCAGATGCCGACGATGAAGCCGCCAGTGCCCGACCTCGTGCGCGAGGGTGAAGTTGTACCGCCCCTCCCTCGCGGGGTGGACTACCGGGTCAAGGCTGCGATCAACCCCGATTCGCCCCGTGTCCACCCATAGGGCGCCCAGCACGTCGGGAATGCCGAACTCCTTCTGGAGGTCCATCAGCCCGAAGGGCAACTGGAGATGGATCTCGAGGATGGCCTCGATCGGGATGGGCGGCGCCGCCACTACCCCGTGGTCCCGACCGTATTCGGCCAGCAGCAGGTTGGCTTCGGCTTCGATAGCGCTGTCCGTCAAGTACGGGACACGGTGACGAAGGGATGCCGGCCTGCGTGCCCTCATGCCTTAGGGTTCCTTCTGCTGCTTCGCCTTCAGCCGCCTCGCCTGCTCGGTGAGCTTGCTGAGCTGCTCGGGGGTCAGGCCGCTCGCCTCGCGGAGGAACGTCGCCATCTGCTGCGGGTTCTCGCGGATGATCTGGGAGATGTCGTCCGGCACACGTCCCGCCATTGCGATCAGCGCGTCGGCGTCCTCGCCGAGGATCTTGGCGATCTCTTGCAGGCGTGCCGCGGTGGGCGGGGTGCCCTCCCCCAGCTCGAACTGCGAGACGTAGGTCGGGCTGACGCCCAGCATCTCCGCGAATCGGCGAAGGGTGATGCCCTTCTGGACGCGCTTCTCGCGGATGATCTCGCCGAGGTGTTTGCGTCTGGGTGCCATGCGGCTTTCAGATCATTGACCCACGACGGGCGGTTGTCCAGCATTCACTTCACGCTAGATGATGTGGGCACCGCCCCACCTAATGTGGGGAGTCGAGCGGCCACCCGCCGCCACATCCGCCGCTGCACCCGCCAGTCCGGCTCGGCGGCGATGGG
>JBIQJK010000169.1:3792-6065 GCA_044507535.1 Planctomycetaceae bacterium | reverse complement strand
TCCGGGCCGGCCGTGCTCCTTCTCTCCATCCCTCCTCCCTCCCCCTTCCCCTCCGGCCCCCCTCTCCCCCTGGGAGAGGGCAGGGGTGAGGGCTCCATGGCCTCCCTCCCCCCTCTACATGGCTTCCCTTCGGAAGCCCCCGCCCTCAGGGGGGAGTTGGGGGCGGGTTCCTCTTCACCTCCACACCTCCACCTCCCCATCCCCACCCTCGCGCGGCCCGGATGCTAAGGACAACCAAGCCGTTTCACAACCCGACGACTCACCCCCAACGCCCCTGGCCGCTGGCCCACGCCCCTTCGTTTGGGTATCGTGGCCCCATGCACTTCAACCTGGTTGACCGAGTCATCGAGCGGCACGGCGAGCCGGGGGAGACGGGCTCCCGCATCGTCACTCTCAAGCAGGTCACCGCCGCGGAGGAGTACCTCGGCGACCACTTCCCCGGCTTCCCCGTCCTCCCCGGCGTGATGATGGTCGAGGCGATGGTGCAGGCCGGCCGCGAGCTCCTCAGCCCCCTCGGCGACAGCCGACTCGTCCTCGGCGGCCTCCGCGCCGTCAAGTACGGCCGGTTCGTCCGCCCCGGCGAGGGCCTCCGCGTCGAGGTCGCCCTGCACAAGCGGCTCGACGGCGGCGCATTCGAACTGAAGGGCGAGGCCCTCGTCACCGGCGCCGGCCCCACCGACGCCACCGCCGTCTCCGGCCGGTTCATCCTCCGCCCCGTCCGCCTCGGCGACGCCGACGCCGGTTCCCCTGTTCAAGGTGGGCAATAAGGGCCGAGTGAACGTCCGCGAACCGCCTACGATGGACGCTCTTTCGACCCGAGGCCCCGCCGAGCACCCATGCGGCGTCTGGTTGGTCGGTCACCGGTCGGGGGTAGCAGGGGCCTTCAGGGGCGGTGGGGGGGTAGCGCTAGGGTTGGCACGGCATGACACAGACTGAGATCTTCGAGAAGGTACGCGATGTCCTGGTAGACGCCCTCGCGGTCGACGAGGAGGAGGTCACGCCCCAGGCGTCCCTCTTCCGCGACTTGGGCGCCGAGTCGATCGACATCCTCGACATCCAGTTCAAGCTCGAGCAGGTCTTCGGGATCAAGATCGCCCAGGACGAGCTCGTCCCCGCCGGCGTCGCCCAGGACCCGCGCTACGTCAAGGACGGCCGCGTCACCTCCGAGGGCCTCGGCGCCCTGAAGGCCGGCCTCCCCCACGTGGACCTCACCGACTTCGAGCGCGACCCCCAGGTCTCCCGCCTCCAGGAGGTCTTCACCGTCGACGCCCTGGTGAAGTTCGTCGAGCGCAAGCTCGCGAAGTGAGAAGGAGGCAATGGGCAGCGGGCAACGGGCGATCGCAGAGGCCGACGCCCGGATGACGCCGATGCCCTTCCCCCATTGCCCAGTGCCCACTGCCCATTCCCCATTGCCCCGAGGTCCCCGTGCGCTGGATGTGGATCGACCGGATCATCGAGCTCGCCCCCCGCGAGCGCATGGTCGCCATCAAGAACGTCAGCCTCGCGGAGGAGCACCTCCACGACCACTTCGCCGCCGATGATGCGCGCTCGCTGGCCGCGCTCCCCCTCATGCCCGCCAGCCTCATCATCGAGGGCATGGCCCAGACCGCCGGCATCCTCGTCGGCCACGCCGAGGGCTTCCGCGAGAAGGTCATCCTCGCCAAGATCAGCCGCGCCGAGCTCGAGCGCGACGCCGCCCCCGGCGCCACCCTCCGCTACACCGCCGTCATCGAGCGCATGGACGCCGTCGGCGCTTCGACCAGGGGCACCGTCGAGCTCCTCGACCACGCCCGCCCCGGCGCCGGCTACGTCCCCATCGGCGCCATCGACCTGATGTTCAGCCACCTCGACAACAACATGGGCGCCGCCGGCCAGTCCGGCCTCGCCTTCCCCGCCCACAACTTCGTCTTCGGCGAAACCTTCAAAACCCTCCTCCGCACCAGCGGCATCGCCATCTAAAGCGTCTCTACCGTGGCACGGGCTTTCCAGCCCGTGTCTCCCCCCTCCTCCCCGCCTCAACCGTCCCCACGCGCCAATCCGGGTGCCCATCCGGGTGCCACGGCTGGGCGCTTGGGGGGGGGGGCGCCCGGCCGTGCTCTTCTCCACTCCTCCCCTTCTTCAATCTCCAATTTCAAATCTCGAATTTCAGATCTCCCCTCCTCTACATGGCTCCCCTTCTAAAGCCCCCTCCCTGAGGGAGGGGGTGGGGGGGTGGTTTTCCTCCACACCTCTTCACCTCCACACCCCCACACCCCCTCCTCCTCCCCCCAACC
>JBIQJK010000169.1:0-3782 GCA_044507535.1 Planctomycetaceae bacterium | reverse complement strand
AGTTTTTTTTTTTTAAAAGTGTTGCCAGGCAACCCCACAAAGTGTCTTGCATGTCGACCAGCCAAAGAAGAAAGTAGCAGCCCAAACTAAAGACACCCCTCCTTCCTTCTCACCCTCTTTCACCCCTTCTTCCCCTCCTCCTCCCCCCAACCACCCCCCACCCCAGCGCCGCCCCCGCCATCACCCCCGCCGTCCCCGGCCCCGGGATCACCGCGATCCACCCCTCGCTGAACCCCAGCCGATTCGTCCCGGTCCCGACGATCGTCCGCCCGTCGTCGGAGATCCCGCGGATCGTCCCCAGGCTCCAGAACTCCGACAGGTCGAACTGGAGTTCCGCGAACACCTCGTGGATCGACCGCATCCCCGTCGCCTCGGTCCAGATCCAGCCGCCCCCGTGGTTGCCCACGATCACCGACCCGTCGGCGCTCACATCCGCGGCCGTGCTGTGCTCGGCCCCCGGCGCGGGGCCTAGCAGCGTGTACCCGGTCTCCTGAGTCCAGCGGAACGCCTGGACCACCGGTGGGTGAGCCGACAGGAACATGCGCCCCACAATCGTGGAGCCGTCGGCCGAGACCGCCGAGGGGAACGTGCTGTGGCCCGGGCCGTTGCCCAGCCCCACCATCCCCGTCTCCTGCGTCCAGCGGAAGCCCTCGGGCCCGCCTGTGGTCGGGTTGTCCGAGTAGCCCACCACGACCGACCCGTCCCCCGAGATCCCCGTGCCGAAGCTGCCCCCGACGCCGTAGATCGACCCCAGCCCCTCCATGCCCGCCTCCTGCGTCCAGCGGAAGGCCACGCCGGTGTGCTCGTTGGCGATGCCCGCCACCGCCGAGCCGTCCCCCGAGACCGCCAGCCCGCGGCTGTACACGTCGCCACCGGGCAGGTCGCCGAGGTTCACGAACCCGCCGGACTCCGTCCAGCGGAACGCCTCCCAGGAGTTGGCGCCGATGTTGTAGAAGTGCCCGGCCACGGTGTCGCCGTCGTAGGACGTGCCGTAGGCGATCGTCTGGCTCGGCAGGGTCGGCATCGAGACGAGCTGCTCCATCCCCGTGTCGGCTCGCCAGCGGAACGGGCGCCACGAGCCCGGCTCCGTGCTGCCCGTGCCCCCGATAACGGTCGTCCCGTCGCCAGAGAGGCCATAGACGGCGCTGCTCGGCGGCAGCCCCGGCAGCCCGCCGATCCGCTGGAACGACGGCTGCGCCAACGCCGGGACGCCCATGGATACGACGGCCGCGCCGGCGGCCGCGAGCCCGCCCACAACCCGAGCCCGACGGCCGCCGGCGCCGACTCGAGAGAAACGGAACATGGGCTACTCCCCGCTGAACGCGTACTTGATCGTCCGGATGTCGAACGCATCCGCCCGGTCGTACAGGCACGACGCCACGACGATCTCGGGCCTGTGCCGATCGCGCGTCTCAACAGGCCCCTGAGCAGCAACGCCGCCACCCGGCGTACTGGTTGCACGTATACCACGGGCAGCCATGCGGTTCAAGCCGATTCTGCGACCATCACACCAAAAATGCACAAATCAACGCCTAGGGCATGCCGAATATCCACAGAGGTGTGGTGAGTGACACGATCCAGGTCGGCCACCCCACCCCCTACGCCCCCACCGGCCGCGCCAACGCCTCCCGCGCAATCAACTCAAACAACCCCATCGGCGCCCCCTCCTTCGTCCACGCCTCAAACTGCCCCGCCGCCTGCCGGATGAACATCATCAGCCCGTCGATCGTCCGCAGCCCCGCCGCGTCCGCGTGCCGCAGCAGCGGCGTCACCACCGGGTGGTACACCGTGTCCATCACCACCGTCTCCGCCCCGCACCCCGCCAGCCCCGTCACCGGGATCGCCACCCCCTCCGGGTCCGGCCCGCTCGCCATCCCCACCGGCGTGCAGTTCACGTACGCGTCGCAGCACGACCGCACCAGGTCCTCCACCGCCCCCGCCCCGATCCGCCCCAGCCCGAACTGACGCTCCGGCATCCGCCGCCGCAGGTCCTCCACCATCGCCTCCGCCCGCTCCCGCGTCCGGTTGTACACCACCACCGTCGCGTCCGCCATGAGCAGCGCCGACGCCACCGCCCGCGCCGCCCCGCCCGCCCCCACGATCGCCACCCGCTTGGCCGCCAGGTCCCCCAGCTTCGCCGACAGGCACGCCGCCGCCGCCGCCCCGTCCGTGTTCAGCACCACCGCCCGCACCGGCGCGTTCGTCCCCTCCTCCCGCTCGATCACCAGCGTGTTCGCCGCCCCGCACGCCGCGGCCGACGCATCAATCTCCCACTCGTGCGGCGCCGTCCCCAGCGCCCCCGCCCCCGGCACCCGCCGCAGCTCCTCCGCCAGCCGCAGCAGGTTCTCCTTGTGCGGCGTCGTCACCGAGCACCCCCGGAAGTCCAGCCCCCGGTGGTCGATCAGCGACAGCACCGTCGCCTTGAAGTGCTCGTACCCCGGCGGCACCGGCAGCGGCACGTACACCGCGTCGATCCCCGACGTGTGGAACCCCGCGTTGTGCACCAGCGGCGACAGCGAGTGCGCCACCGGCCACCCGATCAGCCCGTACACCCCCGTGCTCTCGCGGATCGACCGGAAGTGGTACGTGCACAAGAGCTCCCGGATCGTCGGCTGCCCCGGCGCCGTCTCCCCGCCCGCCCGCAGCGCCGCGAACGTCAGGAACCCCCCGAACTTCGGCGCCAGCACCCGCGACATCAGCCCGTACTCCCCGATCCCCAGCGCGATCGTCGGCCGACCCATCTCCCGCGGCAGGTCCAGCAGCTCCAGGTTGTCCCGCACCGACCGGCACCGGTACGCCACCTTGCACACCGCCGCGTCCGGTTCCTCCTGCATCCGCAGCACCTTCCGCGTCAGGTCCCGCGGCCGGCCCAGAAAGTCGTGCACCGACAGGATCAGCGACGTCCTCAGGTCCCCCAGCCGCTCCGGGTGGTGCAGCGCCAGGTGCAGCCGCTGCCGCACCGCCGGCGACCCCGCGTACGTGCACAGCTCCACGTCGATGTACCGCGGCGGCTTCTCCCCCGGCCCGAACGCCGTCGCCAGCCGCTCCAGCAGCGCGATCCGCGCCTCCTCCGGCCCCTCGTAGTACCCGCCCTCCTCCCCTTCCGCCCGCCGGCACGTCACGATGCACGGCAGCGGCGACTCCGCCACCATCCGCAGGATCTCCCGCTCCTCCCACGCCGCGCCCCCCATCCCCCCCTTGGCGGCGCTCTCCGGCCCCGTGTGCACCTGCCCGGTGAAGAACTGATCGATCCGGTACTCGACGAGGTCCGCGCCGTGCAGCCGCGCCTCCCGCGCATCCGCCAGCGCGGTCTCCGCGTCGTGCACGGCGATCGGGACGCACAGGAGGGTCGGCGGTGCCATGCGGGATCAGGTCTCCATCACGAACGGCGGAACCGTCGGGCACGCCCCGCCCCCTCCGGCCCCCGCGCGCACCGTGCCGGCCGGCCCCGCGGCCTGCTGTCCACCGGACGCGTCAGGGTGTGGCGCGACGCTCATCGGGGCCTCCGCGCGGCACCGCGGAACAGGGCCAGCGGGAGCGCCGCGAACCAGCAGGATGCTAGGTCCGCCGAGAGCGGATCAATCCGCCCCCACCGAGCCCCGCACCCCCTCCCACCGCCAACCACGATGAATCCCTGCTTACGCCCCCCGCGCCAACCCGCGTGCGCCCCCAGAGATCCCCCGAACCCCCCCTCGCCCGCTCACCCCGCCGCCGCCGACCCCCAACCCGCCCAGCAAGCCCCCACACCCCGCCCCGAACCGCGCCGAGCCGTCTCCTCATGC
>JBIQJK010000022.1:0-39977 GCA_044507535.1 Planctomycetaceae bacterium | reverse complement strand
TGGGGGGGGTGGGGGAGGCTGGGAGGGCGGAGGCGGGTGGTCGGGGCGGCGTTCCAGGGGGTCACGGCGGCGGAGGAGGGGCTGCTGGCGGAGCTGCTGGCGCGGCACGGCGTGGAGCCGGCGGTCGCCGCGGCGGCGTAGGTGGGCGGGGCCGCCTCGACCGGGTTCTTCCAAGGGCCGTACACTCCGCCTTATGGCGCGTCGCGTCGTTGTGACCGGGGTCGGTGCCGTCACCGGGTTGGGTGTCGGTATCGCCGCGCTCTGGCAGGGCCTGCTGGAGGGCCGGTCGTGCCTTGCGCCGATCACGCGGTTCGACGCCTCGGGGTTCGGGTGCTCGCTGGGGGGGGAGATCCGCGACTTTTCGGCGAGGGACTACGTCCCCAAGGGATACCGCAAGGCGGTGAAGGTCATGGCGCGGGACACGGAGATCGCCGTCGGCGCGGCGAAGCTCGCGGTCGAGGACGCCGGGCTGGTGACCCGCGGTGTGCTGGCGGACGGGGACGCCACGCCGACGACCTATCCGGCGGGCCGGATGGGGTGCCAGATCGGGGCGGGGCTGATCGCGGCGGAGGTGGACGAGCTGGCGGCGGCGCTGGTCACCGCTCGGCGCGAGGACGGCGGGGTGGACATGAAGGCCTGGGGCGGGCCGCACGGCGGGGGCGGGGGCGGGATGGAGAACCTCACGCCGCTGTGGCTGCTGAAGTACCTGCCCAACATGCTCGCCTGCCACGTGACGATCATCCACGGGGCCGAGGGGCCGAGCAACACGATCACGTGCGCCGAGGCGAGCGGGCTGCTCTCGATCGGCGAGTCGATGCGCGTCATCGAGCGGGGGGCGGCCGACGCGTGCTTCAGCGGGGGGGCGGAGTCGAAGATCAACCCGATGGGCCTGCTCCGCATCGACCTTGCGGGGCGGCTGGCGAAGTCGGGGTGCGAGACCGACGGCTCGAGGATCGTCCGGCCCTACGCGGCGGAGCCCAGCGGGACGATCCTGGGGGAGGGGGGGGGCATCCTGATCCTGGAGGAGCGCGAGTCGGCGCTGGCGCGGGGGGCGACGCCGTACGCGGAGCTGGCCGGGTTCGGGGCGGCGCACTCCGACGTGGGGTACGTCGATGGGGAGGCGGACGAGGGGTGCCTCTACGCGATCGAGGCCGCGCTGGAGGACGCCGGGGTGACGCCGGAGCAGGTGGACGCGATCGTCCCGCTCGCGGCGGGGATCGGGGAGACGGACCGGGCCGAGGCGGGCGCGCTGCGGCGCCTCTTCGGGGACCGGCTGTCGCGGATGCCGGTGGTCACGCTGACGGGGAACATCGGCAACACGATGGCGGGGGCGGGGGGGATCCAGGCCGCGGTCGCGGCGATGTGCCTGCGGGAGCAGCGGCTCCCGGCGCGCATCTACGGCGACGGGGGCCCGCCGGCGGGGGCGCCGGTCGGCGCCGCCGCCTCGACACCGGCGAAACTCGAGAACATCCTTGTCTGCACACCCGCGCTGGGCGGCCAGAACGCGGCGGTCATCCTCAAGAGCGTCCACTGAGCCGGCGCGTCACCGCGGCCGGGAGAGCTTCCACTTCTAAGGGTCCGATCAAGTCCGGAGAATGAACGTGAACGAGCGCAGGTACAACGGCGGCGGCGGGGGCGGCTACGGCGGCGGCGGCTATGGCGGCGGACGCGGCGGCAACCGCGGCTACGGCGGCCATGGCGGCGGCGGTCGCGGGCGGGACCGCGACGGCGGGCGCGGTCGCGGCGAGGGCGTGCCGCTGGAGGAGCTCGACCCCGCGCTGACGGAGGTCAGCCGCAAGGTCATCGGCTGCGCCATCGAGGTTCACCGCACCCTCGGCCCGGGCTTCGACAAGACGGTCTACACCAACGCGCTGAAGGTCGAGCTGGACGCCGCGGGCGTCCGGTACAAGGCGGACTACGCGGTGCCGGTGCTGTACAAGGGCAAGGAGGCGGGGCGGCGGACGGCCGACCTGCTGATCGACGACCGGTTCATCGTCGAGCTGATGGCCGAGCGGGTCGAGATCGGCGGGACGGAGCGGGCGGCGCTGCGGGCGCTGCTGCGCGCGGCCGACCTGGAGCTGGGCCTGATCATCAACTTCGCCGAGCGGCGCCTCAAGGACGGCCTCGTCCGCGTCCTCAACCCCGACAAGCTCAACGCCATGCGCGCCGAGCACGAGGGGGAGGAGGAGGACGAATATGAGGACGACGAGGAGGGCGAGTACGAGGACGAAGAGGGCGGCGAGGGGGAGACGTACGACCCCGACACCGCCGGCAACCGGTAGTTTTTTTCACCACGGAGTCACGGAGATCACGGAGCGGGCACGGAGAAGAGTCAAGGCAGGGTTTCAAGACCAGAAGGCCGCTCGCCCATCCGCAGCGATCCAACGCCCCCACGCCCCCTGCCTCGTCTCTTCAAACCCAAATCTGCTTCGTCAAAGCATGCAACGAGAGCACAAGGATCTTCCCGATCGCTCCGTGCCCTCCGTGACTCCGTGGTGAACCTTCTTCTTCCGTTAAAGGGCCAATGAGCAACACGCGAGTCGTCATCACGGGCATGGGCTGGGTCACCCCCCTCGGCGGGGACGTGGAGGCGGTGTGGAAGCGCCTCCTGGCGGGGGAGTCGGCGATCGGCCCGGTGACGCACTTCGACGCCTCGACGTTCCTGACCAACTTCGCCGCGGAGGTGCGCGGCTTCCGCCTGGAGGACTACGCGACCGACGCGGACCTGCGGGGCGGGCTCGCGGCCCACGCGACGGCGGGGCTGAGCACGCGGTACGCCCTCGCCGCGGCGGCCAGGGCGTGGCGGGCGTCGGGGCTGGCCGGGTACGGCGGGCTGTCGCGCCGGCGGCTGGGGGTGTACCTCGGCTCGGGGGAGGGGACGCTCGACTTCGAGAACTACACGGCGACGAACATCGCGGGGTGGGACGCGGAGAGGCGGGCGGTGGACGGCCGCCGGTGGGCCGAGGCGGCGTACGCGAGGATGAACGCCGCCCGCGAGGTGGAGCAGGAGCCGAACATGACGCTGGGTCATGTGGCGACGGCCTTCGGCTGCCGCGGGCCGGCGAGCAACTGCATGACGGCGTGCGCGGCGAGCACGCAGGCGGTCGGCGAGGCGTTCGAGATCATCCGCCACGGGGACGCGGACGTGATGCTCGCGGGGGGGTCGCACTCGATGATCCACCCGCTGGGGATGACCGGGTTCATCCGGCTGACGGCGATGAGCCGGCGGAACGACTCGCCGCGGACCGCCGCGAGGCCATTCGACCAGACGCGCGACGGGTTCGTCATGGGCGAGGGGGCGGGGATGGTGGTGCTGGAGAAGCTGGAGCACGCGCTGGCACGCGGGGCGACGCCGCTGGCGGAGGTCGTCGGGTTCGGCTCGACGGCGGACGCCTTCCGCATCACGGACATCCAGCCCGAGGGGAAGGGGGCCGCGGCGGCGATGCTGCAGGCGTGCCGGCAGGCGGGGATCAACCCGCGCGAGCCGGGGCCGGACGGGCGGCCGGCGGTGCACTACATCTCCGCGCACGGCACCGGCACGGAGGAGAACGACAAGATCGAGACCGCGGCGGTGAAGTCGGTCTTCGGGCCGCTGGCGGGGCAGGTCCCGTTCAGCTCGATCAAGAGCATGATGGGGCACCTGATCCAGGCGGCGGGCGCGGTGGAGCTGATGACCTGCGTCATGGCGATCCGCACGGGGTGGGTGCCGCCGACGATGAACCTGCACCAGCCGGACCCGAACTGCGACCTGGACTACGTCCCCAACGCCGCACGGGACCTGAACCCCGTCGGGGGCGTGGACGTCTGCCTGAGCAACAGCTTCGGCTTCGGGGGGCAGAACGACACGATCGCGGTGCGGAGGTACCGGGGCGAGTGATCAGGGCGACCGGTCATCGCCCGCCCGGCGCCGACTCCAGGAACATCCCCAGCAGCCCCCGCCACTCCGCGTAGAGGTACTCGATCGCGTGCGCATCGTGGATCGCGCGCAGCCGGGCCATCGCCCGCTCGTAGAGGTCGTTCTGCCACGGCTGCGCGGAGCGGTCGCAGAAGTACACGCGGCAGCCGAGCGGCCTGATGGCGTGAACGGAGCAGAGGTTCGCCGCCTGGAACGGGCACCCGCCGCGGGCGAGGGCATCGTCGAGCGAGGCGCGCGTCAGCGGGCGCGGCGACGGCGGGGAGGGGAGCACGGGCAGCGATGCTCCCTGGGATGAACGCGCGGGCGCGGCGAGCCTCGCGAAGGTGGAGGCCGCCTCCAGGCCGGTGGCGTAGAGCCGGTGGCCGGCGCGGTCGAAGTTGCAGCACCGCCCGGAGGCCCAGCAGACCGGGCCGCGCGCGGCGATCTCGCGGGCGACGTCGGCGTAGAGGCCGTCCAGGGCCGCGGCGACCTCCGGCCTCGCCGCCGCGGCCAGCCAATGGGGCACGCGCTCGCTCATCGCCGGGGCATCACCTCGCGTCGTGGTCAGATGTCGAAGGAGTCGCGGATGATCCGCACCTGCTGGACGGTGTAGAACTGCCCCTTGTCGATCCCGGGGCAGATGCGCTTGGCCCACTGCCAGGTCTGGCGCGACTTGACGACGCTGGGCCAGAAGGGCCAGGTTCGGCACTGGGCGGGCCGGTCCTCGTACACGCCGCAGACGGCCTTGCCGGGGATGGCGTCGCGGTCGAGGAAGACGCAGTCGCGCACCTCGCCGCGGCCGGGGAGCTCGAGGACCTTCTCGATGAGCGACCGCCCCTCGCTGGTCATGTGGGTGTAGCGGGCGAGGAAGTCGCCCACGGGCATGCCGAAGCGCCTGGCGAGCGCCGCGGCCTCGTCGTCCGACACCAGCACGTACCCCTCGGGCCCGGAGCAGCAGTTGCCGCACATCGTGCAGGAGAACCGCAGCCCCGACCCGTCGCCGTGGTCGGTCGGTTGGGTGAACCACTCGTTGGACGTTGAAGGCATGCGGGAGTGTAGAGGTTCAAACCCGCGGGATCGGGGGGCGCGGGGCGGCGGCCCTCCGCCGCCGGAGTTCGTTCACTTGCGGAAGGAAGCACGGCCGGCCCGCCCCCCCCGATGCGGCCAGCCGCGGCGCCCGGCGCGGGTCAGCTCGCGTCCACGACCCGCAGCGCGACCAGCGTCTGGTCGTCGGCCCGAGTGAGGCTGCCGGTGTGCTCGTGCAGCGCGGTGTGGACGGTGTTGATCACGCAGTCGGGGTCGCCGGTGCAGAGCTCCAGCGCGGCGTCGAGCCCGTCGATGCCGAACATGGTGCGCCCGTCGGGCCCGCCGAAGGCCTCGGTGATCCCGTCGGTGTAGAGGACGACGGTGTCGCCGGGCCCGAGCGTGACGGAGGCCTCGTCGTTGAGGGAGAAGGGGACCAGTCCCAGCGGCAGGGTCGAGGCGCCGTCGAGGGCGGCGACGTGCCCGGTGCGGCCGCTCTTGAGCCGCGCCAGCGGGTGACCGGCGCGGGCGTAGGTGAACAGGCGGGTGCTCGGGTCGTAGATCGCGAAGAGCGCGGTCACGAACGACCCCTCCATCCCGGCCTCCAGCAGCCGGCCGTTGGCGTACTCGAGGACGCGGCCCGGGCCCTGGTCCAGCCCCGGGTAGGAGTGCAGGATGGCGTGGAGCATCGCCATCACCGTCGCGGCGCCGACGCCGTGGCCGCTGGCGTCGGCGATGAGGATCCCCAGCCGGCCGTCGGGGATCGAGAAGAAGTCGTAGTAGTCCCCGCCGGCGATGTCGGAGGGGAGGTAGCTGGTGGCGACCTTCAGCCCCGGCACCGCGGGGTGGCGCTTGGGGAGGAGCGACTGCTGCACGCGGGCGACCTCCTCGAACTGGGCCGTGAGCCGCGCGTTGAGGGAGCGGATCTCCTCCAGTGAGACCAGGTTCCGCGTGGTGGCGCCGAAGAGGTTGGAGATGAGCAGGGCCTGCTCGAGGTCGCTCTCGGAGTAGCCGGCGGGGTCGCGCCGGAAGGTGAAGGACCAGTTGAGGGCCTCGCCGGCGTCGAAGAGCGGGACGGCGATGCACGAGCCCATCCCGGCGAGGTCGTCGCCCATGACGGGGTCGGCGCGGAGGTCGAGGTCGTGGAGGAGCTGGGGCGTGCCGCGGGCGATGACGTCGCCGATGAAGCCGCCGCTCCGCTCGGGGTTGATCGCCCAGTCGCGCCAGGGGTTCTGGTCGATCTCGCGGGCGCGGAGGCTGGCGAGCGGCACCGAACGGGTGACCTTGTACCGGCCCGGCGCCAGGCCCCGGACGGAGGCGGACAGGTAGTGGTCCAGCGGGAAGAGCCGCCAGTAGCCGGCGCCGAAGGCCGCGGAGGCCGCGTTGGGATCCGTCTGGCGCGACACCTCCCGGAGCATGTCGAGGGTGAGCGCGATCCGCGGGTTGTGCTCGGTTTCCAGCAGGCGCACGGCGGAGTGTAGGTCCGCGGCGGAGGGGGGCCCGGGCGGGTCACGCCTGGGCGCAGGCCCGCTCGATCCGCTGGCGCCGCTGCTCGGCCTCTTCGAGCATCCCCTGCACGGCCGCGGCGATGCGGTCGCGCTCGCGTCCGTCGGGGAGATTGGCGAGGTTGACCAGCACGTTCCACCAAGCCGCCTTGGCGGCGGCCTCGGCGAGGATGGCCGCGATCGCCAGGTCCGACCGGAGGTGCCGGTTGGTGATGCCGGTGAGGTCCTCCAGCAGGCGCAGGACGTCGCAGGCGGTGGCCGCGGCGGCCTGGGGGGCCTGGAGGCAGAGGGCGGCCACGCCGGGCATCTCCGCGATGCGCTTGGGGTCGTCCTCGGGGAGCTTGGCGAGCTGGGCGTACTGGGCGTAGGCCGCGGCGTCTTCGTCGGCGAGCTCGACCAGCACCCGCCGGGCCCGTTCCAGCGTCGCGGCGGCGGCTTCGAGCGTGGACTGGTGGCGGTCGAGCGACTTTCGGCCCAGGGAGTACGCCACGACCATGCTCCCCAGCGCCGCCCCGAGCGCCCCGGTCGCTCCGGCGACCGCGCCGCCGCCGGGCGCGGGGGTCTTGGCCGCGATCTGGGAGAGGAGTTCGCCGAACGTGAAGGATTCGAGTTTCTGCATGGCGGGGATCGCGGGGGTGGGTGGGGCCTGTGGATGGGAAGGGGCGGGCCGGGGTTGGCTCCGGTGTGCGCGAGTATACGGGCGTAGGGTTCGGGCATGCCGACCGACGCGGTGAGCGAGCCTTCGGACCCTGCCCGCGTCGGCGGGCGCGACGAGCCGATGGCGCTCATCTACGACGGCCGGTGCGGGTTCTGCGTGGCCCAGTCGCGCCGGCTGGTGAGGCTGGCCCGGCCGGGGTCGATCGTGGCGCTCGACGCCCACGCCCCCGGCGCGCTGGACCGCTTCCGCGGCGTGGTGAACATGGTGCAGGCGATGGCCGCGGTGCAGCTGGTCGCGCCGGCGAAGGGGCCGGGGGGGCGGGCGCGGGTGTTCCGGGGGTTCGAGGCGGTCGTGCGGGCGCTGGCGACGCGCCGGTGGCTGGGGCTGATCGCGCACGTGTACTACCTGCCGGTGGTGCGGCAGGCGTGCGACGCCGCGTACCGGTGGGTGGCGCGGAACCGGTACCGGATCAGCCGGTGGTGGCCGGGGGTTGCGGATGGGGCCGCGGGCGGCGCGTGCGAGGGAGGGGCGTGCAGGGTTGATCGGTAGGCCGCGACGGCGGCGAGCCGGCGGGGGGGTCAGTTGATCGCCACCTCGCCCGTGTTGTTCACCGCGAGCACGCGCACGCCGCCCTCGCCGAGTTGGACCACGCTCACCGACGCCAGCGAGATCTCGATCCTCTGGAAGAGATCCAGGGGCACGCCGAGGAGGTGCGCCAGCGCCGCCCGGATCACGTCGCCGTGGCTGAAGAGGGCGACGACCTCGTCGCCGTGCTCGCGAGCGAGCCGTGCCGCGAGTTCGACGATGCGCCCCTGCACCTCCACCATCGACTCTCCGCCGGGGGCGCGCGACACGCTGCGCATCGCGTTCCACCGGGTCCACCGAGGGTCCCCCTGCCGTTCCGCGAAGGGCCGCCCCGTCCACTCGCCGAAGTCGACCTCGTTCAACCCCTCGGCGATGCGCACGGTCAGGCCCAGGTGCGCCGCCAGCGGCGCGGCCGTCTCGCGGCAGCGCTCCATCGGGCTGGAGTAGACCGCGCTGATCGGCAGGCCGCCGACGCGCCGCACCAGGCCCGCGGCCTGGGCGTGGCCCTCCTCGCTGAGCCCGATCCCCGGGGTCCGCCCCACGAGCCACCCCGGCCCGAGCCGGTGCGCGCCGTGCCGGATGAACAGGAAGGTCGCCATGGCTCTGGAGGTCTCCCGGCGCGAGGGGCCGCGCCCGCGGACTCGCTGCCCGTGCCGACACCCTACAGTTGTACCCCCGGTGGGGTGGCCGAGCGGTTGAAGGCGCCGGTCTTGAAAACCGGTGTACCCGCAAGGGTACCAGGGGTTCGAATCCCCTCCCCACCGCTTCTTCTTCGGGCCGGGCGCCGCGTCGTTCACGCCGGCCGCATCTGGAGAATACAGCCCATGGAGTACAGACGGCTCGGCTCATCCGGTCTGATGGTCCCCGCGCTCTGCTTCGGCACGGGCACGTTCGGCGGGCGTGGGGAGATGTTTCAGGCGTGGGGCGCGACGGACGTCGCCGAGGCGACGAGGCTGGTGGACATCTGCCTCGACGCGGGGGTGACGATGTTCGACTCGGCGAACACCTACTCCCGCGGCGCGGCCGAGGAGATCCTGGGGCAGGCGATCAAGGGCCGGCGCGACCGCGTGCTCATCTCCACGAAGGGGACCTTCCGCGTCGGGACGGGGCCGAACGACGTCGGGTCCTCGCGCCACTTCCTGACCCGCGCGGTCGAGGGGAGCCTCCGCCGGCTCGGGACCGACTACATCGACGTCTACCAGCTCCACGGCTTTGATGCGCTGACGCCGGTGGAGGAGGCCCTCTCGACGCTCGACGACCTCGTCCGCGCCGGCAAGATCCGCTACATCGGCTGCTCCAACTTCTCGGGGTGGCACCTGATGAAGTCGCTCGCGGCCTCCGAGAAGCACGGCTGGGCCAGGTACGTCGTCCACCAGGCGTACTACTCCCTCGTCGGGCGCGACTACGAGTGGGAGCTGATGCCGCTGGGGCTCGACCAGGGCGTGGCGTGCGCGGCGTGGAGCCCGCTGGGGTGGGGTCGGCTGACGGGGAAGATCCGTCGCGGGCAGCCGCTGCCGCAGACCAGCCGGCTGCACGCCAAGGCCGTCGTTGACGCCGGCCCGCCGATCGCCGACGAGCACCTGTTCCGCGTCGTGGACGCCCTCGACGAGGTCGCCGCGGAGACGGGGCGGACCGTCCCGCAGGTGGCCATCAACTGGCTGCTGCAGCGCCCGACCGTCGCGACGGTCATCATCGGCGCCCGCAACGAGGAGCAGCTCCGCCAGAACCTGGGCGCGGTCGGGTGGAGCCTCACCCCGGAGCAGGTCGCGCGCCTCGACGCGGCGAGCGCGACGACGCCCGCGTACCCGTACTGGCATCAGCGCGGGTTCGCGGAGCGCAACCCGCCGCCGGTGTGAGGCGGGCGGGTGCGCCGTCAGCCGACGCGTTCGAAGACGGCCATCGTGTCCACGAGGCAGATGAGCCTGAACCGCGGGTCGGGGATGACGCGGGCGGCGATGACGTTGAGCACGCCGAGGTCGCGCGCCGAGACGTCGTGGAAGAGGAGCGTCCCGCCGGGGGCGGTCAGGTCGGCGTAGTTCTCGAAGTCGCGCAGCACGCCGGCCTCGGAGTGGTCGCCGTCGATGAAGACCACGCCGCAGCGGCCGCGGAGGTGCGCGAGCGAGCCGGCGGCGTCGTCGCTGGTGGCGACGACCTGGCGGAGGCGGTGGGCGTACCCCTCCTGCTCGGCGACGAAGCGGTTGATCGGGGCCATCGCGGGGTCGGGGTCGATGGTGTAGATCTCGACGCCCGGGCCCGCGCCGGAGGGCGCGGCGGTCGCGCACCCCATCAGCGCCGTGCTCCCGCCGGTGGCGCAGCCGATCTCCACGATCGCGCCGTCCCCCAGGCTCGCGCCTCGGGCCGCGACGACGCCGAGCAGCACCTGCTGGGCCCAGCTCTGGAGCGACGTCCCCACGGTCCGGCTCGAGGCGTACCGCGAGAGGCGCCGCTCGAAGGGCGTCCGCCCCATCGTCTCCCAGCTCGTCGATGGGAAGACCCGCTCCACCGCCCGCGGCCAGAACTGGGAGCAGAACGCACGCCCCGCCAGGCACCCCAGCGGGGCGGTCGCGCCGGCGGAGATCGAGCCCGCGCCGAAGAGGCCGATGTACGCCCGCTCGGCGCGGACGAACGTCGCCGGCGAGAGGCGGTCCGCGGGGCTGGGGCGGCGGAGGTCCGCACCATCGGCGGGCTCGCGGAGGGCGATGCGCTCCGTGCCGTGCAGGTGGCGCACCTCGCGCCCGCCCAGGAGCCGCAGGTCGTCGCGGATGATCGCCGCCTCGATGGCCAGCCCGTGGGTCCGCGTCCGCAGGCGGCCGTCGGCGATCTCGAGCGTCCTGGCCGCGGCGGGGTCGAGGAGGCACGCGTCGCGCTGCGCGAAGTGGGGCGGGCCAGCGTGGGGGTCGCGCAGCGCGGCGGCGCCGCGCTGCTCGAGGGCTTCGAGGATGTCGAAGAGGCCGTCGAACCGCTCCAGGGGCGTGTAGATCACCGCTGCGGCGGATTCCGGCGGGGTGGACTGATCGGCGGCGGCGAAGCCGGCCTCCTGGGCGGCGAGGCGCCGCTGCCGGGCGGCATCGACGACGACCGCGCGGTGCGCCGCCGCGGGGGCGACGGCGCGGAGCCTGCGGCAGAACCGCTCTCCCTGGTCGCCGTAGCCGAGAACGACGACCGGCCCGTCGCCGGCTCGCGACGCCAGCTCCCGGATGGCGCTGTCGAAGCGGGCCTCGGGCGCGGGGCGCGAGGGGGGACGCGAGAGAACGACGAAGTGCTCGTGCTCCCGCCCGCCGCGGGCCACGAGCGACGCGAGCAGCGGGTGCCGGTCGTCTGCGAAGACGAAGCAGACCCCCTCGGCGGGGGCGGGCTCGCCGTGCGGCCAGCGCGGGAGGGCCGCGCCGGTGGTGGAGGCGAAGTCGTCGGGCTCGCTCAGGCGGGGATCGGGCAGGGCGAACTTCAGCGGCGTGGCCCAGGTGTCCTGGCCGGCGGCCTCGCCGATGGCCGCGGCGGCGCCGGAGAAGACCGCCGCGACGAACTCGCCGCGGCCGAGCGGGTGGTCCCTCCAGACGGAGGCGTCAACGGCCCAGGCGGGCGGCGATGTCGCGGCGGGGGTCGCCGGCGCGGACCCAGGAGCGTGGGCGGGCCCGGGGCCCGCGGGGAGAACGGCGGTGGCGGTCATCGTGGCTGTCTCGCGGGGAACGGATGCGGGGCAACCCCATGGGATCGACCGCCGCGCGGCCGCGGCACGATTTTTCGGGGGCGGGGCTAGTACCCCGCGCCCGCGTCGTCGTCGACCGTCGGCGCCCAGTCCACCCGCGCGGCCCCCAGCAGCGTGCCGGTGGCGAAGGCGAGGTCCACCAGGGCGATCTGGTAGTCGGCCAGGCCGCGGATCTCGGCGGACTGCGCCTCGGCGAGCCTGGCGGCGGCGTCGAGGACGTCCGTGCTGGTCCGGAGGCCGACCTCGTTCTGCCGCTGCTCGGCCTGGAGGGTGCGGGTGGCGGCGATGACGGCCTGGCGGGCGGCGAGGATCCGCTGCCAGGCGGCCTCGACCTGGTCGATCGCGTCGAGGACCTCCTGGCGGATCGCCTGGGCGCGGGCGTCGCGCGTGCTGAGCCGCTGGAGGCGCTGGAGGATCGAGCGCTGCACGCGGGCCTTGGCGGCCTCGTTGCCGATGGGGATCTCCGCGACGAGCCCCAGCGACCAGCTCTCGAACTCGTTCTGAGCCAGCACGTCCGCGGAGTCGCGGAGCGTGGCGCCCAGGCCGCTGACGCGGTAGGAGTAGTCCAGGTTCAGCAGGGGCAGGGCCTGGTTGCGGTTGAAGTCGATGGTGATCGCGTCCTGGGCCAGGCGCAGCTCGAGCTCGAGCATCTCCATCCGTCCGCCGGGGGCCAGGGCCGCGGCCGTCAGCGCCTCGGGGTCGAACTCGAAGCGCACCGGATCGGGCGGGGTGGCCGTCTCGACCATCGCGGTCGAGCCGACGTCGAGCCCCGGGATGCTGACGATCCGCTTGAGCTCGCGCTGCTGCCGCAGGACCTGGTTCTCGGCGATGATGATCGCCTCCAGCCGCTCGGCGAGGCCGGACTGGGCCCGCAGGACCTCGACCTCGGGGACGTCGCCGGCGGCGAAGCGGCGCTGGGCCCGGGCGAGCTGCTCGGCGGCCAGCTCGTACTGCTGCTGCCGGACGTCGAGCTCCGCGCGGGCGGCGAAGAGCCGCCAGTAGGACCGGTCCACCGCGGCGAGCTGGCGGATGATCTCGAGCTTGGTCTGCGCCTCGGCGATGTCCTCGTCGATGGCCGCGATGCGGATGAAGGCGGTGTTCGCCCGCCGGCCCGCGCCGCGGAGCAGGGGGTGGCTGATGGAGAAGACCAGGTCGTTGTCGTAGGCGGTGGGGAGGGTGACGAAGGGGTTGGAGGTCTGGCTGCGGCTCTGCTGGAAGTCCACCTCCACGCGCCCGCCGGTGCGGAGGGGGATGCTCACCGCCGCGCCGCCGGAGACGAACTCCTGCTGGTTGCTCTCGGTGGTGTTGAGGGTGGGGTTGTCGGTCTTGACGACGTTCAGGCGCGGGCGGAAGACGGCCTCGAAGCGGGCCTCCTCCTCGCGGAGGTCCTGGGCGGCGATCAGCGGGCTGACCAGCGCGACGCGGAGGTCGAGGTTGTGGTGCAGCGCGGCCGCGCGGGCCTCCTCGATGGGCAGCGCGACGCGCTGCGCGTTGGCGAAGCGGCTGGGGGGCGCCGGCGGGAGGGGCGGGGGGTCCAGCGGTCCCTGCGGCCCGGCGGGGGTGGGCTCCACGGGCGTGGCGTACCGCTCGGCGTTGAACCGCTCGATGACGCGGAGGGTCGCCTCCGGGGTCAGGCGCGGGTAGTCGCTGGGGTGCGGCGCCAGCGGGTTGGCGCAGCCGCCGGCGAGCAGGGCGGCGGCGAGGCCGGCCGCGGCGGGGAGGGGAGTTGATCGGCGGGCGTGTGGCATCGTGAAGGTCACCTCAGGTCCGCTTCGCGGGAACGGGGCCGGCGCCGGCCGGCCGCGTGTTGACATCGGTCGCGCACGGGCTCACTCGTGACGGAGCGCGACGATCGGGTCGAGCCTCGCGGCCTTGATGGCCGGGAACATGCCGAAGATGATCCCCGTGGCCGCGCTGAAGCCCACCGAAAGCAGCACCGCCCACGCCGGCACCGCCGTCTCCTTCAGCACGTCCATCTGCGAGAGCCCCAGCGCGATCCCCTGCCCCAGGGCGATCCCCACGCCCCCGCCCACGAGGCAGAGCACCACCGCCTCCACCAGGAACTGCAGCAGCACCACCTCCGGCCTGGCCCCCATCGCCTTGCGCAGCCCGATCTCCCGCGTCCGCTCGCTCACGCTCACCAGCATGATGTTCATGATCCCGATCCCCCCCACCAGCAGCGAGATCGAGACGATCCCGGCCATGAAGATGGTGATCCCCGCGGCGAGGGAGTTGAACTGGTCGATGATGCGCTGGAGCACCTCGACCTCGAAGGTGTTCTCGTCGCCGGGCTCGAGCCCGCGCATCTTCCGCAGGACGAAGGAGACCTCCGCGATGGCGTCCTGCGCCAGCTTTGGGTCGGTGAGCTGGCCGATGGCGTAGGAGATCTGGCCGTCGGGGCGCATGCTCATCGCCTTCGAGAAGGGGATGAAGATCTCGCTCCGCGCCTCGCCGCCGCCGAAGAGGGCGCCGAGGTCCTTGGTCTCCACGACGCCCACGATCAGGAAGCGCCGGCCGCCGATGAGGATGAAGTCGCCCGTGGGCTCGCGGTCCAGGCCGAGCTCCTCGATCGCCTTGTCGTTGATGAGGCAGACGTTCAGCTGCTGCTGCTCGTCGATGGAGTTGAACAGCCGGCCCTGGGTGACGTAGCGGTCCTCGATCTCGTGCCACTCGGGCCAGATGCCGACGGTGCGGACGCCGGCGACCCGGTAGTCGCCGTTCTCCACGTCGTAGGCGCCCCAGAACATCGGGGTGATCTTGTCGATCGACGGGCAGCGCTCCTGGATCGCCCGGATCTCCTCGACCTTCAGCTGCACGCTCGCCCAGGAGAGGCTCCCCCGCAGGCGCTGCGGCACGGTGCCGTCCATGAAGACCTTCTTGGCGCCGAAGGTCTCGAACTGGGTCAGGACGTAGCGCTTCATCCCGGTCGTGGCCGCGACCGCGCCGATCACCGCCGCGACGCCGATGATGATGCCCAGCGTGGTCAGCAGCGACCGCACCTTGTTCGCCCAGATCTGCGAGAGGGCGAGGAAGACCGTCTGGATCATCAGGCGGACGAGCATCACCGCGCCGCCCCCCGCGCCCGCGCGCCGCCGGGGTCGCCCGCGCGGGCCGGGGCGTCGCCGTTATCCGGGGCCGGCCTGGCGCCGCCGATGGCCGGCGCGGCGATCGCCGCCGCGGCCTCCGCCGCCCGCTCCAGGTACTGCAGGTGGATCGGATCCTCGTGCGTCGGGTGGTCCGAGACGATCCGGCCGTCGCGGAGCCGGACGATCCGGTGGGCGTGCCCGGCGATGTCCTCCTCGTGCGTGACGATCACGATCGTCTGGCCGTCGGCGTGCAGGGCCTTGAACAGGTCGATGATCTCCTCGCTGGTGCGCGAGTCGAGGTTGCCCGTGGGCTCATCGGCCAGCAGGATCGACGGCTCGTTCACCAGCGCCCGCGCGATCGCCACGCGCTGGCGCTGGCCGCCGGAGAGCTGGTTCGGCCGGTGCTTCATCCGCTCCGCCAGCCCCACCCGCTCCAGCGCCCGCCTGGCCCGCTTCCTGGCCCCCCACCAGTGGCGCGACGAGTAGATCAGCGGCAGCATCACGTTCTTCAGCGCGCTCGCGCGGTTCAGCAGCTCGAAGCTCTGGAAGACGAACCCGATCTCCTGGTTCCGCACCTTCGCCAGCGCCGCCGCCCCCATCCGGTGCGTCGGCCGCCCGTTGAGCTCGTAGATCCCGCGGGTCGGCCGGTCCAGGCACCCGAGGATGTTCATCAGCGTGGACTTGCCCGACCCGGACGCCCCCATGATCGCCACGAACTCCCCCCGCTCGATGCGCAGGTCCACCCCCCGCAGCGCGTGCACGCGCTCCACCCCCACCTTGTAGACCTTCTCGAGCTTCTCGATGCGGATCGTCATATGGGCCCCGCCCCCGCCCCGTCACCGACCGCCGGCTTTCGAGCGGCGCATCCCGGCTCGCCCGCTCACCCGCTCACCTCGACACCCGCTCACTCCCCTTTCTTCTCCTTCTTCTTCTCCTCTTCCTGCTTCTGCGTCCCCTCCTCCACCACCGTCTGGCCGTGCTTGAGCTCCATCACCGCCTTGTACGGGCCGGTGACGATCAGCTCCCCCTCGCTGAGCCCCCCCAGGATCACCGTCCGCGTCAGGTCGCTCGAGCCGACGCTCACGGGGGTCACGACCGTCCTGTACCGCACCGGCGGCCGCTCGCCCGCGCCCGATGATGATGATGATGCGGGCGTGACGGCCGCGGCCGGCGCCGGCGCGGCCGGCCCGGGCGCATCGGCGGTCGGCACCAGCCGGTACACCACGCGCGTGAACGCCTTGTTCCGGTCGATGTGCGAGCTGGCGTCCACGACGTCCCTGGGCAGCTCGTCCACCCGCCGGTCCATCACCGCCTGGCTGGGCACGACGATCACGTCGCGCATCGTCTCGACCTCGATGTCGCAGTTGGCCGTCAGCCCGGAGCGCAGCAGCTCCCCCTCGGTCAGCTCCAGCGGGATCTCCACCTCGAAGTAGCCCGTCTGGTCCTTGTCGAGCTTCCGCTTGAGCTCCACCAGCTCGACGGTCCCCTCGAACGTCCGGTCGCGGTAGGCGTTGATGTACACCTTCGCCCGCTGCCCCTTCCTGACCGGCGCGATGTTGCTCTCGTCCACGCGGGCCTTGAGGACCATCTGCCGCAGGTCCGCGATCTCCATGATCACCGACCCGGGGTTGTTCAGCGTCCCCACCACCACCGTCTCGCCCACCTCCGCGTCCAGCGTGGTGATGATCCCGTCGATCGGCGAGGTGATGACCGCGTTGTCCAGGTCCTTCTCCGCCCGGATGATGTTCGCCCGGGCGATCTCGATCGCCTGCTCGCTGGCCCGCAGCGCGGACTGGGCCTGGAGGAACTCCGCCTCCGCGGCGTCGAGGGAGGACTTGGCGACGTCCTTGGACTCGAACAGCTCCCGCGTCCGGCCCAGGTCCGCCTCCGCCTGCGCCAGCCGAGCCCTGGCCCCCTCCAGCCGCGCCTGCTCCGCCTTCAGGTTCGCCTGCGCCGATTCCAGCAGCGCGGCGAGGTCGCGCGAGTCCAGCCGCACCACCACGTCCCCCTCCTTCACCTCCTCCCCCTCGCGGAACGGCAGCGCCGTGATCCGCGCCGAGACCTGGGCGCTGATCTTCACGTTCGTCCGCGGCTCGATCTGCCCCGGCGCGCTCACCGTCCGCACCAGCTCGCCCAGCCCCACCCGCTCCATCCGCACCTCCGTCAGCTTCTCCTTGGGCTTCAGCCGGGTGACCAGCCCGCGCCCCTGCTCGGAGGTCGCCAGGAAGATCCCCCCGCCGCCGCAGACGACGATGCAGAGGGCGAAGATGCCGATGAGCCATTTCAGCACGGTCCGGGCTCCGTTCCCCCCCTGCGCCCAACGCTCCGCCTCCCCTCCCCCCTCCTTCACTCCGGGTTCTACCGGGCGGGTCCGTTCGATTTGCGGCTTCCGGTCACGTCGAGCGTGAGAACCCCCGAGCCGAGCGCACCCAGGCACGATGGAACTGCTTTGGAATCGGCGCGGCGCGGTTTCTCGACATGGCGAGCGGGAAAGGTTAGCCCCCCTGCCGCCGCCTTGTGCCCCCGCCCGCCCCCAGGTCCTCGTCGCCCGGCTTCGTTCCTCGCCCGGGCTTCGTTCCTAGTCGATGCGGGTCGCCTCCGACTGCGTCACGCCCGCGGGCGCGCTCCCGCTGGTCACCTCCACCAGGACGCGCGCATCCCCCGCCGCCGCGGCGATGGTCCGCAGGTGCCACACCGCCCGCTGCCCCGGCGCCAGCGTCTCCAGGGGCGCGAACCGCACCACGCCCTGCGGCATCGCACGATCCGCCTCGGCGTCGGTCTGCCCCGTCGCCTCCACCAGCGTCAGGCTCCCGGGGAGCGTCGCCGTCACCTGCACCCCCTTCTCGGGGGCCGTCCCCCGGTTCATCACGGTGATCTCGTAGACCACCTCGTGACCGGACTGGACCGGGTCCGACGAGTCGGCCACCTCCACGTGCAGGGCCGCGACCCCCTCGATGCGCGTCGTCGCCGTCGCGGCGATCCGCTCCCCCACCGCCGCGATGGCGCACGGCGCCAGCGCCTCCGCGGCGATGGTCACCTCGCCGGGCGTCCGGCGCACCAGCGTCAGCTCCGCCTGCCTGGCCTCTCCCGGCGGGATCGTCCCCACGGGCACCACGACCACGCCGTCGCCGATGCTCGCCCCCCGCGGCCCCAGGACCTCCACCCCTCCTTGGTCCCCGGCCCCCCCACTGCCCCCGTCCCCCGCGCCGCCGCTGATCTCCGCGTGCACGCGCGCATCGGTCGCCTCGCCGGTCCCGGTGTTGAGCACCGTGATCACGTAGCGCAGCGCGCTGCCCGTGTACTCCACCCCCGGCCCGCTGACGTCCATCGCCAGCACCGGCCGCTGCACGCGGATCGTCGTCCTGGGGGATCGCGCCTCCAGCCCGTCCTCGGTCCTGGCCGCGGCCCGGCTCGTCAGCTCCCCCACCCCGGCGGCGCGGACCTGCACCGTCTCCTCGAAGCTCCCGCCGGGCTCGAGCGGCGGGACGTCGATCGTCACCACGTTGTCCCCCAGCGGGCCGATCGTCCCCTCCGGGAAGGCGTCCGTGATCACCGCCGCGGCGGTCGGCGTCTCGCCGAGGTTCGTCAGCGTGTAGGTCACCGGCACCAGCTCGCAGACGCTCCAGTGCTCCGGGGCCGTCTTGGTCAGCCGCAGCAGCGGCGCCTCCACCGGCACGACCGTCTCGAGCGTCGGCGTGAACGTGACGCGGACGGACGAGGTCACCGCCCCCGCCGCGGGGTCGTCGATCACGCCCGCCGCGGTGATCGTGGCGACCTCCCCCGGCGCGAGCCGATCGATCGACCAGATCTGCTCGCCGCTGCGCCGGCCGAGGCTCGGCGGGTCGGACTCGATGACCTCGAAGGCGTTCGGGAGCAGCTGCCGCACGACCACGCTCTCGACCCCCCGCTCCGGCGAGCGGTTCGTGACGCGGATGAGGTACTCATACGGCTCCCCCGCGCGCACGCGGTCCGCCCCGGCCACGAACTCGACCATCACCGGGCTGGTCTCGGGGTCGCCCGTGGGGACGAGCACCGCGCCGGGGGGGACGGGGGCCAGCTCCGGCTCATCGGGCGCCGCGGGGGCGGGCCGCTCGCTGTGCGGGAGCGCGGCGGGGGGCGGTTCCTGCTGCTGGGGCGGCGCCTCTCCGCTGCGGTCGCATGAGGCGATCCCGAGCGCGGCCATCACCACGCCCGCCCCTGCCAGCATCCAGCGGCCCGGCCGAGTCCGTGTCACGCGGCACCTCCGCCCACACGAGAGGCAACCAGCCGCATGATGCTAGAAGAGGCGCCGGCGCGCACGGATGAACCCGTGCGCGTGGGCGCTGGGGTGGGCCGGGCGCCGCCTTGAGGCCCCGGGTTTTCTCAGAGGCCCAGCTTCGCCGCGAGGTAGTCCCCGGCCTTGTCGATGGCGATCCGCTCCTGCGAGCCGGTGTCGCGGTCGCGGACGGTGACCGTGTTGTCCTTGAGGGCGTCGCCGTCCACGGTGAAGCAGAGCGGGCACCCCGCCTCGTCCATGCGCGCGTAGCGCTTGCCGATGGACTGCTTGGCGTCGGTCTCGATGAACCCGTGCCGGCCGAAGCGCCTCAGCAGCTCCTCGTGCAGCCGCTCGGCGACCTCGGGCATGCCGTCCTTGTTGACCAGGGGGAAGACCGCGGCCTTGATGGGCGCGACGCGCGGGTGGAGCCTCAGGAACTCCGGGCTCGGTCGGGACTCGTCGCGGGTGTACGCCTCGCAGATGATCGCCAGCACGCCGCGGTCGAGCCCGGCGGAGGGCTCGATGACGTGCGGGAGGTAGCGCTCCCCCTTGCGCGAGCCGTTGGGGAGCAGCTCGCCGCGGGTGGGGTCGAAGTACTCCAGCTTGGCGCCGGAGTGCTTCTGGTGCTGGGTGAGGTCGAAGTTGCCGCGGTAGGCGATCCCCTCGAGCTCGCCGAAGCCGGGGGCGGTGAAGGGGAAGCGGTACTCGATGTCGCTGGTGGCCTTGGAGTAGTGCGCGAGCTCGTCGGGCTCGTGCTCGCGCAGGATGAGGTTGTCCCCGGCGAGGCCGACCGACTTCCACCACTCCATCCGCCAGTCGCGCCAGAAGGCGTACCACGCCATCGCCTCCGACTCGTGGCAGAAGAACTCGACCTCGAGCTGCTCGAACTCGCGGGAGCGGAAGGTGAAGTTCCGCGGGGTGACCTCGTTGCGGAACGCCTTGCCGGTCTGGGCGATCCCGAAGGGGACCCGCACGCGGGTCGTGTCCACGACGTTCTTGAACTGGACGAAGATCCCCTGGGCGGTCTCGGGGCGGAGGTAGGCGACGTCGTCCTCGGTCGCGGTGGCGCCGATGTAGGTCTTGAACATGAGGTTGAACTGACGCGGGGGCGTCAACACCCCCTTCTTGCCTGTGAACGGCGAAGGGATGTGTGCATGATTCTCGGACAGGTCTTTCAAGGAGACTTGGCCAAATGCGAGCAACCATGCAGTGCCATCGCGTTTGTCCTTCGCATCAAACATGACCCCAGGAGCATTGCCCACAAGGATATTCAGATTAGTCGCCGCCTCACGATTCAAGTGGGGAATGTCTAGGTGTTTGAACTCCCTTGGCTTCTTCTCCAGGTACGTCTCAACCGCCTCCCCAATCGACGAGGCCACAACCGTGACTAGTGGGTTGACAGTGATATCTGCGCCCCAGTGCGCAAACTCCCCCCTTGTGGCTGCCACAAGCATCTCTCGCTCGATTAGGTACACACCGAATAGGTGGTCAGCACGAAAGCGTTGCTTGGTCTCTTTGTCATCCACCATCGGGTCATTAAACCCTTCGACGTGCCCGCTCGCCTGCCACACCTTCGGGTGCTGGATGATCGTCGTATCCAGCGGCACCATCTCCACCCGCTCCCCGTCCGGCCCTTTTCGCCCCCACGCCGGGCACATCACCACGTCCTGCCACCAGGCGTCCCGCAGGTTCTTCTTCAGCTGCGCCCCCAGCGGGCCGTAGTCCCAGAAGCCGTTGATCCCCCCGTAGATCTCCGACGCCTGGTAGATGAACCCGCGCCGCTTGCACAGCGACATGATGTCGTCCATCGACTTGGGCTTGCTGCTGCTGGCGCTCGACTGATGCGGCACATCCGACATGGGGCGACTCCTTGGGCGGCAACTATAGGAAGCCCCGCTCCCTCCCCCCTCCCCGCCGTGGCGCCCTCCCGCTCCGACCCCCCCGCCTCCACACCCGCTCACCTCTTCACCTCCACTCCCCCGACCCCCACCTCCCCTCACCTCCGCCCCTTCGCCCGATTAGCATCCCCCATGCTCCACCCCCTCGCCTCCGTCCGCATCGCCCGCGCCACGGCCGCCGACGCCCCGCGCCTGGTCCCGATCTTCGAGGCCTACCGCGCCTTCTACCGCAAGCCCCCCGCCGGGGACGCCTCCCTGGCCTTCCTCTCCGAGCGACTGCGCGCCGGCGAGTCCGCCGTCTTCCTCGCCCTGGCCGCGGCGAGCAACCCCTGCGACGAGCCGGCCGTCGTCGGCTTCGCGCAGCTCTACCCCACCTTCAGCTCCGTCAACCTGCGGCGCATCTGGACGCTCAACGACCTCTTCGTCGTGGAGGCCTACCGCCGCCGCGGCGTCGCCCGCCAGCTCATCGCCGCGGCCATCGCCCTCGCCAGGGAGACCAGCGCCCGCTCCCTCGCCCTGCTCACCGAGGAGGCCAACGCCCCCGCGCAGGCCCTCTACGAGTCCCTCGGCTGGACGCACGACACGGTCTACCGCCGCTACACGCTCACCATCGACGCCTAAGCCTCTCCTCCCCCGCCGCGACGGGACCGCTACAGCGCCCAGTCGCGCAGGATCCGCTCGGTCTCCTCGCGGTGGGTGGACTCGTCGAGGACCATGTTCTCCAGCTGCACCTGGAGGCCCTTGTCCCCCAGCTCCTCGGCCTGCTTGGCGCGGGCGGTGTACCGCATCGTCGCCTCGGTCTCGGCCGCGAGGACCGCCTCGAGCATCTGCCGGTTCGTCCGCGCCGGCGGCACGGGCTTGGCGACCGTCGCAGGCTCGCCCCCCATGGCGACGATCTTGTTGGCCAGCCACTGCGCGTGCGCGGTCTCCTCCGGCACCTCCGCGAGGAAGAAGCTGCTCAGCTGCGGCCGGTAGGGGCCGCTGACCTTCGCGGCGTAGGTGAGGTACTGCAGCACCGCCGAGTACTCGTACGCCAGGTCCTCGTTGAGCGCGTCGATCATCTGCTGCCTGGTCATCGCCATGGGCGCACCTCCTGTGCGCCCATGGTACACGCCGCCGGGCTCACCCGCACTGCGTGACCGAGGCGAGCCACTCGCTGAGGAAGGCCGAGATGTCGCTGCTGTTGGTCTGCCCGCTGCCGTCGAAGTCCGCGCCCGTCCCGCCGGTCTGGACGTCGTGCAGCCAGCCGGTGAGGAAGAACGAGATGTCGCCGGAGTTGACCAGGCCGTCGCGGTCCCAGTCGCCCGGGCACGCCGGGCCGGGGCACCCGGACGAGGTCACCAGGAACTCGTCCACCGCCGCCTCGACGAGCGAGCCCTCCCCCTCGTCGGCGGCGACGAAGCGGACGCGCATGTTCGCCGTCGGCGTCATGCCCGCCGGCAGCGGGTAAGAGGCCCCGATCCAGCCGCCGGCGTTCCCCGGGCCGCCGGGGCCGACGGTCTCCAGCGTCGTCCACGTCTGGCCGTCGTCGTTGCTGATGGAGATCGTGAAGACGTCCGACGCGGGCGCCGCGCCGGCGACGTTGCTGTACCAGCGGTAGTAGCTCACGGTCGCGCCCTGGGCCCCGGCGAGGCTGAAGCGCGGGCTCAGCAGCGTGGTGAAGCCGTTGTCCACGTCCGCCGCCCCCGCCTGCCCGCCCACCGGCCCCTGGCCGGTGAAGTAGCAGTTCGTGCCGGCGTAGGCGTCCTCGGGCTGGGCCGTGGTGCCGTTGGGGTTGCCGCGGACCCACTGGCCGCTGGTGGCCGTGTCGCCCGGCACGCCGGCGGTCCACCCGCCGGGGGACTCGAAGCCGTCGGCGAGGACGGTGGTGATCTCCTGCGCCGGCAGCTCGATCGGCTCGTCCGCGCCGCCGGCGGGGAAGGTGAACGTCGCCCCGCCCGTGGTCCGGGTCTCGATGTAGAACTGCACGACCGAGCCGCACGGGCCCGTGGACATGTTGGCCCAGGCGATCTTGTTGCCCAGGTGCGTGAGCACGGCGGGGGTGAACGGGCCGCTGCGCCCGCGCCGCCAGTAGAACCGCGTCGCCGCGCTGTCCACCTGGAGCCGGCCGCGGCGGGCCTCGAACAGCAGCGTCACGTCCGAGTTCGCGGGCAGCGACGTCGGCACCCCCTCGGGGAAGCCGAAGTAGACCGCGTTGTCCCGCAGGTACTCGGCGATCGCCTGCACGCCCGCCAGGCACTCGCGCGAAGCCGGGATGATCTGCGCCGCGGGGAGGATGAACCCGCCCTGCTGGCTCGTCGCCGGGCGCAGCTCGAAGCCCCACCCCAGCGTCTGGCGGGAGCCGTAGGACCAGTCCTGCCCGACGCCGCTGGCCGGGTAGATCGCGGTGTAGGTCGGGCCCGCGACGTAGTCGCGCGAGTCCACCGCCTCCATCGCCTGCTCCACGGCGGCGTTGATCGCGTCGAAGAGCGAGGCGTCCGCCGGGAGCGAGTCCGTGAACCCCCACGGCGAGAGGATCAGCTGCGAGAAGCTGTGGATGTCGAGGGTCATCACGATCCGCGGGTTGTCGGTGATGAAGTCGCGGAGCACCTGCGTCTCGGGCTCGGAGAACGGGCCCGTGCCGCGGTAAGTCTCGCTGCCCGGCTGCGTGCTGGCGCCCGGCCCGCCCCATCCGAAGCCCCAGTTGCGGTTGTTGTCCACGCCGAAGCTGCCGTTGGCGTTGCGGCGGCGGTTCTTGCGCCAGAGGCGGTCGTTGGTCCAGGTGTAGACGTAGCCGTCGGGGTTGGTGATCGGGACGATGATCACCTCGTAGGCGTCGAGCATGCTCGTCATCGCCGGGTCCGTGCCGTAGTCGCGCACGAGGCGGTCGGCGATGTACATGCTCGCGCTGCCGGTGATCCACTCGCGCGCGTGGATCAGGCCGTGCAGGAACAGCGCCGGCTTCTCCGGCCCGCCGACCGGGCTGGTGATCCGGATCCCGAAGATGTCGCGCCCCTCCAGCGACTGGCCGGCGACGAACCGGGTCGCCAGGTCCGGCCGCAGCGCCGCCAGCGTGTCCACGTACGCGCTGATCTCCGCGTACGAGCGGTAGGTCGAGAAGTAGTCCTGCCCGCGGAGCTGCGCCGCCGCGGCGATCCCCGCCGCCTCCGCGTCGATCAGCGCCTGCACGTCCGGCACGACGACCTCGTAGGCGATCCCCGCCCCGTCCAGCTCCGCGAGCGTCTCGGGGGCGACGCGGAACTCCACCGGTCCCCGCCGGATCTGCCCGCAGACCCACGTGTCCCGGCTGAACTGCTGCATCGCCAGCAGGTCGCGCTGGGAATCGATCTGCACCCGCACGATCTTGTGCCCGTCGTAGCGCACCCGCCCGTCGCCCGCGGGCTGGCCCGCCGCCGACGCCACGCACACGAATACGCCCAGCGCGGCTGACGCCGCGACGATGCCAAGACCACGCCGCATGCTCGGACTCCTCTCACGACCAAGGCGAGCGGGGAACGCCGGACCGGCCCGGAGGTGCGGCGGACTCTCCGCCGCGACCGGGCCACGCGCACGACCGGCTCCCAGCCCCCGACGCGACCGTTGACCGACTGGCGGCCGCGGCGGAACTCAAAGATGCCCCAGAATACGTGAAAAGGCCAAACCCGTCGCGCCCGGACCCGGGGTCGGGCTCAGATTTCTCGAGCCCGAACACATCCTGTTCGTGGCAACAAATGCCTATCGGCCCAGCTCGGCCTTCAGCGCGCCGGCCAGGTAGGCGTACTGCTCCGGGGTGTTGTACACCTGCGCCGACACCCGCACCCACCGGACCGGCGGCGCGGGGAAGGGGATGATCGGGACCTGCACCCCGTGGCGGTCGATCAGCCGGTCCTGGAGCGGGTCGTGGTACCGCGTCGGCGCCGCCGACTCCGCCTCCGTGCGGTCCGGCAGCCGCACCGCGGCCATCGAGCCCGTCATCGAATCCGGGGCCGGGGGGGTCTGCCCCAGCGCGCGGCAGAGCAGGTCGCGGGCCGCCAGCGCCATCGCCCGGTTCCGCCGCCGGACCCCCTCCCACCCCTGCGGGTCCAGCGTCGCCATGAACCGGATCGCCACGGGGACCGCGAGCCACGCCGACGGGTCCGTCGTGCCGATGTAGTCCATCTCCAGCCGGAAGCGCGACCGGTCCTGCCGCGGCGAGTTGGCCCCGTGCGAGATCACCAGCGGGCGGATGAGATGCCGGCGGTCCTCCCGCACGTGCAGGAACGCCGCGCCCTTGGGGGCGCAGACCCACTTGTGGAAGTTCCCCGTGTAGTACGCCGCGCCGATGCGGGCGACGTCCAGCGGCGCCATCCCCGGCGCGTGGGCGCCGTCCACCAGCGTGTCCACGCCGCGGGCCTCCAGCTCGCGCACGATCCGCTCCACCGGGAGCACCAGCGCCGTCGGGCTGGTGATGTGGCTCAGCAGCGCCAGGCGCGTCCGGTCCGTCACGCGGGAGAGGAGCGCCTCGACCACCTCGTCCTCGGAGCGGACGGGGTAGGGCAGCTCCACGCGGACGACCCTCGCGCCGCTCCGCTGCGCCACGTATTCCAGGGCGTTGTTGCAGGCGTTGTACTCGTGCGTGCTGGTGAGCAGCTCGTCCCCGGGGCTCCAGTCCAGGGACCGGACGACCGTGTTCACCCCCATGGTCGCGTTGAAGACGAAGGCGAACCCCTCCGGGTCGCACCCGACGAAGGCCGCGGCCTGCGCCCGGGCGTCGTCCAGGAGCCCCTCGAGCTCCTCGACGACGTACCGCACCGGCTCGCGCTCGAACCGCGCCCGGTGCTCGCGCTGCGCCTCCAGCACCGGCAGCGGCGTGGCCCCGAACGACCCGTGATTGAGGAAGACGACCCCCTGGTCCAGCCCCCAGTGCCGCGCCAGCGGCGACCATGCCGGCCGCGGCGTCGGCGCCGGCGCGGGCGCGGGCTCAGCCGCTGACATCGATCACCCTGCCGAGCCCCACCCCCGTGGCCGCGATGTTCCGGTCCGCCGGGTGGCGGTAGAGCTCGAAGGAGCGGTCCGGGCCGGCCGGGGCGTCGAAGTCCACCCGCCCGGGGACAACCCCCGCCACCAGGCGCTCGGCGATCATCGGCGACAGCGTGGACGCGGCCTTCTCAGCCGGCGCGATGGGGGCCGCGGGCGCCGGGGCGCGGACGCCGTAGGCGCGTGCGAGGTGGAACGGGATGGTCGGGGCGACGGGTCCTGTGATCCGCATGACGGGGCCATCTTACCCCGCCGGTGCGGCGGCACGCGCGTTTTCACACACTCTCCCCAGAGAGACAACCGGGGCGGCCCCGCCTCCGGAACGTTGAATTTGCGCTAAGACCCAGCCGATAGCCGAATAGAACACTACGCTTCGCCGCTTTTGAGGGGGGCAGCACCCCGCCCACCACCCAGCGATTTGCCTATGCCCTTCCACCAGCCCAAGCGTGATCCCAACGAGCAGCCGCTCTCCGGCACCCCCCTGCCGCGCCGGGTCCCGACCCAGTTCGACCGGGAGATCGGCGCCATCAAGGACCGGCTCGTCCGCGAGGCGAGCACCGCCGTGGGCATGGTCGAGGCCGCGCTGGAGGCGCTCTGGAAGCTCGACCGGTCCGCGGCCAAGGAGATCCGCCGGCGCGACGCCGGCATCGACCGCGAGGAGGTCGCCATCGAGTCCGACTGCCTCCGCGTGCTGGCCCTCCAGGGGCCGGTGGCCAAGGACCTGCGGCAGATCACCTTCGTCCTCAAGGTCAACGCCGACATCGAGCGCGTCGCAGACCACGCCTGCGCCATCGCCAAGGTGGTCCGCAAGATCCCCGAGGGCGTCACGCCCCGATGGCCGACGGCGCTGACCGAGCTCGGCCAGCGCGTCCCCATGGTCTGCCACGCCCTGCTGCGGACGCTCCGCGAGGAGGACCCGGAGGCCGCGAAGCAGATCGTCGTCGGCGACGACGTCATCGACGCCCTGCACAAGCGGCTCTTCGACGAGACGCTGGAGATGATGGACGGCGCCTCGCGGACCGGCCAGATCCTCGGCCTGCTCGTGTACCGCGTGGGGCGCGAGCTCGAGCGGATCGGGGACCTGATGACCAACATCGCCGAGGACATCGTCTACCTCAAGACCGGCCAGATCATCCGTCACACGAAGAAGGCCCTCCGCGAGGAGTTCGCCGAGGCGGACAGCGCCGGCGACGCGCCGGCCCGCTAGCGGCCACTCGGTCCTTTTTCATACGAACGCGTTCTGGTAGGCTGCGCCGCATGACGCGGACCGCCGGTCGGCGGCCCGCGGCGGAGCGGCCTCATGGTTGTGGGCACGCCGATCCAGTTTGTCGTTGGCGCCGCCGTCGCGGCGGCGATGCTGGTCGCCGGGCTCCTGCTGCTGGTCCTCGGGCTCCGGGGTCGGCGGATCGACGACCACCCCGTCTGCCGACGGTGCCGTTTCGATCTTGTGGGCGCCCTGCCGGGTGCGGGGGTATGCCCTGAGTGCGGCTCCGACCTGGGCCGCCGCCGCGCCGTCCGCCACGGGCAGCGACGCCGGCGGCGGGAGCTGATCGCGGCCGGGGCCGTCGCGCTGGTTCTCGCGCCGGGGGCGCTGGTCGGCGGCTACGCCGCGGCGTGGGCGCGGTGGACCCCGTACCGCGTGCTCCCCACGACCTGGCTTGTGGCCATGGTGGACCCCGACTCTCCATCGACCGGCGCGGCTGCGCTGCGCGAGCTGGCCCGACGCGCCGAGCGCGGCGCTCTCTCGCCCGAGACGTCCGCCAAGCTCGTGGACCTCGCCCTCGAGCGTCAGGAGCGGCACGACCTCCCGTGGTCCGCCGCGTGGGGCGAGCCGCTGGGCGCGGCCTTCGCCGGCGGCGCGCTCAGCGCCGAGCAGGTCGAGCGCTACGTCCGCGCCGCGATGACGCCGTCGCTGGCGATCCGCTCCCCCGCGGCCGCGGGCGAGGACCAGTGGCCGCTGG
This sequence comes from Planctomycetaceae bacterium, assembly GCA_044507535.1. GTDB lineage: Bacteria > Planctomycetota > Phycisphaerae > Phycisphaerales > UBA1924 > CALAFV01. The sequence continues at coordinate 12,410 of JBIQJK010000022.1, read as the reverse complement.
GCTTCGAGATCTCCGGCGCCCGGGTCGGCACACGGTCGTACGCCCACCCGGGGATTGTCGCGCGACTGCAACGCGTTGAGGTCGGCGGGACCGCCCTCGATCTCACCGGACGCGGGCCGATGACCGGGCTGGTGTACCTCCACGCCGGGGTGACGAGCTCCGTCTCCCACCACCTCCCCCTCACGGCGGAGCCCGGCACGCACCACGTCCGAGCGGAGTGGCTGATCGAGATGATGAGCACACCCTCGTCCCCTGGGGCTGGCGTGGGGACGGTCGTCGCGTCCTGGCCCCTGGTCCTCGAGGGCGAGGTGGAGGTGCTGCCGCCGGGCGCGCCGGTGGTGACGCTGGTGGCGGACCAGACGATGCAGGCGCAGATCGACGCGATGGTCGTCACCCAGGGATTCGCGATCGACGTCACCGAAGACCCACCGCGTGCTGACGGCCGCTTCATCCTCCGGGGTTCGCCGCCGATGCCGCTGGCCTTCGACATCTACTGGCGGCTCGGGGAGGGCGAGTCGGCGCGGGAGTGGTGGGCCGGCTCCATCGTCATGAGCACGCGGCAGGGGGAGGCGAACGTGCCGCTGTACGGCGAGCTCGATGGGTTCGACCTGAGCGCAACGCATGTCGATGTTGTCCTGCGTCCCAGCCCGGCCGCGGCGGTGAGGGACCGCGGCATCGACCGAATCTGGGATGGCGAGGTGATCATCCGCAACGTCCCCCTGGCCCAGCCACCCGCCGGCGGCTCGCCGACCGCCGGCGAGTAGACTCGACCACGAATCATGCTCGCCGCCGCCGCGCTCATCTCAGCCGCACTTCTCGCCGTGGGCCTGCTGCTCGCGGCGATCGGCGTGCGCGGGCGGCGCATCGACGACCATCCGGTGTGCCGCAGGTGCCGGTTCGACCTGCACGGGCTGTACCCGGGCGCGGCGGCGTGCCCGGAGTGCGGGGGCGAGTTGCGCGAAAACAAGGTCCGGATCGGGCGGCGGCGGGTGCGGCGCGGCGTGCTGAGCGCCGGGGCGGTCCTGTGCCTGCTCGGGGCGCCGGGAGTGGGGTTCGCGGCCTGGGTCGGGGTGACCGGGACGAACTGGTACGCGCTGGCGCCGGTGAGCGTCCTGGCGTGGGAGCTGCGCCGCGGGGGCGACGCCTCGAAGGCGGCCCAGGAGGTCATGACGCGCATGAAGGTCGGCAGCATCTCGGCGGCCGACGCCGCGACGATCGCCGACGGCCTGCTCGCCCGCCAGGGCGATCGTGACGCGGCGTGGGACCCCGGGCTGGGCGACCTGGTCGAGGCGGTGCGGACGCTCGGGCTGCTCGACGACGCGCGCTGGGAGCGGTACCTGCTCCAGTCCGCGCGTTTCGACGTCAAGGTGCGGCCGGTGATCCGCACCGGCGGCCCGACGATCCTGCACGGGAGCATCTCGCACGAGCGACTGGGCTCCCGCAAGTTCGGGGTCGGCCACTTCGGACGCTACCGCGTCCGCCTGGTCAGCGCGCAGATCGACGGGCACGAGATCAAGCCGCACGAACTGACGTGGTGGCAGCCGTGCACGTCGCTTATCGCGCCGCGGAGCTCGTCCCATTTCGCGACAGCCATCCCCACACCGACGAAGGCGGGGCGGGCGGAGATCCGGACGACCTGGGCCGCGGAGCTCCTCGGGCCCGACGAGGCCCCCGACGAGCTTTACAAGTCCAATCCCCAGCGCGCCCTCGAGCTCGGCGCGACGGAACGGGAATCGCTGATCGAGAGGGTTCTGGAGGCCGAGTTCGTCGAGGCGGCGGCGCCGCTGGTGGAGCTCGCCCGGGACGAAGCGATGGCCGCGTGGATCCGCGGCAACGCCTCCGTGGAGCGGTGCTACCGGCAGGACATGGGCGGGCGGGAGCGGGGGATCTGGGTATCCCTGCGCCTGCCGCGGCCACCGATCGACCTCGCGGCGGAGCTGCGCGTGCGCCCGCCCGGCGGCGGCCCGGGGGAGGAGGTTGTGCTCGTGCGCCTGGTGGCGTCGGCGTCGAGCACGAGCAATAGCTTCGGATGGCACGCGGCCGCGCCCATCCCGGCGGGGAGCAGGCTGGAAGGCGCCGAGCGCGTGGAGCTGGTGATCCGGGGGTCGGCACAGGTCGCGGAGGAGACCGCGGAGATGGACCGCGTCTGGGGAGGGGAGGTCGTGATCCCGAACGTGCCCGTGGCGTCGAGTCCCACAGGGCGGAGCCCGCGACCCGGTCCCCCCGGCTGAGCGCAGCGCCAGGTGCAAAAACGACAACGCCCACTGCGCGAGCGCAATGGGCGTGTGCCGTTGTGGTTCAGAAAACAGTTGGGTGTCCTTCGCCCGGCGTTGCCGACGGGCTATCCATGCGGCGGCTGGTGGCCGACGCACGGACGAGGATGCGCTGACAGATCCGGCTCTCGGATCGCTCCGAGGGACCGGTCTAAGGAAATCCCTTAGAAAGGAGGTGATCCAGCCGCAGGTTCTCCTACGGCTACCTTGTTACGACTTAGTCCCAGTCACCGATCTTGCCGTGGGCACCCCTGAGGTGGGGCGACTTCGGGCACTACCGGCTTCCATGACTTGACGGGCGGTGTGTACAAGGCTCAGGAACGTATTCACCGCGGCGTAGCTGATCCGCGATTACTAGCGATTCCAACTTCATGCAGGCGAGTTGCAGCCTGCAATCCGAACTGGGGCGCGCTTTATGCGATTTGCTCCGCCTCGCGGCCTCGCGTCGCTTTGTACGCGCCATTGTAGCACGTTTGCAGCCCTGGGCATAAATGGGCCATGAGGACTTGACGTCATCCCCACCTTCCTCCGGTTTGACACCGGCAGTCTCGCTAGAGTACCCGGCATAACCCGCTGGCAACTAGCGACAAGGGTTGCGCTCGTTAAGGGACTTAACCCGACACTTCACAGCACGAGCTGACGACAGCCATGCAGCACTTGTGCACGTTCCACCCTTGCGGGCGTGGCCCCTGTTTCCAGGGGTTAATCCGTGCATGTCAAGCCCAGGTAAGGTTCTTCGCGTTGCTTCGAATTAAGCAACATGCTCCACCGCTTGTGTGAGCCCCCGTCAATTCCTTTGAGTTTTAGCCTTGCGACCGTACTCCCCAGGCGGCACACTTATCAATTTCTCTACGACCAATACGACGTCAGAGCCGCATCGGTCTAGTGTGCATCGTTTAGGGCGTGGACTACCCGGGTATCTAATCCGGTTTGCTCCCCACGCTTTCGTGCATGAGCGTCAGGAAAGGCCCAGCCGTCTGTCTTCACCTTCGGCGTTCCGATAGATCTCTACGCATTCCACCGCTCCACCTATCGTTCCAACGGCCTCTACCTTCCTCAAGTCCGGAAGTTTGCCCCGCAGTTCCACGGTTGAGCCGTGGGATTTCACGGGACACTTTCCGGACCGCCTGCGCACCCTTTAAGCCCAGTGATTCCGATTAACGCTCGAGGCCCCTGTATTACCGCGGCTGCTGGCACAGGGTTAGCCGCCTCTTCCTCTGGGGTCGATCAGTGTTTCTGACCCCTGACAGCAGTTTACACGGCGAAGCCGCTTCATCCTGCACTCGGCATTGCTCCGTCAGGCTTTCGCCCATTGCGGAATATTCGTTACTGCAGCCTCCCGTAGGAGTCCGGGCAGTGTCTCAGTCCCGATGCGGCGGGTCGTGCTCTCACACCCGCTACCCGTCTTCGCCTTGGTGAGCCATTACCTCACCAACTAGCTGATAGGACGATCGCCGCTCCCAAGGCGGTAAACCTTTGCTCCGGGGAGATCATGGGGTATTACGCCGGGTTTCCCCGACCTATCCCCCACCTCGGGGTACGTACGATCGCATTACTCGCCCTTCCGCCACTGTCCCCTCTTGCGAGGTTCTCGTTCGACTTGCATGTTTTAGCCATGCCGACAGCGTTCAATCTGAGCCAGGATCAAACTCTTCAATTGAATCCGTTGAGTCCCGACCTCGCCGGCAAGCCGGCTCGATCGGGGCGTCTTCATTGGAGGTTTGCCTGTTTGACCTCGGTCCGAAGACCGAGGCGGTCGGCCCGGGCGCCGGCTTGTGGCCGAGCGTCCAAGCCCCCGTGGGCCGGCTAAGCCCACGGGCGTATCTGGAGGATCTCAACAAGTTTCGTTGAGAAAGTTGTGGCACGAGACTCCAGATGCCCGGGCGCTGTGACACCCGGACAAGCTGTTGTGGATCGACCATGGCTGCCCCCGCTCAGGGGCCCGGCGTGCACCGGTCCATGGCCGCACATTCTCGTGGACCACCCAACTGTTTACTTTTCAAGGAGGTTCGTCTCGCCGCCGGCATCTCGCCGGTGGGAAACCGCCCCGCAGTCTTCCGCAGAGGCAGGGGAGAGTATAGAACCCTCCCCCCGGGGGTCAAGCTCTCTTCAGGACTTCCTCCCGAAGATTTTTGCTCCACAGGATATCCACGCCCGGCCTGTTTTTCCCCAGAATCCAAGCGCGGAACCCTCCACCTCCACGCCTCAAACGCTACGTCCAGACCCCGCTCTCGGAGACTCGCCGCTCCGCCTCGACGGCGTCCATCGGCGCGCGGCGCTGCGGGCCCCCGGCGGGTGGGGTCCAGCAGAGCACAGCCGTCCATATATGGGGTCGCTCGGCCGCGGGCACCCCTCGCAATCCCTGCTGCAGCGCTCTGCACGTCGCCCGGAGGGTGGCCCCGGTCGTGGTCACATCGTCGACGACCACGATGGTTCCCCCGGCCCCCGCCTGGATCGCCCTCGCCAGCCGCCGCGGCCGCCCGAGCCGCATGGTCCCGGAAACGTTCGACGCCCGGTCGCTCGGGAGGACATCCAGCTGCGACGGCCGGTGCCGCCGCCGGAGCGGCTGGCGGAGGGGGACCCGGAGCGTTCGGGCGACTGCCGCGGCCAGAACATGGGTGTGGTCGATCCCCCGCACCATCCGGCGGCGGAAGGTCGTCGGCACCGGGACCACCAGCGCCCCGTCCGGATCCCGCCCGGCGGCCTCCAGCGCGTGTCCGACCGCCCCGGCCAGCAGCTGGCCCAGCTCCCGCCCCAGCCGCCGCCAGCCGGTGAACTTCACCTCCTGAACGAAGAGGCTCAGCGGCGGGCGGTACTCCCCCAGCCGCACCAGGCGCCTCCACGGGAGCCGGCGCGACTCGCACGCCGTGCACCCGGCCTCGGTCGCCTCATACGGCCCGACCGTCGCGCCGCAGCGGTGGCAGTACGCCTCCGGCGGGTCGGGCGCCCAGCCGAGCTGGGCCATCCGCCGCGGCAGAGGCGGGGCGACCAGATCCAGCCAGACATCTTCTATAGCGCCCCATGCCGAGGCGGGCGCCCTCGGTGGCCCGGCCTCTCCTTCCTCATAGTCAACGGTCTCATAGTCAACGGGGGCCCCCGCGCCTCTCGCCAAGTCGATGTCCGCGCCGGCGCCGAGCGTTGCCGCGGCGCGGGGCAGCGCATCGGGCGGGTTGTCGTGCAACGGCGGCCAGCGGAAGCCCGCGCTCCGGGCCGCGAGTTCTTCCTTCGTCGGTATGGCCTCGTCGTCAAAGGCAGCCGGGGCGGCGGCCGCATCCTCACCGGGATGGGTGCCGCCGGGGGTCATAGGTGCAGGGCCTCGCGGAGGCGGTCGGCCAGGCCCGCGGCGGCGAGGGTCTCGACCTTCGCCTCGTCATAGAAGACCTCGAGCATGCGCGTCGCCCGGCAGTTGGTCTCGCCCAGGGCCGCACTGAACGCCGCCCAGTCGATCGACCCGTCGCCGGGCATGCGGTGGTCGTCGGCCCTGGCGTCGTTGTCGTGGATGTGGAAATAGGCGATCGCGGGGGCCGCGGCGAGGAGGGCCGCGGTGGGGTCGCCGGTGATGTTCGCGTGGCCCGTGTCCAGGCACATGCGGATGCGGGCGGAGCCGACGTCGAGGACCCGCTGGGCGAGCAGGCCGGGGTCGGCGCCCATGTAGACGTTGAACGGCTGGTTCTCGATGAGATACGTGACGCCGAGCCGCTCGCCGACCTCGGCGAGCGCGGCCATGAACTCCCGCAGGAACGGCGCGCGGTAGGCGTCGCTCGCCGCGGCCTCGGCCGGCGTCATCAGGGCGCGCCCCGGCGTCCACGCCGCGGGGTGGACCACGACCATCGGGCTGCCCCCCCCACTCCCATCCATCCCCCCGCTCCCCTCGACCAGCTCGCGGGCGAGGCGGCCTTCCTCTTCATAGAGGTTGACGCACCACCTCCGGTGCTCGGCGCACGGGGAGGACGGGTCGATCGTGTAGCCGAACCGCCCGTGGATCGAGTCGAACGGGACCCCCGCCGCGGCGGAGGCGGCCAGGGCCTCCGAGAGCCTCGGGGGGTTGTCGTCGTTGCGATAGAACTGGCAGGTGCGGCACCCCAGGGCCCGGTACGCGCTCAGGAGCCGCACGGGGTCGAAGCTGAAGCCGAAGGGGGCGATGGTGGCCAGCGCGGCCATGGGCGGGCTCCGGGTGGGGCGCGTGAGGATACCACGACGGGCGGGGTTGCGCCGCGCCGCCCCGGGTTTCCCGCCGGTAAGCCGCCCCGGCATTTGCTACTGTTCCGGCCATACATGGCCACCGCTATCGCCATCAACGCGATCACAAAGCGGTTCCCCGCCCCGGGCGGCGGCACGACGACCGCCGTGGACAGCGTCTCCCTGGAGATCGCGCCGGGGGAGCTCTTTTTCCTCCTCGGGCCGTCGGGGTGCGGCAAGACGACGCTGCTGCGGATGATCGCGGGGTTCATCGAGCCGACCAGCGGCGAGATCCGCTTCGACGGGCGCGACGTCTCGCGCCTGCCGCCGAACAAGCGCAACACCGGGATGGTCTTCCAGTCCTACGCCCTGTGGCCGCACATGACCGTCGAGGCCAACGTCGCCTTCGGCCTGAACATCCGCGGCGTGGGGGCGGAAGAGAAGAAGCGCCGCGTCCGCGAGGCGCTCGAATCCGTGCACATGGCGCCGTACGCGCAGCGCAAGCCCAACCAGCTTTCCGGCGGGCAGCAGCAGCGCGTCGCCCTGGCCAGGGCGCTGGTCATCCGCCCGGATGTGCTGCTGCTGGACGAGCCGCTGTCGAACCTCGACGCCAAGCTCCGCATCGAGCTGCGATCCGAGATCCGGCGCATCTGCAAGGACGCCCTGGGCGGCCACGGCATCACGACCATCTACGTCACGCACGACCAGAAGGAGGCCCTGAGCATGGCCGACCGCGTGGCGATCATGGACATGGGGAGGGTGGCCCAGATCGGCACGCCGCAGGAGCTCTACCGCCGCCCCGCCTCCCGCTTCGTCGCCGAGTTCCTCGGGGAGACCAACTTCATCGAGGGGACGATCCCGGCCGAGGCGGGCTCCCCCGCTGCTCCTTCCGCCGCCGTATCCGTACACACACCGGCCGGACAGCTCCTGGCCGCGGCCGACGGCGCACCGGCCCGGCCCGGCGCGCGGATCACCTGCTCGATCCGGCCCGAAGCATTGCGGCTGCTCGACAACGGGGCCGGTGCGCACGAGCCCAACACGCTCCCCGGGCGCATCCTGGAGACGACGTACCTCGGGGAGCTCGCCCAGCACATCGTGGAGCTCCCCGGGCGGACGCTGGTAAAGGTCGCCGAGCTCAACCCGCTGCACCTGCCGCACGGGTCGGGCGCGGGGGGCGGGGTGACCGTGAGCGTCAGCCCCTCGGACGTGGTGCTGCTGCCATCCGAGTAATTGACGAACTCTTTCGAGATCAGGCGGATCGGCGGGCCTGCGCTGCCGCGGCGGGCGCCTCGGGGAGCACGACCGTGACGGTGGTGCCCTGGCCCACGGCCGACTCGATGATGATGTACCCCCCCACTTCGTCCGCGAGGCGCTTGCACATTGTCATCCCCAGGCCGGTCCCACGCCGGCGGGCGGTCGTGGCGTCGCAGTCGGCGCTGGTGGTGTAGAACGGCTCGAAGACCCGCGCCAGGGTCTCGGGGCGCATGCCGCGGCCGGTGTCGCGGACGCGGATGACCGCCCAGGACCCCGGGTTGGCGGCCGCGCCGGACCCGCGCGCGGCCTTGGACGCGGCGGCGTCTGCGGTGCGCCGGCCCGCGATGTTCCACGTGGAACCGGCCAGGCTGCACGCCGCGTCCTCCGGGGGGCTCGGTGGCTGGCCGCACCGATGGGCCTCAATGGTCAGTTCGCCCCCGAGGGGGAGCATCGCCGAGCGGGCGTTGAGGATCAGGTTGAGCAGGATGTGCTGCAGGGCGAGCGGCTTCAGGGCGGCGCAAAGCCCGGCGTCGCCCGTGATCGTCAGGTTGATCAGGTCCCGCGCCGGGTCGCGTCCCATGCAGGCCACTGCGTCGTGCGCGGCGTTCAGGACATCGGCCGATGGCGGCAGCGGGGGGGTCTGGGAGGAGGGCTCGGACTCCCGCGTCGCCCGGGCCTTGGACCAGACGTCGGCGTTGTCGTCCCGGACGAAGCCGAGGATCGCGCTGGCGATCTGCGAGGCCCGCTCCGCCCCTTCCGAGGCCTTCTGCAGGGCCTTCGTGGACAGATCGCGGTCCTCCGGCGCGGCCAGGGCCATCTGGGCGTAGCTCATCACCGGGGTGAGGATGTTGTTGAACTCGTGGGCGATCAGCCCGGCGATGGTCCCGAGGGTGGCGAGCCGCTCGTGGTGCTCCAGGGCGTGGTGGACGCGGGAGAGCTCCGTCTCGAGCTCGTCGAGGCGTGGCAGGAGCCGGTGCGCGTTGTCGAGCCGCTGGTCGTGCACAGATCGCCCCGTGGCCGAGTCTCTGAAGTTGCCGTGGACGCCGGGTCCATGCCGCGCCGGAGGGCGTCCCCGGCACGGTTCCACGTGGAACATCGGCGTTTCGGGGGCGTTTCTTGTGGCCGCTCGGGCTCATCGCCGCACATCTAGGGGTGCGGCGGCGCCCCCTGCGGGACCTCGGAGACCCACTCGGCCGTCGCCGGGGACGGTCCGCCGCGGCCGAGCGTCGCCAGCCAGGCCCGGACCGCAGGCGGCCGCACATCGGTGTCCGGCATCGCGGCAAGGTCAACCCAGTCGAAGGCGATCGCGGGTTCGAGGCTCTGGACCGGCGGTGGGGGGGTTCCGCCGCCGTCGTCCCTCTTCCCCTCCCACTGGACCCCCGCGGCCCCCCCACCACCACCTCCGAGCGATGGTTCCACGTGGAACACCAGGTTGATCTCGTGGTGCCGCTTCCCGCGCATCTCGAAGACCGCCTCGGTCACCAGGGCCAGCTCGCCCACCTCCACCCGCAGCCCCGCCTCCTCGATCAGCTCCCGCTGCACCGCCGTCGCCGCGGCCTCGCCGAACTCAACGTGCCCGCCGGGGAGGTAGCTGTACCCGTGCTCGACGCTGCGGCAGAGCAGCACCTTGCCGTCGCGCACCAGCACGCCCCTGGCGATCACCTCGATCGGCCGTTCCTTCTTGTCCTTGCCCATAGCCGCCAGCGTAGCCGATCCGGCCCCCGGCCACCCTGTCGGCCGCGCGGATCCGCGCCGCTTCTTGCACGTTCCGGTGTGAGCGAGCTTGCATGCGCCGGCGCCCGCGGTACTGTACCGGCTCGCGATTGTCCCCAGTCTCGACGCGGCATCGCCCGACCCCACGCCCCAGAGCGACGACGATGTGCAGGAGGCACCGAGCATGAGCAGCGCACGCCCGACCGGCAACACCCGCGGCAACGCTATGAAGACGACGGCGAGCAACACCGGTTCTCATTCTGCTAGGTCTTCAACGAAGGATGCCCCCGCGGCACAGGCGAGCGGGGCCCGCCGCCGGCTCGGCCGCGGCCTGAGCAGTCTTTTGAATGAAGCGATCGCCGTCGCCGCGCCGGTCTCTGTGCCGACGGCCCCGGCGCCAACTACCGAAAATATTCCGGCCACTTCGCCCGCAAAGCCGCCGGCGTCGGGCGCGATGCCCGCTCAGCCCCCCTCCGCCGACCGCGAGCCGGAGGCCACCGACGCCCGCGGCCGGATCGTCGCGCTGAAAGTTGACGACATCGTCCCCAGCCCGTTCCAGCCCCGCCGCGTCTTCGACCAGGAAGCACTTGAGCGTCTGGCCTCCTCGATCAAGTCCGCGGGCGTCATGCAGCCGATCCTGGTCCGTCGCCGGGCCGGCGCGGGAGCAGTGGGGGGGGGAGAGGGGCATGAGCTTGTCGCGGGTGAGCGGCGCTGGCGGGCGGCGCGTCTGGCGGGGCTTGAGGCGGTGCCGGCGATCATCGCGGAGCTGGGCGACGAGCAGGCCGCGGAGTGGGCCCTGATCGAGAACGTGCAGCGCGAGGAGCTCGGCGCGATGGAGCGGGCCTGGGCCCTGCGCTCGCTGATCGAGCGTTTCGGGCTGACGCACGCCGCGGCCGCGGAGAGGGTGGGCCTCGATCGCTCCAGCGTGACGAATCTGGTGCGGCTGACGGAGCTCGAGGAGCCGATCCGCGCCCTGCTGGACGAGGGGAAGCTCGGCGTCGGCCACGGCAAGGCGCTGCTCGCCGCTCCCCCCGGCCCCGGCCGCGTTGCGCTCGCCAGGCGGGCGGCGGAAGGGGGCTGGTCGGTGCGGAGGCTTGAGCTCGCCGCCCCCGCGTTGCAGCACGCGGCGGACCCGGGCGCTGCTGCACCGAACCCCGAGGACGAGGAGCGGCGGCTTCAGGCGAAGGCGAAGGAGCTCGGGCGCGTCGAGCTCGAGCGCCAGCTCGGCGAGCACCTGGGGACGAAGGTGCACGTGCGCACCGGTCGCGGCGGCTCCCGGGGCAAGCTCGTGATCGAGTTCTACGACCTGGATCACTTCGACGGGCTGATGGCGCGCATCGGTTTTCAGATCTCATGATCCGCAGATATGAACGTCGTCTCATATCTGCGTTGCGCGCAAGCAACGATGCCCCGGGCCGATGCTGAAGCATCGGCGGCATCTCATGTTGCGCTCTTCCCCGGGCGTGTTGAGGTCCTGTGAGGAACCGGCTGGGGGATGCACGCAATGTCCGATATGCAATAAACATGCTTGCTCATGCCCCATCCGGGTCGTAGCATCGAAGAGCCGCCGCTGCAAACGGGAGTGTGAGCCCGATTGCAAACGACGTTTGGAGCTGCCCTGTTCGTTCCCCCCGAGACGTGAGGACGAGCCTCCGGCGGCCGGGGCGGGTCTCTTTGCAGAAAGGACCTTGCAAATGGCCAAGAAGAAGACTGCACGCGGTCGGCGCACGCGGAGCCGGACCGGGGGCGCCTCGCTCTCGTCGGTGCCCGTGGTCCAGCTCCAGGCCGAGCTGGTGCGGCGGCAGCGCCGCATCAAGTCGCTCGTGAAGCGCTACGAGCGTCTGGCGAGCTCCGCCACCGCGCTCCGCAACGAGATTGAGGCCCTCGGCGGCACGGTCAACGGCGCAGCGCACGTTCTCAACGGCGCGGGGGTGCGGCGGCGTCCGCGCAACGAGATGAACCTCGTCGAGGCGCTCAAGAAGCTCCTGACCGGCAAGACGATGTCGGTGACCGAGGCCGCGGAGAAGGTGCAGGAGGCCGGGTACAAGACCAGCTCCACCACCTTCCGCACGATCGTCAACCAGACGCTCATCAACAGCGGCCAGTTCAAGCGCGTCGGGCGCGGGCAGTACACCGCGAAGTGACCATCGCGGCGCCGGCGAGATGCGACGCCCCGGCGCCCGCGCCGGCGCGACCGGGGCCGCGCGCCCCCAACCCTCGATCGTCCCGCCACGGTCGGCGCTGATCCGGCCGCGTCTGCGGCCCGTGGCCGCGTGCGCCCGGCGCGGCGCGCGGCGGCGGTGTGGCTGCGCGCCCCCTCCTCTCACCTCAGGTCGCGCGGCAACGGGCGCGAACGAGCCTGCGCGACGAGCGCGCGCGAAACGCACGCCGCGATGGGGCGCGGCGTGCGTCAGGAAGCGACGGTCTGGGATCGGGTCAGTGGGGGACCGGCTCGGGCGTCAGGCGGCTCGGGCGGTCGGTCATGAAGGCGCGGCCGAGGTCCTGGCTGAACATGCGGCCGTTCTCGTCGAACGTGATCGCGATGGCGTTCTGCTGGTCCACCTTCCGCTGGTGCAGCGTCCGCAGCTCCGGCGTGAGGTTGGCGCGGATGAGGCGGTGGCGGCGCGTCGAGCTCGTCTCGCACCCCGTCATCAGCAGCGGGCTCAGCGCCGTGAAGGCGACGGCCAGGGCGGGCAGGGCGAGCCAGCGGCGGCTGGTGACGGTGGAGGATCGGCGGGCCATGCAAGAACTCCTTGAGGGACCGGGCTTTGTACCGAATCGCGCCTGGGGCGTCAAGCCGATACGGCCGGTGGGGAGCCCCGGTTGATCCCTGTGGAGATGTGCGACCAGATCAGATTCGGTGCGTGTCCGGAACGCCCGCCACAAGCAGGGGGTCAACACCGAAAACCCGGCGCGGGCCGCGGCCGTCGAGCAGGGGAAGTCCGCATGAGGCGGGGTTGCAGGAGCGGTGGTGGATGGGGTGGGGGAAGG
>JBIQJK010000021.1:0-40198 GCA_044507535.1 Planctomycetaceae bacterium | reverse complement strand
GGCGGCCGCGGGAAGGGTCGGCGGTGGGGGTGGCGGTGGGCGCATCGTCGAGAGACAGAGTACCGTGGTATGGGATGCGGGCGTGTTGATACGGCGAATCGGGTGATGATTGGCGGAGCGCCTCAAGCGATGGCAGAGCATTGGCGAGAGTGTGCGGGCGCGGGGGGGCGGCAGCGGGACTTCTCCGGGGAGGAGGCCGGGGGGAGAGCGCGGTTGGGCGCGGACGACCCGCTGGTGGTCGAGTGGCACTACTTCGTGCGGGTATCAGGGTTCACGTTCCAGTTCGCCACGCTCGGGGCGCTGCGGGAGGCGATCGGCGTGCTGTCGATGGAGCGGCCGCGGGCGCCGATGCTGGGCGGGTGGTCGCGGCACGAGCGGAACATGCCGTGGGTGGACCGGCTGCCGATGCGGCTGCTGCGGAAGGGGAAGCGGGAGGAGGCCGTGCGGGCGCTGGAGTCGGCGTTGATGGAGTTCGAGGCTCTGCCGGCGGGGCCGAGCGAGTCGGCGCAGGGACGCGGGGTGGAGCGCGCGACGGTGGGCGCGCCGGCCCCGACGAGGTGGCGCGCGCCGGAGGGGTCGGCGGAGGTGTGGCTGCTCCGGGGAACGGACGGGGACGGCCACACGGACGGGACGGGGGACGGGGTCGCGGCGCGACTGGATGCGGCGCCGGCCGGGGCGACCGGGAGCGACGCCGTGGAGGAGCTCGGGCGCGACGGGGCCATGGCGGTGGTGCGCGTGCGGCCGGGGCTGGAGTTCACGGTGACGCATCGCAGGGACGGGCACGTCGGCGTGGACCGCGGGCGGGTGCGGGCGCTGGGGGAGGAGGTGTGGGGCGCGTACACGCGGAGGCGGTCGTCGCTGTCGATCCGGTCGAGCGTCCCCGGGCGGGGAGCGCGGGCGCGGGTGCTGCGGCTGGCGGCGTCGATATTGGATGCGGCGTGCGTGCTGGTGATCCTGGTGGAGCACGACGGGACAGGGAGGCCGACGGTGCGGGCGGCGCTGCCGACGGAGGAGGCGCTGAGGGCGATGTCGCGGGGGCGGTGGGCGTAGGACGACCATCCCGAGCTTGCGCTCGGGGCTCCCTTTTGTGCGGTGTCGATCGCTGGCCCGCTCAGCTTGCGACCGCGGCCTTGGCCGCGACGGCTTGCGGCTTGGCCGGGGCGAGCTTGAGCATGCGGTCCAGCGCGAGCAGCGCGAGCTTCTTCGCCTCGGCGTTGACGGCGATCCGGTTGACCACCTTCCCCGCCGCGAGGCTGTCGAGGACCCAGAGCAGGTGCGGCTGGTCGATGCGGAACATCGTCGTGCACAGGCACTGGCAGTCGGAGAGGATGCGGACGTGCACCCCCCGCTCCGCGGCCTCGCGGGCCAGGCGGGCGACGAGGTGGACCTCGGTACCCACCGCCCAGTGGCTCCCCGGCTCGGCGGCGCGGATGGTGCGGAGGATGAACTCGGTGGAGCCGGCCAGGTCGGCCCGGTCCACGACCTCCTTGCAGCACTCGGGGTGCACGAGGATCTTCGTCCGCTCCTTGCCGCGCTTGCCCTTGTTCTCCTCGGCGATGCGGTCGCAGTGCTCGGGGCGGAAGAGCTTGTGCACCGAGCAGTGGCCGGCCCAGAGGATGACGGTGCCGGCCAGGACCTGCTCGGGGGTCGCCCCGCCGAGGGCCTCGCCCTTCTTGGCCCGGCGCGGGTCGTAGAGGCAGGTCTGCGTCGCGGCGTCCAGCCCGTACCCCGCGGCCGTGTTGCGCCCCAGGTGCTGGTCGGGCAGGAAGAGGATCTTGATGTCCTCCCCGGGCTTTCGCGGCGTCGTGCCGCCGGCCATGGCCCAGTCGAAGACCATCGCCGCGTTGGACGACGTGCAGACCGCCCCGCCGTTCTTGCCCACGAACGCCTTGATCGCGGCGGTCGAGTTGATGTACGTGATCGGGATGATCCGGCCGCGCCACCCCTGGCCCTTCAGCGACGCGTGGATCTCCTCCCACGCCTGCACCGCATCGTCGTAGTCGGCCATGTCCGCCATCGAGCACCCCGCCGAGAGGTCCGGGAGGATCACGGCGACGTGCTCGGGGGTGAGCATGTCCGCCGTCTCGGCCATGAAGTGCACGCCGCAGAAGACGACGTGCTTCGCGTTCTGCGCGGCGACCTTCTCCGCGGCCAGCTGCGAGAGCTTCAGCGAGTCGCCGGTGAAGTCCGCGTGCTGGATGACCTCGTCGGTCTGGTAGTGGTGCCCGAGGATGACCAGATCGGACCCGAGCTCCCGCCGCCGCGCCGTGATGCGGGCGGCCAGGGACTCGGCGGTGGCGCGGATGTACTCGTCGGGGAGAGACGGCTGCCAGAGCACGGTGGGGTTCCTCCGTCGTCAGAGCCCCATGCGATTGTAGGGTTGGGAAACGGCGGAAAGGCTACTTCTCGATCCGTTGCTCAGGGCGCCGCCGGGAGGTTCAATGGAGGCCGCGACGGGAAAGGGGGAAATGAGGTAGGGCGGGGAGGACCCGATTCAAGGCAGCCGGCTGAACCACCGCCCGAAGCGCGGGAGGTAGTAGTTCTCCGGGTCCAGCGAGAGGGCGACGTAGCTGGAGCGGCCGTAGATGTCCCCCGCGGGGACGAAGCCGAGCATGCGCGAGTCCATGCTCTGGTCGCGGTTGTCCCCCATGACGAAGTAGTGCCCCTCGGGGACGGTGAACTCCGGGATCGTGCTCGGGCTGGCCAGGCCGGGGGTCAGGGTGATGGGGTGCCCGTTCCTCTTACCCCCTCCACCCCCCCCAACCCCCCCACCGCCGCCGCTCGGGAGTTCCTCGTCCGCAATCACCACCCGGAGGGTGCGGCCGTCGGGGAGGGTCATGGACGAGGCGGGGTCGGTGACGAGGTAGTCGGCCGCGACGCCGTTGATGATGAGGCGATTGCCGGCAAGGGCGATCCGATCCCCGGGGAGGCCGATGATCCGCTTGACCAGGCGGGTGCCCCCCTGGGGGGAGGCGAAGGTGACGATCTCGCCGCGGTCCGGCTCATCCCAGCGGGCGATCCAGGTCGTGGTGAAGGGGATCCGCAGGCCGTAGGCGAGCTTGTTCACCCAGATGCGGTCCCCCTCGAGGATGGTCGGCCGCATGGAGCCGGAGGGGACGTCGTTCCAGTCGGCAACGGCCCCGCGGATGGGGATGAGGATCGCCAGGACCAGGGCGAAGGAGTAGACCCACTCGCGAGCGAGGCGGCGCAGCCGCGACGGCGCCGGATCGGGCGAGTCGGTGGGCGTAGCGGCAAACGTGTCGGTTGTTGCGTGCGACATGTGGATAACTCCGCGACACAATAAAAGTTGAGGGAGCTGTCGTTCTACGGCCGGCGCGGGACTTGGAGTTCGCCGCGAAGGCGTCTTTGGATGATTCACCAAATGAAAGATGTTGTTAAATCCTTATAGCACAAATATTTAGAGTCCAGTGCCACCCCGATGGGTATCGTCAGCCACCGTGTGGCCGAGCGTCCGGGAAGCCCGGCAGAGTCGGCACAAAGCAACGTCGCGGCGACGTGCCGCGGCTTACCCAGCTTGACATGCCATTTGGGGAACCTGACACTTTGAACCATCAAGCAAGGACGGTGGGGATCTGTCCCGCGCCTCGGCGCGGTGGTTCTCGTGAGGTAGGGGAGACGTTGAACATGCACGGGTGCGTGAAGTGTGTTGGCCTGGGCGCCGCGGCGTCCGCGGTGTTGGTGTGTGTGTCCGCGGCCGCGGCGACACCCGTGAAGGTGGACAACATCCGCTGGGAGTTCTACCAGGGCGGCTTCGCCCAGGAAGACCCCCTCGCCCCCCAGGTGGTGCAGGAGTTCTACCGCGATAAGGCCAACAGCTCCGTCAAGCGGGTCCTCGGGGAGACGTCGTTCCGGTCCGAGGCGGCGATCAGCAACGCGCTGGAGCGCCGGCCCGACGGGATCGTCTTCACCAGCCAGGTGAGCATGGAGGCGGAGGCGGAGGTGTGGGAGCGGGCCCCCCAGGGGCAGGCCGCCGCGTTCGCCGGGCTGACGATGCTCCAGTTGGACATCGAGATCACCGACCGGCCGCAGCTCTACACCGGCGAGCACGAGCTGGTGGGGAAGGACGGGGCCATCGGGAGCGGCTCGGTGCTGACGCCGGGGGTGTACTCGTTCTGGTACTACAACCCGTTCGCGCTCGACGTCAGCGTGGATGCGGGGCCGGGGGAGTCGGCGGCGTCGGCCACGATGCGCGAGTTCCGCTTCGAGTTCGCCTCGGTGCCGGCCCCGGGCGGGGCCGCGCTGGCGGGGTCGATGGCGGTGGCCGTGCTGGGCCGGCGGCGGCGGCGCTGAGCGGCTGGCCGCGCCGGGGCGCCGCCACTACGCTGGTGCGATGGCCAGGTCGTCGGCAGGCAAGTCCGGCTCGGGGGAGGTCAAGCTGACCGCGAAGATGCGGTTCGTCGTGCTGCACGGCGACGACCGGATGCGCCAGGACCTGGCGCTGGAGGGGCTGCGCAAGGCCCTGGCGGCCGAGCACGGGGAGGACGGGTTCGACACGATCCGCTACGACGCCGCGGCCCCGGCGAGCCTCTCGCCGGGCGGGGGGGCCTCCGGGGGTCTGGCGGCGGAGATCCTGGACGAGTGCCGGACCTTCGGGCTGATCGCCCGGTACAAGCTGGTGATCGTCGAGAATGCGGACGTGCTGCTCCGCGGGGGGGACGAGGAGGATGATGAGGGCGGCAAGGGCCCGAGCCGGGGGATCGTCAAGAACAAGTCCAACCGGGCGCTGATGGAGGCGTACGCGGCGGACCCGTCGGAGGCGGCGACGCTGGTGCTGCGGGCCTCGACGTGGCGGCCGGGGAAGCTCGACAAGGCGATCGACGCGCTGGGGGCGGCGGGGGCGATCGCCAGGTGCGACTCGCCCACGCCGCTGGAGGCCGCGAAGTTCGCCCAGGCCCGCTGCCAGGAGGTGCACGGCGTGGCGATCGCGCCCGAGGCCGCCGCCCTGCTCGTGGGGAACCTCGGGACGGACATGGGGCGGATCGACACCGAGCTGGCCAAGCTGGCGATGGTCAACCCCGGCAAGCCGATCACGCGGGACGTCGTGGAGCGGTTCGTCGGCTTCTCGCGCGAGGAGGACTTCTGGAGGATCCAGGAGTCGCTGCTGTCGGGGAGCAGCGAGGGGGCGCTGCGGCACCTGCGGGACATGATCGAGGTGTCGCGCCACGCCCCGGTCGCGCTGGCGTGGTCGTACACCGACCTGGCGCGGAAGGTGCACGGGGCGAGCCTGGGGCTGGCCGCGGGGGAGAACCCCGGCTCCATCGCCAGCCGGCTGCGGCTCTGGGGGGCGTCGAAGGAGCTGATCCTGAAGGCGGCCCGGCGGGTGACTCCGGAGCGGGCGGCGGCGCTGCTGCGGGCCGCGGTGGAGAACGACGTCCGCCTGAAGACCAGCCAGGGAGACCCGGTGGTCAACCTCGAGGCGCTGACGATCCGATTTACAAGGACGCTGGCGTAGCGGGCCGATGAAGCCGTGTAGCGGCGGGCCGGAGGCGGCCGCGGCCGCGGGCTGTGCTGTTGTTTGTTTGGTGCTGCCGGCGATGCAGGAGGCTCCGCCGTGGACCGCTCCCCTGTGAAGACACGATCGGGCTTCGGCCGCGCTGCGCCGGCGACGGCCGCGGCGGTGCTGTGCTGCGCGTCGCTGGCGGGGGTGCTGGTGGCCTGCGGGGGGGATGGCAAGTCGCGGGTGGAGCGGCCCCTCGCGGAGCCGAGCGGGGTGGTGCGTCCGGTACCGAAGACACCCGATCTGGGGGTGGCGGACGAGCGGGACGCCCTGTCGATCTACGCGGCGGACCTCCAATCCCTCTTTGACCAGATGAAGTCGTCCGATTGGGCCTCCCGGTCGGCCGGCGATCACGCGGACCCGTGGTCGGCGCCGGGCGAAGGGCGAACCCCGGGCGCCACCCTCGCCCCCCCCACTCCTTCCCCGACCGCGACATCAGTCAGGGAGCCCGTCTCGCCGCCGGCGCCCGAGCCGGTGGTCGCGGCGCCGGACCCGGCGCCGGTCGCCGCGCTGGACGAGGCGGCCCTGGGAGACGCCAACGAGCCCGCGCCGCCCGAGGCGACCCCCGAGCAGCGCCGCGAGGAACTGCTGGCGCAGCTGAGCGCGATCCTGAGCAGCGGCGGCGGCGACCCCGCGCGGCTCGGAAGCGAGGGGCCGCTGGGGCGGGCGGTGAGGCTGGCCGCGCTGGAGGCGATCGAGCCAGGGGTGGCCACGGCGGAACTGGACCGGCTGGAGGCGGAGCTGCTGCCGGCGGAGGCCGCGGTGCTGCGGCCATTGCGGGAGATGTTCTCGCGCCTGGGCGGGAGCGCGGCGGCGCAGGGGGACCCGGGGGCGATCGCGTCGCTGATGGAGGAGTACGCCAAGCGCGTGGCGCGGGCGCAGCCGCTGACCCTCCCCGCGGCGGTGCTGTGCGAGCGCGTGGAGAGCTTCGGCCGGTACACGCCGATGCGGACGACCTTCGCGGCCGGGCGCGAGCACACCGCGATCCTCTATGTTGAGGTCGAGAACTTCGTGCAGCGCTCCGCGCCGGGAGAGGGCTCGGGGCTCGGGGCGTCGGAGGTGTGGGTGACGGAGCTGGGGCAGTCCCTGGACCTGCACCACGACGCGGATGGATCGCTGCAGTGGCGGCAGACGGAGCAGACGGTGCGGGACGCCTCGCGCCGGCGGCGGAGCGACTACTACCTCGTGCAGCGGGTGACGCTGCCCGCGACGCTCTCGGTTGGGAAGTACAACCTGAAGGTGACGGTGAAAGACAAGGTGTCAGGGGCGACGGCGCAGGCGCGGATCCCGATCCAGATCGTGGCGGACGCCTCGCTGGCGACCTCGCCGCGGAGGTGAGCGTTCACTCACATCGGGGCGCGAGAGGGGCCGGGGCGCGGGGCGGCGCGGGGGCGGCGGGTGCCAATGCGGCAGTTCGGGGCCGACCGGTGTGGCAGCCGGTGGCGGCGCACGCCCGGGCGGGGGGCCCCCGAGAGGTCCGCAAGGGGGTTACAGGGGCCGCGGGGGGCGGAAACCGGCTCCGGGTCAATGGCACGCCGCGTGCGGTCGATACTGGCGTAAGCGCCGTGCGCTCCGCCCGCAGACGGAGCGCACGGCGCGCACCCCGGCGCGGACCGCGCCGGGAAGGGGCGAGCGGTGCGCGAATCTGCGGGCCGCGGGGCCCGAAGACTTAAGGATGAGGCGGGCGAATCGGGAACAACCGCCTAAAGTTGGAGAAGGCGCCCGGCCGGGGCCGGGTGTGAAGACAAGGCCGGAGGAACCGGGAGCAACCGGGGCAAGAATCCGGTGTGTAATGGTGGACGAGGATGAAGGATCGCTCGTGAGGGGATCCTTAAGAGTCGCCGGTGCCTGACCGCGTGCGTGCAGCCAAGACGCCGCAGGAGAAAGCGAATGTTTGAACGATTCACAGACCGGGCGCGCAAGGTGATGGCGCTGGCCAACCAGGAGGCGCAACGGTTCAACCACGAGTACATCGGGACCGAGCACATCCTGCTGGGTCTGGTGAAGGAGGGGTCGGGGGTCGGCGCCAACGTCCTGAAGAACCTGGACGTGGACCTGCGAAAGGTGCGCCTGGAGGTCGAGAAGCTCGTCAAGAGCGGGCCGGACATGGTGACGATGGGCAAGCTCCCGCAGACGCCCCGCGCCAAGAAGGTCATCGAGTACGCGATCGAAGAGGCCCGCAACCTCAACCACAACTACGTCGGCACCGAGCACCTGCTGCTCGGCCTGCTGCGCGAGCACGACGGCGTCGCCGCCCAGGTGCTGATGAACCTGGGCCTGAAGCTCGAGGAGGTCCGCGAGGAGGTGCTGAACCTGCTCGGGGCCGGCTCCGAGGCCGAGGAGGGCGCGGGCGCCGGCGGGCCGTCGGCCGGGGAGACCCCCGGGCCGGGCGGCGCGGGCGAGGCGCGCCCCAAGGGCAAGAGCAAGACCCCCGCGCTCGACAGCTTCGGGCGCGACCTGACCGACCTGGCCCGCGAGAACTCGCTGGACCCGGTGATCGGCCGGGCCGTCGAGATCGAGCGGCTGGTCCAGGTCCTCTGCCGGCGGACGAAGAACAACCCGGTGCTGCTGGGCGAGGCGGGCGTGGGCAAGACCGCGATCGTCGAGGGCCTGGCGCAGCGGATCATCAGCGGCGAGGTGCCGGACATCCTGCACGACCGCCGGCTGGTGGTGCTCGACCTGGCGATGATGGTCGCCGGGACGAAGTACCGCGGGCAGTTCGAGGAGCGGATCAAGGCCGTGATGAACGAGGTCCGCCGCGCGGGCAACGTCATCCTGTTCATCGACGAGCTGCACACGCTGGTCGGGGCCGGCGGCGCCGAGGGCGCGATCGACGCGTCCAACGTGCTCAAGCCCGCTCTGGCCCGCGGCGAGATCCAGTGCATCGGCGCCACGACCTTCGACGAGTACCGCAAGTACATCGAGAAGGACGCGGCCCTGGCCCGGCGCTTCCAGCCCATCCCGGTGGACCCGCCGACCAACGAGCAGACCTTCGAGATCCTCAAGGGCCTGCGCGACCGCTACGAGCAGCACCACCGCGTGCAGATCACCGACGACGCCATCAAGGCGGCCGTGGAGCTCTCCGGCCGGTACATCACCGGCCGCGTGCAGCCGGACAAGTCGATCGACGTGATCGACGAGGCCGGCGCCCGCGTGCGGATCAAGAGCATGACCAAGCCGCCGAACCTCGCGGAGCTGGAGGCGGAGATCGAGCGCCTCAGCATCGAGAAGGACGAGGCGGTCAAGAGCGCCGACTACGAGCGAGCGGCGGAGCTGCGCGACAAGGCCGAGCAGCAGCGCCGCGAGCGCGAGCGGCTCCAGAAGGAGTGGCGCGACAAGACCAAGGAGATCTCCGGCACCGTCGACGAGGAGGTCGTCGCCGAGGTCGTCAGCAAGATGACCGGCGTGCCGCTGCAGCGCCTGGAGAAGGAGGAGGCCCAGCGCCTGCTCGAGCTCGAGAAGGAGCTGCACAAGAAGGTCGTCAGCCAGGCCGACGCGATCAAGGCGATCAGCAAGTCGATCCGCCGCGCCCGCGCCGGGCTGAAGGACCCCAAGCGGCCGATGGGCTCGTTCATCTTCGTCGGGCCCTCCGGCGTCGGCAAGACGCTGGTCGCCAAGAGCCTGGCGGAGTTCATGTTCGGCGACGAGGACGCCCTGATCGTGCTCGACATGTCCGAGTACATGGAGAAGCACAACGTCAGCCGGCTCGTCGGCGCTCCCCCCGGCTACGTCGGCTACGAGGAGGGCGGCCAGCTGACCGAGCGCGTCCGCCGGCGCCCGTACTCGGTGATCCTGCTCGACGAGGTCGAGAAGGCCCACCCGGACGTCTTCAACATGCTCCTGCAGATCATGGAGGAGGGCCGGCTGACGGACTCCTTCGGGCGCAACGTCGACTTCCGAAACGTCATCCTGATCATGACCAGCAACATCGGGGCTGACCTGATCAAGGGCGGCGGCGGGTTCGGCTTCGCCAAGAAGACCGAGGCGAGCGACTTCGAGGGGATCAAGACGATCCTGATGAAGGAGATCGAGCGGTTCTTCCGCCCGGAGTTCATCAACCGCCTGGACGACGTGATCGTCTTCCGGCCGCTCACCAAGGAGGACCTGGTCACCATCGTGGACTACGAGGTCACCAAGGTCGCCAAGCGGCTGGAGCAGCAGGGCGTGACGCTCGAGCTGGACCAGAAGGCCAAGGACTTCCTCATCGACAAGGGGTACAACCCCGACTTCGGCGCCCGCCCGCTCCGCCGGGCCATCGGCACCTACGTCGAGGACCCGCTGTCGGAGATGATGCTCCAGGGCGACTTCAAGCCCCCGTGCAAGATCCTCGTCAGCCGCAAAACCGAGGAGGAAGGCGGCGGCGAGGGCGGCGACAGCGGCGGCGGCGGCGGGCCGGACGGCAAGCCCTCCGACGGCGGCCCGGACCACCTGTTCTTCCGCTTCGAGGAGGCCCCCAAGGAGGCCGCGCCCTCGAAGGAGAAGGAAAAGGAGAAGGGCAAGGACAAGCCCGTCGGGGCCGGGACCTGATCCCCCGAGCCGATTCCAGGGTGACCACACAGGGGCCCGGCGCAGCCAGCGCCGGGCCCCTTTCGCATTCGCTCCCCCCGAGGCCCATCCTCTCCGATCCCCGCGGAACGGGTTATCAGCCCTATGCCCGCCCCACCCGCCGCGGCCGTGAGGCGCACGCCCGGCCGCGTTCGTGCGTACAGACTGGCGGCCGGCCCGGATGAAGCGGTCCGGCGGAGGGAGGGGGGGGAGGGGGGAGGGCGGCGCCCCGCACAGGGACGTTCGCCGGCCGCTAGGATGTGCCCGCTATGCCCGTGATCCTCCGCTGGCTCCTCCGCCTTGGCCCGACCAACCCGATCGCGGTGCGCCTGGTGCAGGGCGGCTCGCGCCGAACCCGTCACTTCTACATCCGGACGGTCTACCTCGGCGTGCTGATCGCGGTGCTGCTGTACTCCCTGCTGTTCAACACCGCCGGGGAGGTGGTCTCCTACCGGACCCTGGCCGCGGCCGGGGCGACGAGCTTCACGGGGATCGCCTACCTCCAGATCGCGCTGATCTGCATTCTGGCCCCGGTGTTCATGGCCGGGGCGATCGCCCAGGAGGCCAGCCCCAAGACGTGGGAGATCCTGCTGACCACCCCGCTGTCGCCGCTGCAGATCGTCCTGGGGAACCTGATCGGGCGGCTGTTCTTCATCCTGGCGCTGCTGCTGTCGAGCCTGCCCCTGTTCGCGGTGACGCAGTACTTCGGCGGCGTGCCGGGGACGTCGATCTTCGCGAGCTACCTGATCGCGGCGTGCGCGGCGCTGCTGGTGGCGTCGATCGCCATCGCGCTGTCGGTCAGCCGGCTGGTGGGCAAGCGGGCGGTCTTCGCGTTCTACGTCGGCGTGGTGTCGTACCTGGCGCTGACGATGGGGATCGACGCCGTCGTCAGCACCGGGGGCGTGACGTACATGACCGCCGTCAACCCGTTCCTCGCTCTGCGGGCGCTGCTGAACCCCAGCGGCTACCCCCGCGCCCCCGAGGGGATGCACACGGGCCTCGCCGCGTTCATGCTCCAGACGCCGGTGACGGCGTGGTGCGTGCTGTCGGCCGGGGTGAGCGGGGCGCTGCTGCTGCTCTCGACGCTGACGGTGCGGATCGGCGGCCTGGCGGGGGTGGGCCTGGGGGCGAGCACGCGCGGCGAGGGGGGGCGGGCGCCGTGGTACCGCCGGATGTTCGGCCTGCCCGCCAAGGGCGCGCTGCACCGCCCGCCGCGCCTCGTCTGGCACAACCCCATCGCCTGGCGCGAGGCCGCGGCCAGGAACGCCACGCTGGGGAAGATGCTGGCGCGGTGGTCGTTCATCGCCATCGGGCTGGCGTTCGCGCTGGGGCTGGTGCTGTACTACCACGGGGGATCGCTCAAGACCGAGCAGATGCGGCTGATCGTGCTCTACACCGTCATCGGGGAGCTGGCGGTGATCGCGCTGGTGGCGGTGAACATGGCCGCGACCGCGGTCGCCCGCGAGCGCGAAGACGGAACGCTGGACCTGCTGCTGACCACGCCGATCACGCCGTCGCAGTACCTGACCGGGAAGCTGCGGGGGATGATCGCGTACCTGACGCCGATGCTGGCCGTGCCGCTGGGGACGCTGGGGCTGGCGGGGCTGTACTGCCTGGCGGTGGACGGCGGGGTGCTGGGGCACCACGGCGGCGCGGTGGTGGACCGGGGGGCGAACCCGCTGTGGGAGTACGCGGTCAACGTGTACCACGCTCCGGGCGGTCCGGGCGGCGGCGGGCCGGCGTACGTGCTCCCGGCGGTGCTGCCGGAGGCGGCGCTGGTGGCGACGGTGGCGACGCTGCCGTTCATCGCGCTGTGCGTGATGATCGGGCTGCACTTCTCGCTCAAGAGCAAGGGATCGCTCGGGGCGGTCGTGGCGACGGTTGGGGTGGCGGGCGCCGCGGCGGGGACCGTGGGGCTGTGCGCGTTCCAGGCGGGGGCGTCGGTGCCGATCATCGGGCCGGCGATCGCCGCCTGGAGCCCGGCCGCCGCGGCGTTCGCTCTGGTCTACCCCGAGGCCGCGCTGGCCGAGACGCTCGAGGACAGCGGCCCGGCGACGGCGCGGTTCAGCCTCCTCGTCGGCGCCTTCATCGCCGCCCTGGCGTACACCGGCATCATCTACGCCATCCGGGCGCACCTGGTGCAGAACTTCGACATGACGGTGCGGAAGCTCGCGGGGACGAAGTAGCCCCCGCTCGGTGCCCCAAGGCCAGCCGCCCGAGAGAGCCCCGAGCGCGAGTTCGGAGTGGAAGTTCCCATGCGCACCTCTGAAAAGGCGGAACGCGGGGGGAGCGGGGGAAGCGGAGGGGCGCGGGGAAGAGAAGAGGAAGACGGGAGCACAGAGGACACAGAGAGCCACAGAGGGCACAGAGGGGGAGTGGATGGGATTGGCCCCCCGGGCCTTCTCGCACGCACGCGAGACTGGGCGCCAATCCATGGTCGGGCCGCAGAGCGTCCTCGCAACCCCCTCTCCCCAGTTCCTGTCTTCCTCTGCGACCCCTGTGGACCTCTGTGACCTCCGTGATCCTGCCTTTCCCTATCCTCCTCTTCTTCCCCGCGTCTCCCCGCTCCCCCCGCGTTCCGCCTTTTCCCATTTCAACCGCCCCCCAAACCCTGCACCGCGTGTGGTAACGTGTGCGCCGAAGCGGGAGGCGATCGATGGGCGCGATCAGCTGGCTTCTGTGGATCGGCGGGGGGGTGGTCATCGCGGCGGGCGCTGTGCTCCTGGGGTGGGCGCTGGTCGGCGACCGGATCCGGGGGGGCCGGCGGACGCGCCGGTGCCCGCGCTGCTGGTACGACATGAGCGGCGTGCCGGGGCTGACCTGCCCGGAGTGCGGACGGGCCGCGCGGGACGAGCGGCGGCTGCACCGGTCGAGGCGGCGGTGGCGGTGGGCCGCGGCGGCGGTGGCGATCGCCGCCATCGGCGCGGGGATGTGCGCAACGCCCGCGCTGCGGGCGCGGGGGTGGACGGCGCTGGTCCCGACGGCCGCGGTGATCGTGTACTACACCGGCGACTGGGAGGGGAGCCCGCCGCCGTGGGACAACAACTTCCTGTATCAGCGCATCGGCAAGCAGACGATCCCGCGCTGGCAGCGGCGGCTGCTCTTCTGGCGGCTTGGGAGGATGATCGACCGCACCGACGACGCGAAGACGAAGATCTTCGCGCTGCGGATGATCGAATCGATCGCGTACCGCCTCGGCCCCGGCGGAGGTGGCCCGACGGGCGAGGCCACGGATGCGGCGCCGGTGGTGATCCGCGCGATGCGGGACGAGCACGCGAGCGTGCGGGCGTTCGCCGCGGCGATCTCCAGCAACATCGGCGGCGAGCCGGGGCCGCTGGTGGCCGCGCTGGCGGAGCGGGCGGGGGCGGACCCGGACGGCGAGGTGCGCCGCAGGGCGGTGTGGGGGCTGCACGCGCTGGCGCCGCACGCCGCGGGGGCGGTGGACGCGATCATCGCCGCCGCCGGGTTCGAGGGGACGCCGTACCTGCAGCGCGACGCCCTGTACGCGCTCGGCGTGCTCGACCCCTCCACCGCGGAGCGGTCGCTGCCGACGCTGATCGCGGCGCTGGAGTCGAGGGACATCGAGCAGCGGCGGGCCGCGGCGGAGTCGCTCGGACGGCTCGGCCCGGCCGCGGCGGAGGCCACGCCGGCGCTCGCCGCGAGCCTGGCGGGGGACGAGGACTTCGTGACCCGGCGCGAGGCCGCGGAAGCGCTGGGGCTGATCGGCAAGAGGGGCCGAAGAAAAGAGGAGATCCTGCGTGCGCTCCTCGCCGCGTTGGAAGATGAGGAGTGGCAGGTCCGCGGCAACGCGTTCGCCGCGCTGCACGGGCTGGCCGCGGGGGGCCCCGGCGCGGGCGTGCCGCCGGTGCTGCGGGAGTTTCTTGACCGCATCGAGCCGGCCGAGGCGGCGCGGCACGTGACCCTGCTCGCCCGGCAGGGGCTGGATGCATCGCCGTACGCGCGGTGGCTGGTGGCAAGGGTGCGACCGGAGCACTCGCAGCATTGGTCGGAACGGACGGAGACGGCGAAGCTGCTGTGCGAGCTCGGGCACACCGGCGAGGAGGCCGCCGCGGCGGCGCGGGCGATGCTCGAGGCGGCGGTGAACGACCGCGAGCGGGTCTGGGGCGAGATGCTGCTGGCGCAGGCGGAGGGGGACCGGCGCGGCGTGGTCGAGGCGCTGCGGGAGATCGCGGCGCGCAACCGGCCCCCGAAGGGAGCGAACGTGCGGATGGACATCGCGGAGGCGCTCGCGCTGATCGGGTCCGAGGATGCGGGGGTGTTGCCGATGCTCGAGTCGATGCTGTCGGACCCCGACGAGGAGGTGCGGCGGCGCGTGAAGCTGTCGATCCACACGATCACGGGCGAGCCGCTGGAGGGGAGGCTGGCGCCGGAGTGATGGCGTGCGCCGGTGAGACACTGTGAAGCATCAGGCGGCACACGGGAGGAGCAATGGGGCACGGAGAAGAGAAGGGGAAGGCAGGAACACGGGGGCCACGGAGAGCCACGGAGGTCACAGAGAGGAAAGCGGATTGGATTGGGCCCGGACCCGCTCGCCCGTACGAGCAACTCGGCGTCATCCCACCATCACACCCCTGAGCCACCCCGCCTCCACTCCTTCCCCTCCGTAACACTTGCCCTCCTCTGTGACCTCCGTGGCTCTCCGTGGCCCCCGTGTTCCTGCCTTGTTCTTCTGCCCTTCTTCGCGGCCTTCGCGATCTTCGCGTTTCATTGCCTTGATCTTCTTCTCCCCACCTTCCTCATCTCGGCGGCGAGTCTCCGCCATTGCCTTCTTCCGTGCTCTCCATGAACTCCGTGGTGAAAGTGAGAGCGGCCCTCGAGCGCACGGGGACATTCGCCCCCGGGCTCGCGCCCGGGGCTCCCTCTGCACGGTGACAGGCTCGATCGTCAGTACGTCTTGCGGAGCCGCGCGCTGGGGATGCCGAGCTGGTCGCGGTACTTGGCGACGGTGCGGCGGGCGATATCGATGCCCCGCTTGCCGATCTCCCGGGCGAGGGCCTCGTCGCTCAGCGGGCTGGACTTGTCCTCGGCGTCGATGACCTCCTTCAGCGCGGCCTTGACGGCGTCCCAGGAGACGTCCTCGCCGGAGGCGGTCTGCGTGCCGCCGGTGAAGAAGCCGCGCAGCGGGACGACGCCGCGGGGGGTCTGGAGGTACTTGTCGGCGACGGCGCGGCTGACGGTGGCGACGTGGATCCCCAGCTGCTCGGCGACCTGCGTCATCGGCAGCGGCTTCAGGTGCTGGGGGCCGTAGTCGAAATAGTCCCGCTGCGCGTCGATGACCACGTTGATGACCCGCAGCAGCGTCCGCCGGCGCTGCTCGACGGCGTCGATGAGCCAGGTCGCGTTGGAGAGGTTCTTCTTGAGGAACTCCCGCGTCGCCCGCGGCACCTCGCGGTCGCGGGCCATGCGGGCGTACTCCTGGTTGACGCGGAGGTTGGGCAGCCGCGTGTCGTTGAGGTAGGCGATGTAGCGGTCCTGGTCTTCGTCGTACTCGACGAAGGCGTCGGGGATGATCACCGGCGGCGGCGTCTGGACGAGCTGGCGGCCCGGGGCGAGGCTGAGCACGGCCATCTTGTCGATGGCGCGCCTCAGCTCGGACATCGTCAGCCCGGTGCGCTCGGCGATCTTCGGCAGGCGGTTCTGCGCCAGGTCGTCGAGGTGGTCGGCGATGAGGCGGCGGACGACCGACCACGGGACGTCGTCCCCGTTGCCCGCGTGCGCCTCGGCGCCGCCCGCGGCGAGGGCGTCCACCTGCAGCAGCAGGCACTCGCGGATGTCGCGGGCGCCGATCCCCGGCGGGTCGAGCAGCAGCTGCACGGCGGTCAGGGCCCGCTGCATCTGCTCCACGGTCGGCTCGCCGTGGCCGTTCGAGCCGGGGTCGGGCGCGGGGGCGCGGTCGATGATCGTCTCCAGCGGGGTGCGGAGGTACCCGTCGTCCTCGATGTACGCGATGATCAGCTCGCCCAGGGGGCGGAGCGACTCATCCACGTCCGCCAGGCGCCACTGGTCCATGAGCTGGTCGGTCATGGAGGCCGCGGGGGCGGCGGTGTTGGCCATCGCGTCCATCTTGCCGTCGCGCTCGCCGGAGACGGCACGCGAGCCGTGCGCCAAGTCGGCGTAGTCGTCGCGCCGGTCGAGGCGGGACTCGGCGGCGGAGTACTCGTTCTCCATCGCCTCCGCGTTGGCCTGCTCGAAGGACTCGAGGCGCTCGAAATCGTCCGCGGCGGAGCCCTCGTCCACGTTGAGCGGGCGATCGTCCCCACCTTCCCCCCCATCCGCCTCGGCCGGGACGCCCG
This sequence comes from Planctomycetaceae bacterium, assembly GCA_044507535.1. Classification (GTDB taxonomy): domain Bacteria; phylum Planctomycetota; class Phycisphaerae; order Phycisphaerales; family UBA1924; genus CALAFV01. The sequence continues at coordinate 23,821 of JBIQJK010000021.1, read as the reverse complement.
CCGCGGCCGCCTCGCCGCCGTCGATCTCTGGGGCGGCGTCGGAGAAGTCCGCGGCCTCGAGCGTGGCGTTCCCCTCCAGCTCCTGCACGATCCGCTCCTCCAGCTGCAGCAGCGGCATCTGGAGGATCTCCATGGACTGGATCATCCTCGGGGCCAGCTTCATCTGCTGGCTCATCCGCATGTGCTGTGAGGTGTCAAATCGCATGGCTATCGGACGTGCGTGCGGACGGAAAGGGCCGGAGATCGCGGTGGGCGCGGGGTGAGGGCGCCGGCATCATCGGCCGGCGGCCGGGGGTGTGAGCAAGATCGGGGCCATTCTCTATACCCCGTTGCCCACCATGAGTTTACATCGGTCGCCGGCCCTCGATGGCGTCGGCGAGGACGGCCTTGTTGGCGAACTCGAGTTGGGAGCCGGTCGGCAGGCCCCGTGCAAGCCTCGTGACCGGCACGCCCCGGGCGTGGATCTCCTGGGCGAGGTAGAGAGCGGTGCCGTCGGCCTCCAGGGTGGGGTTGAGCCCGAGAATTACCTCGCGGACCGCCTGGCCGCCGCTGTTGCGCTCGGGGTGGTCGATGCGGTCCAGGAGGTCGGCAATCGTGAGGTCGCCCGGGCCGACGCCCTCCATGGGGCTGATGCGGCCCATGAGGACGTGGTAGACGCCGCGGTACATCCCCGTCTGCTCAAGGGCGATGAGGTCCTTGGGCTGCTCGACGACCATGACCAGGGCGCGGTCGCGGGCCTCGTTGCGGCAGATGTGGCAGGGCTCGAGGGCCGCGCCGCCGGCCGCGCCCCGCGCGCCGGCCGCGGGGAGGTCCATGAGGTTGTAGCAGATGGGGCAGTGGCGGACGCGCTGCTTGACGTCCTGGATGGCGCGGGCGAGGGCGCCGGCCTCGCTGGCCGGCGCCTTGAGGACGTGGAAGGCGAGCCGTTCGGCGGAGCGGCGGCCGACGCCCGGGAGGCGGGCGAGCTCGTCGATGAGACGCTGGACGCTCTCGGGATAGGCCCCGCCGTTCGCCTTGGCGGCGCGGGAGGGGGAGGGCGAGGGGGCGCGCGGCGTCGGCGCAGGGTTTTCAGTATCCGGTGGCGCCTGTCTGGCGGATTCGTCGCCCATGCGCGGGATGGTACGCATCGCTACAATGGCCGGTGATGAACGACGGAGCGCCCCGCGTGGGCCGGCGGCTGCGGTGGATTGTGCTGGTGATCGCCGCGGTGGCGGGGGTGTGGATCGCGTGGCACAAGGAGATCCGGCACCACTTCCTGGCGCGGAACTTCGGGGTGGTGGAGGAGGGCGTGCTGTACCGCTCGGGTCGGCTGACGCCGAGCGCGACCGAGCGGCTCCGCACGCGGTACGGCATCAGAACGATCATCGACCTGGGGGCGTACGACCGCGACCCGCACGGGCACGAGCTCGCGGAGCGGACGGCGGCCGCGCTGGGGATCACGCGGTACGAGTTCTGGCTCGTGGGGGACGGGACGGGGAACCCGAACTGCTACGTGGCCGCGCTGCGGGTGCTGTCGGACCCGGCGAACCACCCGGTGCTGGTGCACTGCGCCTCGGGGGCGCAGCGGACCAGCGGGCTGGCGATGCTGTACCAGAAGGCGTTCCACGGCCGGCCGTTCGAGGAGACGTACCCGGCGATGCGGGCGTTCAAGCACGACCCGGAGAACAACCCGCAGCTGATGTCGTACCTGGCGGACCACGGGGAGGAGATCCTCCGGGCGCTGCGCAGCGGGGGGCTGGTCGCCGGGCACCGGCCGGTGGCGGTGCTGCCGGCTCCGACGGCCGTCGTGGAACCCGAGGGTGAGCGGCGGGGGTCCAGGCCGGTGACCAAGGCGGGCGCAGGGGGCACCGGGGGAAGTCGCGGCGCGTTCGCGGCGCCGGCGGTCGGGACCGAGGCGGAACCGGCGACTCCGTAACGATGGCGGCTCGGCGGCACGAGGGCGACAGCGGCGCCGGCGGCGAGTCTGCCGCCTCGGGGGCGCCCCGTGCGCGGCGGGCGGGGGTGTGGGAGATCGCGCTGGTGGCGGCGGTGTGCGCGGCGGTCTACTGGCCGATGCTGGGCGCCGCGGGGCTGTCGTCCACGGAGGGACACCGGGCGATCCCGGGGTGGACGATGCTCGAGTCGGGGGACTGGCTACGGGTGACGATGTTCGAGCTGGGGTACCTGCGCAAGCCGCCGGGGATGCCGTGGGCGGTGGCGTGCTCGTCGGCGATGTTCGGCGAGACGGAGTTTGCCGCGCGGGCGGTGTCGGCCGCGGCGGTGACGGCGATGTCGCTGCTGTGCCTGGGGGTCGGGACGCGGTGGTTCGGGCGGCCGTGGGGGGTGGTGGCAGGTTTGGCGTGCGCCCTGATGCCGCAGTACTGGTCGGTGGGGCGGGCGGCGGAGATCGAGGCGCTGAACAACCTGGGGACGCTGGCCGCGGCGGTGCTGCTGATCGAGCTGGCGCTGCCGGCGCCGGGGCGGTCGTGGGTGAAGACCGCGGCGCTGGCGCTGGGGGCGGCGGGGGCGGTCGTGCTGACGGCGCTGGCGAAGGGGCCGGCGTCGGCGCCGGTGCTGGCCGCGGCGCCGGTGGGGGCGTGCATCGCGGCGAGGTCAGCGCGGGGGCTGCTGCGGCCGGGGGTGTGGGGAGCCGTCGCGCTGAGCGCGGGGGCGCTGGCGGTGATCGCGGCGCGGGTGCTCGCGGCGAACGCGGGGGAGGAGACGGTGCGGCAGGGGGTGTCGGACTTCCTGTGGTCGCGGGACCGGGTGCTCGACATCGCGGCGCTGATCCCGGCGGCCTTCGGGGCGGCGATGCCGGCGGCGGCCGCGATGCTGCTGCTGCCGTGGGTGGGGCGGACCGCGCGGCGCGAGGGGTCGCGCGAGCCGGCGCTGGCGGACGCCGCGGCGTGGGCGTGGGTGCTGGCCCTGGCGGCGTACACGGCCGCGGGGGTGAGCAACCCGCGGTACGCGATGCCGGCGGCGGCGCTGCTGCCGCTGGTCGCGGCGTACGTGGTGCGCGAGGGGGTGCGCGGCGAGGCGGGGGAGCGGGCGCGGGGGGTGGTAACCGCGCTGGCGACGGGCCGCGGGGCGGTGGCGCTGGGGGTGATGCTGGCCGCCGCGGCGGTGTTTGTGCCGTTGTGGGAGCGGCAGCGGATGCGCGCCAGCGGACGGGGAGCGGGGGAGATGCTCGGAGCGGTGATCGCGGGAGAGAGCGCGGGGCCGGGGCCGGTGGAGCTGTGGGCGAACGAGATGGTGGAGACGCGGCCGGAGGTGCTGCTGTACGCGGCGCGTGCGGCCGCGCCGGAGGGGGTGGCCGTGCGGCCGCTGTGGGCCAAGCCGGCGATGCGGCGCGGCGAGCTGCCCGCGCCGGGGGGGTACCTGCTGCTGAAGACCGATGGGACGCGGGCGCGGGAGCCGGAGATGTTCGCGCGCGCGATCGAGTCCGGCCGGCTGGCGCCGGTGGCGGAGGGGACGGTGCACGAGTTTGAGTTTGTGCTCTACCGCTCGGCGGGAGAGCCGTAAGCCGGCAGAGGGGGGGGGTCAGCAGCCGGTGCGTGCGAAGAGGGCGCGCAGGCGTCGGATCGGCGGGGTCTCGTCGTCGAGGAAGTCGTCGATCGGACGCACCGGGTGGAAGCCCGCGGCCTCCATGAGGCCGGCGAGCTCCTGCGCGGTCAGCGGCCAGGGGGGGCTGGGGATGGTTTCGAGGAGCTCGGACTCGCCGCGGGCGCGGCAGATGGTCAGGATGTGCCCCTTGGAGCTGGCGAGGGAGGCGACGGCGCGGGCGGCCTCCTCGCGGAGGGCGGGCGGAAGGGCCTGGAGGGTGTAGATCTCGACGACGAGGTCGAAGCGGCGCAGGAGGCGCGCCGGCAGGGCGAGCAGGTCGGCCTGGAGGAAGGAGGCGGCGAGGTGGGGGAAGCGGCGGCGGGCCCAGTCCACGGCGGTGGGGGAGATGTCGAACCCGATGACGTCGTAGCCGCGGCCGGCGAGCTCGGCGACGTCGTCGCCCAGGCCGCTGCCGACGACGGCAACGCGGCTGCCCGGGCGGACCAGGCCCGGCGCCTCGGCGTTGAGCCACGAGACCATCATGGGGTTGGGCCGGAGGCGGGCCCAGGGGATCGAGGCCGGATCGCCGGCGGCGTCACGGTAGAGGGCATCGAACCCTTCGCCGGTGTTGAGAGGCGGGGGGGACGCGGGGGGGCGAACCTCGATGGGCGCATCAGTCAGGCCGGGGGCCCTGGGCGTGGGGGCGGCGGCGCCGAGGGCGCCGGGGGTGGATTGGCCGATCGTGCTCATCGTTCCAGCCTCCCGCGGGCGCTGCGCCTGGGGCGCGGCGGGACCGGAGCTCCCACTCCCCGATCTCCGGCGTCCCCCTCAACCCCGGGTGGATTTTCCATCTTAACAGGACCGCTGAGGGTCCGGAAGGATGAAATCCCGGGATTCGGGGAATGAAACGGGGCGTCGGCCGGGGAGGGGCGATGACGGGCGGGGTAATGCCAAAAAGAAAGGCCCCCGCGCCTGGGGCGCGGGGGCCGGTTGGGTCAGCAGGGCCTGTCAGGCCTTACGGCCGGGCAGGTTTCCAACGGACGATCTTACGGGCAGCCGTCGTGGGGGACGGTGTTCTGCACCGCGGCGAGCCAGCCGGTCAGGAAGGCGCTGATGTCGTTGGAGTTGGTCGCGCCGTCGCAGTCGAAGTCGGCGCTCGCGGGCCCACCGCCGACGGCGTTGAGCCAGCTGGTGAGGAAGGCGGAGATGTCGTTGGAGTTGACCGAGCCGTCGCGATCCCAGTTGGCGGCGCACTGGCACTCGTCGAGGAACCCGTCGGCGCCGCCCATGGTGTGGGGCGAGCCCATGGCAAGGGGGTTGAAGCAGTCGTTGGCGCCGCCGGCGATCTCGCTGCCGTCCGGGATGCCGTTGTTGTTGCAGTCCGGCTCATCGCCGCAGCCGTCCAGGAGCAGGACGTACTCGTTGTGGCCGGAGCCGCACGCGATCGGGTCGATGAACTGCGGGGCGACGAAGACGGTCCAGACACCCGCGCCGAGGGTGGTGGTGATGCTGTAGGGCGTGCAGTCGGCATCGGGGAGCATGTAGGGAGCGACGAAGCCGGTGGTCTCCGAGCAGTCGCCGGTCGGGTTGGGGGTGGTCACCTCGATGAAGCCGAAGAGAGCCGGGAACTCGGACTCGATCGTCAGGGTCACCTCGGTCTCCTCGGCCAGGGTGAACTGGAGCCAGTCGGTGTCGCGGGTGAAGCCGTCGAAGGCGACGGAGCCGAAGAGGGGCACGCCGCACTGGATGGAGCCGAACACCGGCGGGACGGAGTTGCAGCCGCCGTTGATGGTGTCCGTGGGGATGCCGCAGTCGGCCTCACCCTCGAGGAGCGCGTTGCCCGGGACGACGACGTCGCAGGGCGGCGGGGGCTCGTCGATGACGAGGGTGTAGGCGCCGGAGTTGGTGCCATAGCCGCCGACCCACACGAGGTACTCCTGGCCTTCGAAGACGTCCCACACGATCTCGGACTGCAGGCCGCAGCGATCGTCGTTGTAGCCGACGCAGGACAGGAACTCGCACGGGCCGTTGTAGATGCGGATGAGGGTGTCGTAGCTGCTGCCGCACAGCGAGGCGCGGAGCTGCGTGACGCCCGCCGGAGCGGTGACGCGGTACCAGACGCCGTTGGCGCCGCCGCCGGGGCCGCCGCAGGTGTCCACGGCGTCGGGGAAGGCCACGGAGGTGTCGCCGAAGGCCATGCCGGGGACGGAGCCGAAGTCGATGGCGTCGACGCAGTCATCGCCGGGGGCCGGGGGCGGCGCCGGGCAGGTCAGGTCGAGGGTGTAGAGGCCCGCGTCGCCCGGGGTCCACGCGGAGAGCATGATGTAGTAGGTGTTGCCGACGGTCAGGTTGCGGAGGAAGACGCGGGAGAGGAACCCGTTGCAGCCGTCGTCGCTGCAGCCGTCGGGGAGCGGGTTGAGGAAGCCGCAGGCGCCGTCGAAGACCTGGATGATGCTGTCGTCGGCCGGGAAGACGCTGTTGCAGGTGGCGACGACGGCCGAATCCTCGGTGGCGGTGAACTTGAACCAGATGCTGTTGGAGCCGTTGCCGGGGACGACGCGGCAGAGGTAGATGTCGTCAATGAAGTTGTCGGTCGCGCCGAGGTTGTCGGCGAGGTTGGAGCTGTTGCAGAAGATCTCCGTGGCGTTGACGCAGTCGTCGTTGGCCGGCGGGAGGATCTCGGACACCTCGAGGGTGAAGGGGCCGCAGTTGGAGCTGTAGCCGCGGACGAGGATGAAGTACGACTCACCGGGGTTGGTCTGGAAGATGACCTGGGACTGCAGGCCGCAGAAGTCGTCGTTGGAGGTGACGCAGGTCAGGAAGTCGCAGCCGCCCGAAAAGACGCTCAGGGCCGAGTCGTAGCTCGTGCCGTTGCAGAGGGTGGCGATGAACTGGTTGCCGGTGCCGGTGACCTCGTACCACAGGCCCGGGGCGGAGTCGCCCGTGCCGCAGGCCAGGGCGCCGTCCGGGGTGGCCATGCAGGTGTCGCCGAAGGCCGTGCCGGGGACGGACAGGGGCAGGGCGGTGATGCAGGCGTCGCCGGGGGCCGGGGGGCCGAGGTCGGAGACGGTCATCGTGTACGCGCCGGCGTCGGTGCCGTAGCCGCGGACGACGATGAAGTAGGTCTGGCCCGGGTTGGAGAGGAAGGAGGTGCGGGAGGGGCCGGCGAAGATGCCGCAGCCGTCGTCGTCGTTGGCGACGCAGGTCAGGCCGAAGCAGTCGCCGGTGAAGACGGCGACGCCGCCGTCGTAGGTGGCGTCGCAGACGTCGACGCCGATGACGTTGCCGTTGCCGACCATCGAGTACCAGACGCTCGGCGCGGCGCCGCCGACGCCGCAGGCGGGCAGGCCCTCATCGGGCTCGAAGAGGCTGGTGTCGCCGCTGACGGTGGCCGGCAGGGCGCCCAGCTCGATGGCCACCGCGCAGGTTTCGCCCGGGGGGATCGGGGGCATGGGGCAGATCAGCTCGAGGGTGTACTGCCCCTGGTCGGCGGCGCTCCAGGAGGAGAGCTGGACGTAGTACTCCTGGCCGATGGTCAGGTTGGTGAGGTCCACGCGGGAGAGCAGGCCGTTGCAGCTGTCCTCGCTGCACCCGAGGGAGAACAGGCCGTTGCAGTCGCCGCCGAAGACCTCGAGGTTGGAGTCATCGGCGGGGGCGAAGCTGGAGCAGGTCTGGATGCGGGCGCTCGTCTCGGTCGCGACGAACTTGTACCAGATGCTGCCGGCGCCGACGCCGCCGCCCCAGTGGCAGGACCACCAGTCGGAGTCGCTGATGGTGGCGACGGAGTTGTCGGCGATGATGCTGCTGTTGCACAGCAGGGTCTCGGCGCCATCGCACAGGTCGTTGGCCGGGGGGCCGCCGAGGTCGGCGATGTTGAAGGAGACCGGGCCCGAGATCGTGGCGCCGTAGGCGCTGACGTAGGCGTAGTACGTGACGCCGGCCTGGCTGGGGATGATGACGCGGGACTGCAGGTCGCAGCCGCCGTCGTCGTTGCCGCCGACGCAGGTCAGGGCCCCGCAGGAGCCGGAGAACACGCGCAGGACGGTGTCGAAGCCCGAGCCGCACGTGTTGATGTCGAGGGTGTTGCCGTTGCCGGTGAAGGTGTACCAGATGCCCGAGGAAGCGGCGCCCACGGTGACGGTGCACTCGACGGCGCCCTCGGGGTCGGGAACGCCGCCGGTGGTGTCGCCGAAGGCGCTGCCCGGGACGGCGACGGGCTCGGCGGTCATGCAGGTGGCGTTCGCCGGGCCGGGGCCGCGGAGGACGGGGAGGACGGAGTTGTCCTCGGGAGCCTTGACCCGGTACTTCTCGAACTCGACCTTGGTCGGGGCCTTGGTCGGGGCCGCGACCGTGTGGGTGATGACGTTGGATGAGGACGACACCAACGGCTTCTGGTCAACGGGCTTGGTCGGCCCGTTGGCCAGGGCGACCGAGGCCGCCCCGACGGTGCCCGCGACGGCGAGCACGCGCCAGATGTTGTTGAAGCGACAGCCACTCTGCACAGAGCACCTCCTCTTCGTCGACCTCTCAGACCGACGCAAAGAGCGAGCGCGCATCAGCGGCTACACAACCGCCGACGCGCAATCTCCTCACGACAAACGCGATGTGACGACTCGTCACGAAAGAAAATCTCTCCTGCCGACCAAGCAGAACAGAGGGGACGCCCCCCGAAACCGGCGGACTGCCGGTTCGGCACCGGTGCCCCTTGGTGGCCAAGGAACGGCACGCGGCCGTTCCAGCCCCTGTATACCCGATCTTGATGGCTTGCACAAGCATCCTGCCCAAAAACGCGCAACTTGCGTATGAGACTCAACTTAGATTGCCGCGGCACCGGCACGGGGGGGCACAACCCCCCGACCGCCCCCCGATCCAGGACCCCGAAAACGGGGCCACCGGCCACAACGTCGCGGCAATGCCTGTTTTCGGCACTTCGGGAGCGGAACGTTGTTCAATCTCGCGCCGGCAGGGAGGAGTAGGGGGGACAGCCAGAACAAGCGATCGCCCACCCCTCTTCGGTGAGGCGAATGTCCGGGGGAGAGGGGGGGAGGAGCGGAGGGGGGACGGGGAGGTGAGAAGCATGAGGAGGTGGCGGCCGGAACGCGGCGGGGGGAAATAAGAAACCCCCGCGTCCTGGGGGACGCGGGGGTCGGGCGGCGAGGTGGTCGGCCCTCAAAGGAGGGGCCGGCCGCGGGTCGGATCAGTTGGAGGTGACGTCGAGCTGGAAGTTGCCGGTGCTGCCGCCCCAGCCGTAGACGAAGATGAGGTACTCGACGCCCGCGGTGGACTGCCAGGAGACGGTGGCGTGGCCGCCGACCGGGCCGCAGGTGTCGTCGCCGCCGCCGACGCAGGTGAGGGCGCCGCAGCCGCCGCTGAAGACGGCCATCTGACCGTCGTAGGCGACGTTGTTGCAGGCGCTGGCGGTCATCATGCCGCCGGTGCCGATGACGCGGTACCAGACGCCGGGGGCGCTGGAGGCCGAGCCGTTGCAGTCGGGCTCACCGTCGAGGGTGGCGCAGAGGGTGGTGCCGAAGGTGGTGGAGGGGACCGCCAGGAGCGTCGCGTTGGCGCAGAGGTCGTTGGCGGGGATCTCCGACGGGTCGCAGGGGGGCGGCTCGCAGACCGGCAGGGTGGTCGGGCCGGCGTTGAAGAGGAACCACATGTTGCCGCCCTGGGTCGGGGTGGAGATGTCGAAGCGGACCCAGCCGTTGGGGTCGGTGGAGTCGGTGGTGTAGATCCAGTTGTCACCCGTGGGGGTGGAGCTGAAGGTCAGGAACCAGACCCAGTCGAAGGAGTTGCCGCTGGTGGGCGGGGTGGTCTGCGGGGTGCCGATGGAGATGTAGTAGCAGGTGTCGGCGGCGAAGGTCACCGGCGGGTGGTCGAGGCTGACGATCTCGTCGCCGTCCCAGATGAAGGTGACGCCGGGGTCGCCGGTGGTGAAGGAGGCCATGGGCGCCGGGGCCGGGAAGCCGTTGACGTCCTCGTAGTAGTTGATGACGAAGACGGGGTTGTCCGGGGCGGTGAAGCCGGTCTGCGTGCAGGCGCTGTTGAAGTTCAGCCAGAAGCCGCCGAAGCAGACGTTGGAGACGGTGGTCGGAGCGCCGAACTGGAAGTTCTCGGCGCGCTGGAACAGCGTCGCGCAGGCGCTGGCGGAGCCGGGGGCGGCGGCGCGGAAGCCGTTGGTCAGCCCGCCGTTCATCGGGATGCCGTTGGCCTCGTCGTTGGTGCAGATCTCGGGGAGCGGGGGCATGACGCAGTTGCCCAGGCCGGGGTTGACGCCGCCGCTGAAGCAGAAGGAGCGGTCGCCGCTGGCGCGGGTGAAGGTGGTGTACGCGCCGTCGATGGCCTGGAGGCTCGTCAGGTCGGTGCCGCCGGTGGAGCCGACCCAGCCCCAGTTGACGCCCTGGGCGTTGGAGCCGATGTTGGCGATCTCGAGCCAGTAGCAGGTGTTGGCGTTCACCGGGAAGCCGCCGGGGAGCTCGACGGAGAAGATCCAGTGGCCGCCGGAGAGAGGCTCGGAGGTGCCGGGGCAGGCGTCGCCCGCGAGGCAGGTCATCTCGAGCACGTTGCCGCCGGTGCAGGGGCCGCCGACCTCGGCGAGCCACGCGGTGAGGAACGCGCTGATGTCGTTGGAGTTGACGGCGCCGCTGTTGTCGAAGTCGGCGTTGAGGTTGCCGTTCTGGACGCTGTCGAGCCAGGAGGTCAGGAAGGCGGAGATGTCGTTGGAGTTGACGGAGCCGGAGTTGTCCCAGTCGGCGGAGCAGCCGCCGCCGCCGTCGGTGAAGGTGTCCTGGTAGACGGGGCCGGCGCCCAGGTCCGGGAGGCCCTCGGCGTCGCTGGCGTAGATGGTGACCCGGAAGGACTCACCCGGGATGGGGTCCACGCGGTCGGCGTAGCGGCCGATCCAGCAGAGCTGGGTGGGGTTGTTGGAGGAGAGGACGAAGTTGTCCATGGTCCGGAAGCTGCCCGGAGCCATGCCGGAGAAGTTGGCCCCGAGGGTGAGGTCGGCGGGGTGGCAGTTGTTGCCGTCGTTGATGGGGTCGCAGGCGGCGCCGCGGAGCGCGCCCCGGGGCGGGGCGTTCAGACCGAGCTTGTTGGCGATCTCAAGGGCGGCGGGGTCATCCACGTAGACCGGGACGGGGAGCTTGGTGTGGATCTGCATCGCCGGATCGACCGCGGGCGGGGCGGCGAGGGCCGAGCTGGCCAGGCCGGCGGCCGCCGCGAGGCTCAGCGTGGACCAACCGTAGGAAAAGCTGCGCACGAAACACCTCCTCTTCGATATGCCAAAGGACACTCGGAAGGAACAGCGAAATCTCTGCCGGCTACACCACCGGCCTTGATTTCCAACATCTACAAACAAGCCTGTCCGAGCCGGCTACACCACCGATTCGCAGGCGGACGTACGTCGGGACCGGCGGCCGCGGGGGAAGACATGACCGCGGCCGATCAAGCGCAGGCCGGTCGGCAGGTGCCGGCGCGGGGTGCGCGGGCGCCTGACGCCGGGTGGGTTCAGAACCCACCATGATCTCATGTACCCGATTTGGCCCGATCTGACAAGGCCTTGCCCTGGATTTTCTTATGTGGGCGGGATCTGTGAGTTCCCACGGGGGGGAGAGGTTTGGGAGGAGGGGCCTTGCTAGCAATCGCCGCCGATCTGGCCGAGCCAGTCGGCCAGGAACGCGCTGATGTCCGAAGAGTTCACGGACCCATTGCCGTCGTAGTCCGTCCCGAGGCCGCCGCCGGCGACGTCCAGAAGCCAGTCGCTCAAGAAGGCGGAGATGTCCGAGGAGTTGACCTGCCGGTCGCCGTCCCAGTCGGCGGTGCAGCCGCCCGCGCCGAGGACCTCGCCGATGAGCTGGACGGTCAGGACCGGGGCGTCGGGGGCGTTGGAGGTGATCGTGAGCAGGCCGGAGCGGGGGCCGGGAGTCGAGGTGTCCATCGCGATGATGTGGAGGTTGGGGCCGCCGCCGGGGGGCTCGACGAAGGCGCCGGGGGGAGCCTCGAAGCCGGATTCAGCCTGGAGGGAGTAGCGAAGGTCCGCGAGGCCGGCCTGCGTCCAGAGGGAGACGTCGCCGGCGTTGGCGACGGTGAGGACCGCCTCCGCGACGGCGTCCTGGGGGACCTGGCCGAAATCGACGACGGCGTCGGCCTCGATCCGGGGCGGGAGGCGGAGGTCGAGGAAGACCGGGAGGTGGCCGCCGGCGGTGGTGGCGACGTTCTTCAGGGCCTGGGCGATGGCGGGGCCGACCATCTGGTTCCCGGCGACGGTCAGGGAGGCGTTGAAGCTCGAGCCGTCGTTGCCCCAGGCGCGGTAGGAGTGGTTGGGATCGTTCCAGGTCGTGGTGCTGTAAGGAGTTGTGAGCGATCCGATGTAGTCGAAGCCCTCGCCGTCAAGGAGGGAGCGGGAGAGGAGGATCTGGTCGTGGCGGTCGTCCATGCCGCCGGAGCCGGAGGGGTCCTGGGTGTGGATGAACCGGAAGTTGACGTTGTTGTTCCAGGTGCCGGGGGAGCGGATCGGGTCGCCGAAGGGGCCGGAGGGGCCGGCGAGGGTGACGTAGGTCTGCTCAAAGGAGTTCTGGAGGTTGAAATCGCCGCCGAGGAGAAAGTGCCAGCCGGTGGGGAGGCTCTGGGCGTCGGCGACGATGCGCTGGGCCTCGAGGAGGCGGCGGTTGTCGTCGTCGGAGCCGGACTCCTGGGCCTTCATGTGCGAGCCGTACATGGCGACGGTGGCGCCGGGGCCGGAGTAGCCGACGGGGCGGACGTCGTAGCGCTGGATGTTGCGGGGGTGGTTCGGGCTGGGGCCGCCGACGGCGACGACGGTGACGTAGGGGGGAAGGAGCTCGACGCGGCTGGTCCGATAAAAGAAGGCGGTGTCGGAGTCGGGGCCGTTGACGAAGGGGGCCGCGGCCCAGTCGGCGGGGCCGGTGGAGTTGAGGACGGCCAGGAAGAAATCGACGGCGTTCTGGGAGGTGAACTCCTCGCAGATGATGATGTCGGGGGCCATCGAGCGCCCCTCGTAGACGCCGAAGATGGCGGTCTGGAGGTCGGCGGCGCGGCCGCCGGAGTAGTTGGAGATGTTCCAGTTGACGACGCGGAGGGGCTGGGCGAGGGCCGGGGCGGCGGTGGCCGCGGCGGAGACGGCCAGCACGACAAGGCCGCAGCGCGGACGCAGCACGATCTTCACGGCTCGATCTCCAGCGGGCGGCGAGCCCCCCCACTCTCTCTCCCGCCGCGTGGAAGGAATATAGCGGGTGGGGACGCAGGGGCGAGGGACAGGCGCGGGGAATCCCTGGGGCTCGCCTGCGCCGGTCAGCAGCCGGAGACGCCGGCGAGCCAGGCGGAGAGGAAGGCGGAGATGTCGTTGCTGTTGGTGACGCCGTCGCCGTTCACGTCGGCGGGGGCGGAGGGGTTGGGCGCGGCGCCGACGTCCAGGAGCCACTGGGAGAGGAACGCGGCGATGTCGGAGCTGTTGACGGCGCCGGAGTCGTCCCAGTCGCCGACGCAGGAGGAATCGCGCAGCAGCGCGGCGGGGATGACGGCGCGGGGGAGGCCGCCGCCCTGGACGCCGGCGATGAGCCCCGCGCCGCCGCCGGCCTCGAAGAACTCGATGCGGATGGGATGCCAGCCGGCGTGGAGGGCGATGGAGCCGGAGCGGTCCTGCATGCCGTGGAGGCCGTCGTTGTCCACGATGCGCACGTCGCCGATCCACAGGGCTGAGCCGTCGTCGGAGGATGTGAAGAAGGTATAGAGGTCGGGCTCGGGGGCGTGGAAGTAGCCGGTGATGACGGCGCCGACGTCGTCGGCGCGGCCGCTGCCGGCGAACGGCCCCTCGGTGGAGGGGATGTTGACGTCGGCGAGCCGCTCGGAGGCGTAGGGGGTGAGCGCGGAGAAGTTGGGGAGGGAGGATGGGGCGACGAGGGCGTAGTAGCGCGCGAGCAGGCCGGGGCGCGTCGCGGCGGGGTGGTCGGCGGGGCGGAGGGCCGCGGGGTCGAGGACGTTGACGGTCACGGCCGCCGTGTCCTCGAGGCCGGCGGCGTCGCGGATCGTGTAGGTGAAGGTGTCCTCGCCGACGGCGGCGGGGGTGAAGACGAGCACGTCGCGCCCCTCGGGGCCCGCGCCGGGAGCGAGCGAGACCGCGCCGCCGGCGGCGGAGACGGGGGAGAAGGCGACGAGCTCGAAGTCGTCGCCGGTGGCATCGAAGTCGTTGGCGAGCACGTCGATGGCGCGTGAAGTCCCGTGGAGGGCGGTGACGCGATCCGGGACGGCGTAGGGGGCGGAGGGGCCGAGGGTGGCCGCGGCGTCGCGGACGGCGCGGAAGAGGTTGACGCGGCCGTGGCCGAAGAGATCGTCCTCGCCGGGAGGGCCGAGGTCGTCGCAGGAGGCCAGGAGGATGGCGACGGCCTGGTCGTTGGTCAGATCGGGGTTGACGGAGCGGATCATCCCCAGGACGCCGTTGACGATGGGGGTGGAGAGGCTGGTGCCGCCGGTGGGGCCGTAGCCGCCGCCGTTGAAGGTGGTCCAGATGCTCACGCCGGGGGCGGCGACGTCGATGGCCTGGCCGCGGGCTGAGAAGCCGGCGAGCGTGTCGTCGGGGGCGGTGGCGGCGACGACGAGGACGTCGGGGTGGTCGAAGGGGAGGTCGGCGGCGTCGTTGCCGGCGGCGAAGCAGAAGATCGAGCCGGCGGCGCGGATGTAGGCGCCGGTGGTGCCGACGGAGGGGTCGGCGACGCCGGTGTAGGAGGCGCTGACGACGTGGGCGCCGTGGTCGGCGGCCCAGCGGGCGCCGGCGAGGATGTCGCTCATGAACGCGCCGCCGCCGGGGACGTCGCTGGTGCGGACGGGCATGATGCGGAGGTTCCAGCCGATGCCGGCGACGCCCTGGGCGTTGTTGCCGATGGCCGCGGCGGAGCCGGCGACGGCGGTGCCGTGCCCGTTGACGTCATCGACGAGCCCGCCGGACGCCTGGGGGACGCCGCTGACGGAGTTGTACCCGGGGACGAGCAGGGGCGCGAGGTCGGGGTGGTCGAGGTCGATGCCGGTGTCCACGAAGGCGCAGACGACCGCGGCGGATCCGGTGGTGACCTCCCAGGCGCGGGCGGCGTCCATCGTGGCGTGGTGCCACTGGTCGGGGAAGAGGGGGTCGTTGGGGACGTCAACGGGGTAGCAGACCCAGTCCGGGGTGACGTACTGGAAATCGCCGGTGGCCATCATGCGGGCGATGGCCTGGGGCTCGGTCTCGCCCGCGGGGACGGGGATGACGAACTCGTCCACCTCGGGGTAGTGCGCGATGGCGACCGGGGCGAGGCCGGCGCGGGCCCGCCGGGCGCGTGCGGCGGCGTCGGCGGGGCCCAGGGCGCGGAGGGGGGCGTCGGAGGGCTGGATGGGGCGGGCGACGAGGCGGCCGGAGTATTCGAGAACGCCGGGGACGGGGGCGAGGGGGCGAGGCGGGGGCGCTGCGTCGCGGGCGGGCGCCAGGGCGTGGGCGCAGGACGTGGAGACGAGGAGGACGAGGAGCGCCGCGCGGGCGGCGTGGGGGACGTTCATATTCGCTCCGGAGGAGGGAGGGACGGGGGGCGGTCCCCGCGTGGCCGCGGGCAGTTCATTCATACATCACGGCGCGGGGGGAACAAGGGCGGACGGCGGGCCGGTGGCGATATCGGACGCGGGAGAGCGGCGAACGAAAAACGGCCGGCGCGTTGCGCGCCGGCCGTGGTGCGGCCGCGGAGCGGATGGTGCGGGAGCGGTTAGCAGTTGTTGACGGCGGCGAGCCAGGCGGAGAGGAACGCGGAGATGTCGTTGGAGTTGACCTGGTTGTCGTTGTTGAAGTCGGCGTTCCTGTTGGCGGCGTTGATGCTGTTCAGCCACGCGGTGAGGTAGGCGGAGATGTCGTTGGAGTTGACGACGCCGTCCTCGTCGGCGTCGGCGGCGAGGCGGAGGGTCATGACGCCGCTGCCGACGGCGCCGTTGTAGCCGCCGACGCGGATGGCGTAGCTCACGCCGGCCGCCGCGTCGAAGGTGACCTGGGACTGGAGGCCGCAGGAGTCGTCGTTGCAGGCGAGGACGCTGCCGCCGAGGATGGGGCAGGGGCCGGCGTAGACGGCGACCTCGGTGTCGTAGTTGGAATCGCAGAGAGAGACGCGCAGCGGGGCGGAGCAGGCGGCGGTGTAGCGGAACCAGACGTCGCTGGCGATCTGCGGGTCGGCGGCGAAGAGGCAGGCGATCTCGCTGGGGCCGTCGGTGGTGGCGCCGAGGGTGCAGAAGGGGGTCTGCCCGAGGCCGATGATGGCAGCGGAGTTGCAGTTGCTGTTGGCCACCGAGACGTAGTCCACGTTGAGGGTGAAGGGGCCGGCGACGGAGGTGGTGAACTTCGAGACGCGGATGAGGACGGTCTCGCCGGGGGCGATCGCGTACACGATGCGGGAGTCCCGCTGGAGGTTCTGGTCCTGGCCGGCGCAGGTGTTGGGGGCGTCGTCGTTGCAGGCGATCTCGGCGCCGCCGCAGGAGGCGTGGAGCGAGATGACCGTGTCGGTGCCGGCGTCGATCCCGCCGGTGTCGTGGGTGCCGCAGGTGGTGACGGTCAGCGTGCCGCCGCAGCCCGCCGCGGGGGCGGTGAAGGAGTACCAGACGTCGGGCTGGTTGGCCGAGGAGCCGCAGGAGGCGGAGCCGTCGCTGGTGGCGTGGAGGAGGGCGCCGCTGAACGTGCCGCCGGCGGAGACCTTGATGGCGTTGGCGCAGGCGTCGTTCGGCGGGGGCGGGCAGGCGTCGATGCGGAGCACGCCGGTGCCGACGGCGTTGGAGTAGCCGCCGACGCGGATGAGGTAGTCCTCGCCGGAGACGGCGTCGAAGGAGACCGAGGACTGGAGGCCGCAGGCGTCGTCGTTGCAGGCGATGGCGGAGTTGAAGATCACCGGGCAGGCGTTGTAGACGGCGATGCGGGTGTCGAAGGAGGAGCCGCACGTGCCGACGGTGACGGCGCCGGTGCAGCTGGCGACCCAGCGGAACCAGACGTCGTTGCCGACGGTGTCGTCGGTGAGGGGGAGGCGGTCGGCCTCGAGGGGGCCGTCGGTGGTGGCCCCGTAGGTGCTGAAGGGGACGTCGGTGTTCGCGGCGATGTTGAGGGCCGAGGCGCAGTTGTTGTTGCTGGGGGCGGGGCAGTTGGTCTGGTCCACGGTGAGGATGCCGTGGCCGGTGTCGCCGTCGTAGCCGCCGACGCGGATGCGGTAGGTCGTCCCGGCGGTGACGGGGAAGGAGATCTGCGAGCGGACCGCGCAGGAATCGTCGTTGCAGGCGACCAGGGTGGGCGAGGCGCACGTGCCGGTGTAGGCGGCCAGGACGGTGTCCATGGCCGGCTCGGCGCCGCTGACGCAGGTGTGCACCGTCAGCGTGCCGTTGCAGGGGGCGACGTAGAGGTACCAGATGTCGTTCCCGATGAGATTGCCGGAGCCGCAGGTGCTGGGCGCCGGGCCGTCGGTGGTCGTGAGGAGGTTGTTGAAGGCGTAGGTGCCCTCGAAGATGCGGATGGCGCCCCCGCAGTTGTCGTTGGGGGGCGCGATGGACGAGCCCGCGGAGGTGAGGCAGGCGCGGGTGTTGCGGTAGGCCGGGATGGAGGTGTCGGCGGAGTCGCTGTTGTTGATCCCGAAGCGGTTGACGCTCGTGATGCTCGGGTTCATGGTGGACCTGGGGTCCGAGCAGGGGCAGTGGACGCCGTTCCACAGGTGGCCGAGCTCGTGGGCGCACAGGTCGGTGGCGCTGGAGAAGTTGTTGTTGAAGTCGGCCCAGGCCCAGCAGTTGGAGCTCGCCCCGTTGCAGACCGAGCCGATGGCGTTGGCCCGGCCGATGACGTTGCCCGTCAGGTCGCGGTCGGTGCCGGTGAAGACCAGGATCAGGTCCCACGTGCCGGTCTCGCCCGTCCACGCGGCCGTGATCTGCTGGTTCATCACGTCCTCTTCGAAGGCCGTGTAGGGGTCGAAGATCGAGGTGCGGACGATGGAGCGGGAGACGACGTGCCTGATGTCCACGTCCCGCTGGTACTGGAGGTTCATCGTGTTGAGGATGATGGCGATGCGGTTGTTGACGTTGATGGTGCCGCCGTACGCGAGGTAGAACTCGTAGTCGGCGTCGGTGGCGAGCAGGGCCGTCCACTCGGTGATGCCGCGGAGGGAGCCGCCGGGGACGCCGGCGGGGCCGTCGCCGTCCAGACGCTGGTCGTCGGTCGTGCCGCAGTCGCCGCCGGGGAAGGCGGCGCCGTTGCGGTAGAGCGCGTATTGGCTCTTCCCCGCGCCGCGGACGCGGCCGAGGAGGGGCCCGAGCCAGTACTGCCGGCCGTCGGGGAGGATGACGGTCAGGTACAGCCCGTCGGCGGCCAGGCCGCCCGCGGCGATGCTCCCGTCAAGGCCCATGACCGTGCCGCGGAGGGTGTTGACCGGGCCGGGGTCCACCTCGTGGAGGAGGCCGTCGTCGCGCTGCTCGAAGAGCTGGTACCCCTCGGCGCGGATGGAGTGGGGCCAGAGGTCGAGCGCGTGGTTCACGCCCTCGATGGGGAGGACGACCTGGAGGGACTCGCCGATGGCGGCGTTGACGTCCAGGGTGATGACGTCGGCGGCATCGACGTTGAGGGTGGCGGCCGTCACGGCGGGATCGGGCGCGGGGACCGGGGCCGGCGGGGCGCCAATGGCGGGCGTCGCGACAAGTGCGGCCGCGGCGATCGCCGCGGCCCGGCCGACATGCTTGCACAGAAACATCGTCTACCTCCTGAGGATTCGGACGCGAGACAGGGATTGCAACGGGACCGGCCAGAACGGCGGCCGGCGCGGCGATGAGGCGAGGGTGGGGCGGGCGCGCGGATCGATCAGAGACCCGTGGCCGAGGGGGGCGGAAGCGGGGGGCGGGACCTGCTCGCCATGGAGCCAGCGGAGAGTTTACCCAGGGACACCCCCGGCCACAAGTTCAGGGGAAGTGTAACTTGTTGTTGTGCACCCCCCGGGGGTATCCCCCAGACCCGATACCGAGGGGGGAGGGGGGAGAGGGGGGGTCAGCAGCCGAGCGCCCGCACGGCCCACGGCCAATCCCCGCCGTCCCATCCCGTCACCGTGCCCATTCCGCGCCACGCGGTCCCATCCCACGCGGCGGTGTGCCCCGCGCCGATCCCCCCGATGGCGTCGAACTCCCCGCCGGCGATCAGCAACTCCGGCGACGGGCCGGGGCCATCCGGATCCCACGTCGCCAGCGCGTGGACGGGTCCGCTGGCGCCCGGGAACCCCAGCGGCGGAAGCGTCACCTCGCACTGGCCGTGGGTGACGCGGCAGACGGCCATCGCCGTCGCGGCCAGAAGCACAGCGGTCAGAACGCGGCACGAGCGACCGATCACCAACAACTCCTTCCGTACGAGCTCCGCCCTTTCCCGCGCACCTGCCCCCCTTGTTCCGAGGGAGGCAGGACATCGCGCGCCCCCCTCGGGCGTTCGCGGTTCAACGGATCGGCGCAGACGGCGGCCGCGGCCCACAATTGCCGGGGCGCACGAGCAGCGCCGCGGCCGGGGGCCGCGGCGCTGACCACGAGACTGTGGTTGCCGATGCCCGGCCCAAGGGCCGGGAGGGACAAGGGAGGCCGGCCTAGGCGTGGATGACCCGACCCTCCGCCGCGAGGGCGGCCTCGTGCACGGACTCGTGCATGGTCGGGTGCGCGTGGACGGTGGCGATGAGCTCCTCGGTGGTGGCCTCGAGGCGGCGGGCGAGGGTGAGCTCGGCGATCAGCTCGGTCGCCTGGTTGCCGATGATGTGCGCGCCCAGGATCTCGCCGCGGGGCAGGCCCCGGATGATCTTGACGAACCCGACGTTGTGGGCCGAGGCGATGGCCTTGCCGTGGGCCTGGAGGTTGTACTGGCCGACCTGGTAGTCCTTCCCCTTGACCAGGCCGTCGGCGATGAGCTTCTGCTCGGTCGAGCCCACGCTGGCGACCTGCGGCTCGCAGTAGGTGCAGCCGGGGATGACCGAGTAGTCCATCGGGATCGGCTCGTGGTCGAGCTTGCCGGCGCGCCAGGCGATGCGCTCCACGCAGAGGATCGCCTCCTCGCTGGCGACGTGGGCGAGCCACGGGGGGCCGATGACGTCGCCCACGGCGTAGATCCCGGGGAGGTTGGTCTTGTAGTCGATCGGCTCGTTGGTCGTCCTGCCGGGTTTGTAGTCGGTGACGATGTGGTCGCGCTCGATCTTCAGGCCCAGCTTCTCGTCGCAGAGCCCGTCGGTGCGCCCCTTGACGCCCACCGCCAGCAGCACGCGGTCGGCCTCGAGCGTCTCCTTCTTGCTCTCGTCGGCCTTGCCGTCCTTGAACGGGGCGACGGTGACCTTCACCCCGCTCTTGGTCTTCTCCACCGCGGTGGTCGTGGTGGAGGTCATGATCTTCATGCCGGCCTTCTTGTAGTGCCGCTCCAGGGCCTGCGAGACGTCCTTGTCCTCCACGGGGAGGATCGCGGGCATCATCTCCACGACGGTGACCTCGGTCCCCATCGTGTGGTAGAAGTAGGCGAACTCCATCCCGATGGCGCCGGCGCCGATGACGACCAGCTTCTTGGGCCGCTCCTTGTTGTACATGGCCTCACGGGCGCCCCAGATGCGGTCGCCGTCGAAGCGGGCGAAGGGGAGGTCGCGGGCGACGCTGCCGGTGGCGACCAGCACGTTGTCCGCCGTGATCGTCTGGACCGTCTTGCCGGGCTTGGCGGGCGCGCTGGTCAGCTCCTCCTGCACCTGGCACTCCTGGACCTCGACGGTGCACTTCTTCCCGCCCGTCGCGGCGGAGGTGATCTTCGCGTTGCCGACGATGTGGGTGACCTTGTTCTTCTTGAAGAGGAACTCGATCCCCTTGTTCAGCTTGCCGGCCACGTCGCGGCTGCGCCCGATCAC
Organism: Planctomycetaceae bacterium; assembly: GCA_044507535.1. Lineage (GTDB taxonomy): Bacteria > Planctomycetota > Phycisphaerae > Phycisphaerales > UBA1924 > CALAFV01. The sequence goes on along the minus strand of JBIQJK010000021.1, from coordinate 3,404 downwards.
CCGGTCCCAGTCCAGCTCCACCGGGCCGTTGATCTTCAGCCCCCAGAACTTCTGCTCCTCCTGGGTCCGCAGCTTCTCCATCAGCTCGGCGTTGGAGAGCAGCGCCTTGGAGGGGATGCACCCCCAGTTCAGGCACACGCCCCCGAGCTTGGCCCGCTCCACGCAGGCGACCTTCATCCCCAGCTGCGCCGCCCGGATGGCGCCGACATAACCGGCGGGCCCGCCGCCGATGACGATCAGATCAAAGTGCTGCTGCTCGGCCACAAGAGTCTCCTCGTCGTCGCCCGGGTGCGATTCGGGGAAAGGCAGGGTTCAGAGCCGGGCGGGCGGCACTATAGGGCGGGCGGCGTGGGCATCTCACCTCCCCCAGGGGGAGGGTCATCGCCCGCCCGGACCCCCCAGGGCCGCGGAGATTCGGATTCTGGCCCATCGCGGCGCCCGCGGCCGATGGGCCCTCTTCCAAGCGGGCCAATCTCGCCCGCCACCACGAGACTGTGGCGATATCGATGCGCACCGACGGCCGGCCCGCCGCGATCGCGGCCACCGTCCCCGCTCGCCGCCACCGCCGTTCACGCCCAGCCCGACCACCCGGACGGCTGCGCCGACGCCGCGGCGATCACCCCCGGCGAGCCGCCGGTCTTCAGCGCCATCGACGGCGCGGACGACCAGGACTGGTTCGCCTTCGAGGCCCAGGCGGGCCATCTCGACAGCGCCTCCCTCGACGGCCTCGACGGCCACGCCCCCGGCATCGCGCTCTTCTCGCCCGACTGCGCCGAGCCGGTCGCCGTCCCGGCGCTCGGCTCGCCGGTGCAGACCTTCCTCGCCCGCGCGGATGGTCCCCACCGCATCCGCGTCGCGCTGGAGAGCCCGACCTGCGCCGGCGTCGGCGCGACCGTCCTCGCCCCCGATGCGCAGCGCCCGGCCGCGGCCATCTGGACCGGCCCCGATGTTGGCCCGTGCGAGTCGCCCAGCCGGGCCGAGTCCATCTTCTACGTCCCGAGCACCGAGCCCGGCGACCACTTCATCGTCGTCCGCCGCGACGCCGGCCCCGCCGCCGCGCCCTACCTGCTCTCCATCGAGCCCACCGGCTGCCTCGCCGACTTCGACCACTCCGGCGCGGTGAACTCCGCCGACGTCTCCGCGTTCCTCGGCACATGGCTCGCCGCGGTCGCCCTGCCGCACCCCGACTACCTCGCGGCGGACTTCAGCGGCGACGGCGCAACGAGATCCTCCGACATCGCGGCCTTCCTCCAGTCCTGGCTCGGCGTCCTCACCGACGGCGGCAACTGCTGACCCCCTTCCCCCCCACGCCTACCCCCCCACCCCCTCCGCATTTGTCCCTTTGGCCATTTGCCATTTGGCCCTTTTCCCTCCTCCCCCCGGTTCGGCGCCCGAACGACCTCGCGGCTCTTCCTTGACGTCCGGCCGACACCGAGTAGTCTGAAACTCGGCCCGGTGCGCCCCCGCCCCCGGCCCCCGCGGCGGCCGCGCCCGTGGCGTTATCGGTCGCCCCCCGATTCCGGCCCCCCCACTTCTGTCAGGACATTCCATGACCAACCATCGCCGCGTCGCCGCCGCCGCTCTTCTGGCCGCCCTTGCCGCCTCCTGCCTCGCCCCGGTGGCCGCGGCGCAGGACACCCTCCCCGCGCCCACCACGACCCGGATCGCCTACCGGGCCGACTCCGGCCCCCTGGCCAACCCCGGGGCCGAGCACGCCGTCGTCTACACCCACCAGGTCCACCTCCCCGGGGCCCACTCGATCCGCCTCCACTTCGCCGCGGCCAGCCTGCCGAAAGGGTCGTACCTGCTGGCGACCTCCATGCTCGACGGAGAGCAGCAGCGCCTCGACGCCGCGGAGCTGGCCCTGTGGAACGACGCCACGGCCTACTTCAACGGCGACACCGTCCTGCTCGAGCTCCACGCCGCCCCCGGCACCGCCGGGAACATGCTCCGCATGGAGACCGCCGAGGCCGGGTTCGTGGACCAGCTCCCGCCGGAGCACCCCCTCCGCGGGGACCCCAACGAGTGCGGCATCTGCGGCAACGACGACCGCTCCCTCTCCAGCCAGAACTTCGCGGCCCGGCTGATGCCCGTCGGCTGCACCGCCTCGATCGTCTGCGAGAACAACGCCGCCGTCACCGCCGGGCACTGCCTCGACGGGGCGAGCGTCATGCAGTTCAACGTCCCGGCGTCGCTGGGGAACTGCTTCCTGGTCAATCCCCCCGTGGCGGACCAGTTCCCGGTGGTCGCCGGGACGATCCAGGGCGTCAACGGCGGGGTGGGGAACGACTGGGGCGTCTTCCGCGTCGGCGCCAACAGCGCCGCCGCCGGCCCCTTCCAGCGCTACGGCCAGCTGCGCCGCATCGCCGGCGGCATGCCCCCGGTCAACTCCGTGATCAACATCTACGGCTACGGCGTGGACAACACCTGCACCCGCAACCAGGTGCAGCAGCGATCCATCGGCACCATCGGCGGCATCTTCGCCTCCGCGCTGGAGTTCAACGCCGACGTCCGCGGCGGCAACAGCGGCTCGGCCATCCTCGCCGCCAACGAGGTCATCGGCGTCGTCTCCCACTGCTCCGCCGGCGGCTGCTCCAACATCGGCACCCGCATCGACCTCGGCGCCTTCGCCGCCGCTATCAACAACGTCTCGACCTGCGACCACCGCCTCCAGATCGCCGCCAAGAACGGCGACAACAACGCCCCGCTGGCCGTCGCCATCGACGTCTCCCCCGCCGACATCAACGGCGCCACCTCCGGCATCACGCCGGTGGACCGCATCTACGCCTTCATCACCAGCGTCACCCTCACCGCCCCCGACGCCTCCGGCCCCCTGTGCTTCTCCCACTGGCAGGTCAACGGCGTGAACCAGCCGCCCAACCAGCCCGTGCTCGTGCTCAGCGTCAGCGGCGTGGACGCGGCCACGGCGGTCTACTCCGCCTCCACCTGCGGCGGCTGCCCGGCCGACTGGGACGACAGCGGCGACGTCAACTCCAACGACATCTCCGCCTTCCTCTCCGCCTGGCTCGACAGCGTGCAGAACAGCAACCTGATCGCCGACTTCGACGAGAGCGGCAGCGTCAACTCCAACGACATCAGCGCCTTCCTGGCCGCCTGGCTCGACGCCGTCCAGAACGGCTGCTGATCTCCGGAGGCCGGCCGTGGGATTGACGCCCCCCTGGACAGGGGGTGATCCCTCCCGGTACATTCGCACCCCTCGCACGGGCGAATCCACCTGCCTCGGTGCCGTGCTGCACGGCCGTCGTCCGCGCTCTGTCCGCGCGGCCCGGTCCCCACGCCTTCGACCTTCGCCAATCCGTCGTCCCGCCCCCCACCCCGGAGTCCCACGCCATGCCCACCTCGCCGCGGCCCGCCGTCGCCCTGCTCGCCTCCGCCCTGGCCCT
>JBIQJK010000168.1:0-6127 GCA_044507535.1 Planctomycetaceae bacterium | reverse complement strand
CAGATGCGGCGGTCCGGAGACCGAACCGCCATGGCCGCGCGAGAGGATGCCGGGCTTGAGCCCCATCGCCGCGGCCTCCCCGACCCGCCCCGCCACCACCGTCCCCCACCACCACACCGCCCCCATCGGCGCCCCCAGCACGATCACCGGGTGCGTCCGCGACCACGCCGTGAATACCGCCGCCCCGCGCTCCCACCGCAGCGCCAGCCGCGCCAGCGCCAGCCCCACCACCCCCCCGAACGCCCCCAGCAGCACCACCCCCGGCGCATCCCCCGTCTCGTCCGCGTGGAGCGCCCCCACCCCCGCCGCCGGCAGGAACCCCGCCGCGAACCCGGCGACGTTCACCCACGCCGGCGCCGGCCGCGCCTCCACATCCCGCTCCGGCGGCGCAGCGCGGAACGGCCGCACATCCAGCCGCTCCCCGCTCGCGAACGCCCCCCACAGCGCGATCCCACCGTACCCCGCCAGCGCGATCACCAGCACCCCCGGTGGCCCCTTCGTCATCGCCGCCCCGACCGCCGCGCCCGTCGCCAGCGCGATCCACCCCCAGTGCTCCCGCCGACGCGCCCGCGCGTGCTCCCACGCCGCGAACACCGCGCCGACGGCGACCACCACGAACGGCACGAGCAGGATGTCCAGCTCTCCGATCCGGCTCGACCGGACGTACAGCACCCCCGTCGCCAGCATCACCCCCGCCCACAGCGCCGCCTCCCGCGCCCACGCGCGGAGCCCGTCGCGCCCCTCCGCCGCCCCCGCCCCCGCGCCGTCCGGCGAGCAGTGGGGGAGGGGGGGATCAGTCGATCCCAGCACCCGCCGCGCCGTGAAATACGTCCCCACCACCCCCAGCATCCCCGCCAGCGCGACCGTCAGCCGCAGCCCGTACAGCCCCACCTCCCGCCCCGTGACCCTCGCCACCGCGAGCTGGCACCAGTAGATCATCGGCGGCTTCGCCAGGTACGGCCGCCCGTTGATCGTCGGCACGACCCACTCCCCGCGCTGCTGCATCTCCCGCGCGACGACCAGCCGCTGCCCCTCCTGCCAGTTCGTCACCCCGTGCGTCGCCAGCCCCGTCGCGAACACGACGGCGCACAGCGCCACCAGCAGCACCACATCCCGCCGCGTCACCGCCCCCCCCTCGCCGGCCCGTGAAACAACGGGCCCGGTCGATGGTTGCCGGATGCGCCGGCTCCCGGCCCTGGCCCCGGCGGCGCGCCGCTCCCGAGATGGACTTCCTTCCTCGCCCGTGCACCGGGCGAGCGACGCCCTCGGACCATCCTCACCGCACTCCGACCGCGGGGGCCCTCCCGATCGAGCGCCCGCTCACGCGTTGTCCAGGATCTCCACCGTCTTGAACGGCCGCCCCGCGAGCATCTCCAGCGACGCCCCGCCCCCCGTGCTCACGTGCGACACCCGCTCCGCCACGCCGAACTTCTCCGCCGCGGCCGCGCTGTCCCCGCCGCCGACGATCGACACCGCCCCGTTCTTCTCCGTCGCCGCCGCGATCGCGTTGGCGACCTGCATCGTCCCCACCGAGTACGGCTGCCACTCGAACACCCCCATCGGCCCGTTCCACACGATCGTCTTCGCCTTCCGCAGGATCATCGCGTACGTCGTCTGCGTCCTGGGCCCGATGTCCAGCCCCATGTACCCGTCCCCGATCTCCTCGTCGAACACCTGCGCGCTCCCCCCGGACTCCGCGAACACCGTCGAGCAGACGTGGTCCAGCGGCAGGTGCAGCTCCGTCTTGTACTGCGCCGCCTTCTCCAGGATCGCCTTCGCGTCCTTCAGCCGGTCCGTCTCCACCCGGCTGCTGCCCACCTTCTTCCCCAGCGCCGCCAGGAACGTGTACGCCATCGCCCCGCCGATCAGCACCGCGTCCGTCTTCGGCAGCAGGTTCTCGATCACCGGCACCTTGTCCGCCACCTTCGCCCCCCCGAGCACCACCACGAACGGCTTGGCCGGCTTCGCCAGCGCATCGCCCAGGAACTTCAGCTCCTTCTCCAGCAGCAGCCCCGCCACCCGCGGCTTCCCCTCCATCGCCAGCGGCACCGCGTACATCGACGCGTCCTCCCGGTGCGCCGTCCCGAAGGCGTCGTTGACGTACACGTCCCCGTACGCCGCCAGCTTCGCCGCGAACCCCGGCTCCCCCTTCTTCTCCGCCTTGTGGAACCGCAGGTTCTCCAGCAGCACCACCTCCCCCGGCTTCAGCGCCGCCACCGCCGCGGCCGCCTGCTCGTCCACGCAGTCCCGGCTCGGGAACACCACCCTCGCCCCGTCCAGCATCCCCCCCAGCGCCGCCGCCACCGGCTCCAGAGAGAACTCCGCCTCGTACCCGTTCCCCTCCGGCCGCCCCAGGTGCGACATCAGCACCGCCGACCCCCCGCGGCTCAGCACGCTCTTGATCGTCGGCACCGCCCCGCGGATCCGCCGGTCGTCCGTGATCTTCCCGTTCTCGATGGGAACGTTGAAGTCCACACGGATGAGCACCCGCTTGCCCGCCACGTCCACCGCATCGATCGTCTTCTTCGCCATCGCATGCTCTCCGACCAGCCGGGGCGACCGCCCCGCGGGAGACCATCGTAGCCCCGCCCTCAGGGCGTCACGGCGGGCCGCAGCCGCCCGTCCGTGATCCTTCTTCAATCTTCAATCCCCCGCGCCCCGCCTTCCCCTCCTTATCCTCCCGGCCCGCCCTCGCCTCCATGCTCCAGAGTGAACAGCTCCAAAAAGAACAGCCCCCTCCGCGAGGGAGGGGGCCGCAAGGGCTGCACGTTGCTTCGCGCTCAGGCCGTCTGCCCGTTCCGCCGCCCCGGCTCCCCGTTCATCTCCGCCCCGCCGTTGTCGAGCAGGATCCTCGCCGCCTTCGTCCGCACCGCCGCGGCCCCCTCGCCGGTCAGCCGCTCCCGCATCCGCCGCAGCCGCGCCTGCACCGACCCGTCGATCAGCTGGTCCCCGATCTGCAGCTTGATCCCGCCGATCATCGACCCGTCCGTGTACGGGTGCACCACCGGCTCCTTCCCCAGCACCTCCCGCAGCCGCGACCGGATCGACTCCAGCTCCTCCCCGCTCAGCGGCGAGGCGGTGTACACGTCCACCTCCACCCGCCCGAACGCCTCCTGCACCAGCAGGTCGAACGCCGCGACGATCGGCGCCAGGTGCCCGGTGCGCCCCTTGCGGTTGAGCACCAGCAGGAACCGCAGCGTCAGGTCCGACACCCGCCCCTTGAAGATCCGCTCCAGCGCCTCCCCCCGGGCCTTCGCCGGCACGATCCGCGACGACAGGAACTCGCTGAACTTCGCGTCCCCGCGCGCCAGCTCCAGGATCTCCTCGAGCTCCCCCAGCGTCTCCTCGATCGCCGCCTGCCCCCCCGCCTCCTGGGCGAGCTGGAACAGCGTCTTGGCGTACATCCGGGCGACGGCGTCGGGCGCGGCTTCAGTCAGTGGCATGGTGTCCGTCCGAGTGGTGCGTGTGTACTGCGTGCTGCGTGCTGTGTGCTGTGCCTCTGGGACGCCCACAGCGCCCCGGCTCACCAATCCCCCCTCATCACCCCCGCGCCACGTTCTCCAGCTGCCCCAGCGACTCCTCCAGCAGCCGCCGCTGGTCCGCCGGGTTCACCTCCCGCTGCAGGATCTTCCCCGCCCACTCCGAGGCGATGTTCACGCTCTCGGCGTAGATCTCCGCCAGCGCCGCCCGCTTGGCCGCCTCGATGTCCCGCCGCGCCCGCTCCCGCATCGCCGCCAGCTCCGCGTCCGCCTTGGCCTTCAGCTCCGCGGCGATCGTCTGCTGCTGCGCCTTGGCCTCCTCGAGCATCCGCTGCGCCTCGGCCCGCGCCTCGGCCAGGTTCTTCTCGTACTGCTTCAGCGCGGCCTTGGCCTGCTCCTGCGCCATCTCCGCCGCCTCGATCTCGCTGCGGATCTTGTTCTCGCGGGCCTCCAGCGCCTTGCTGATCTTCGGCCACACCACCGCGCCCAGGAACGCCGCGACGATCAGGAACACCACGATCGCCGTGACGCCCGTCGCGATCCCCTGCTCCGGGGTCGGGATGGCCCCCACGGCCTCGCCGTGGGCGGCGTCGTCCGCGGCCAGCGCGGCGGCCGCGCCGGCGAACACGATCAGGGCGGAGGGAACGATTCGGGAGAGTTTCATGCGGATTGCTCCGGGAGGTCCAACGTAAGGGGGTGAAAGCCCGGCCCGCCCCTTCGGGCCGGCCGGGCGAAGTCCGTCTGCTTGCTCAGGCAAGGAAGCCCGCGGCGACGGCGAACAGCGTGGCGCCCTCGATGAACACCGCGAGGATGATCGCCGCCGTCTGGATGCGCCCGGCGATCTCCGGCTGCCGGGCCATCGACTCCGTCGCCCCCCGGCCGATCAGGCCGATGCCCACGCCGGCGCCGACGAGCGCCAGGCCGCCGCCCAGCACCGCCAGGCCCTTGCCCATCGACGCGCCGCCGTCCTGCGCCATCGCGGGGGTCGCCGCGGCGGCCAGGGCCATGATCGGGAGGAACTTGGTCATCAGGGTCTTCATTGTTCCGATCCTTCTAGCTGTTCACGAGAGGGTGCGGGCCGCCCGGGCCTCGGCCAGGGCGGCGGGGCCCGTTATTCACGCGGGGGTGACGTGTGCGTGCTCGTGGCCTGTGGCGCGGCCGTGCTCGTGATCATGGCCGTGCTCGTGTTCGTGTCCGTGTGCGTGCTCGTGATCGTCGTGGTCCATCAGCGCGATGAAGACGGTCGTCAGGAACATGAAGACGAACGCCTGCATGAACGCCACGAAGATCTCCAGCAGGAAGATCGCGAAGCCCCCCGCGACGGAGATCACCGTCACCGGGCCCTTGATCACCAGGCTGTGGTTCGCCACCATCCCGACGAACCCGATCAGCGTCGCCAGCAGGATGTGCCCGCCTGTCATGTTCGCGAACAGACGCATCGCCAGCGCGAACGGCTTGATGAACAGCTGGCTCACCAGCTCCAGGATGAAGATCAGCACCGACGCCGGGAACGGCGCCCCCGCCGTCAGGTGCTTGAGGTACCCGACGATCCCCAGGTGCTTCACCGCCACCAGGTTGAAGAAGATCGCCGCCACCACCGCTAGGACGCCGGTGACCCAGATGTTCTGCGTCGCCGTCCCCCCGATCGGCGCCCGGTGCGACGCCCGCAGCTCCGGGCTCACCAGGTGCACCAGGTCCAGCAGCGGCACCAGCCCCAGCAGGTTGTTCACCAGGATGAAGAAGAAGATCGTCCACAGGAACGGCATCAGCCGGTTCGTCCTCTCCCCCAGCAGCGGCCGCGCCACCTCGTCCCGCAGGTACACGCAGATCACCTCGAGCATGTGCGCGAAGCGGTTCTTCGTCACGTACCCGTCCGCCCCGATCCGCTTCGACGCCCACCACCCGACCAGGATCAGGATCAGCCCGCTCAGCACCAGGTTCCCCTGGTTGGCCGACCACAGCCACAGACCGTCCTCGGTCACGGTGTAGGGATGGTTGTAGACGTGCGACGCCGGATCGGCCGCCGCGAGCGTGTTGAGCCAATGCATCAGGCCGCACTCCTCGATCCGCCGCCCGCGCCGCCCTCAGGCCGCGCGCCCGGCGTGTGATCCGTCCCGCCCCCGTTCCCGTTCCCGCCCCCCGCCCGCTTCGACTCCCGCCGCATCAGCAGCCAAGCCGCCGCCGCCGCCTCCGCAATCATCATCACCACGGTCCCCGCCAGCACCCCGTACACCACCGGCCGCCGATCCAGCCCCTGCCCCTCGATCAGCGCCAGCATCGCCCCCAGCGCCAGCAGCGTCCGCACCCCCGACACCCCCCGCACCACCAGCCCCCACGCCGCCGGCGGGATCAACCTCGTCCCCAGCAGCGGCACCGCCCCCAGCGCCGCACCCGCCCCCAGCACCCCCGCCAGCGCCGTCAGCACCGCCGAGTCCCCGCCCGCCCCCCGCGCCGCCAGCAGCCCCAGCGCCACGCTCGCCACCGCCGCCGGCACGATCAGCGCGCCGTAGTGCGTGCGAGGAATTGAGGCCAGTTCGGTGCTCACCCGGGTCTCCAGCGATCCATCCGCGCCGCCGCGCCCGCGGCCGCGCTCATCCCCTCCCGTAAAGGGCCGGATGATAGGTTGTGAATGCCCCGCTGGCGAGAGC
>JBIQJK010000020.1:0-40307 GCA_044507535.1 Planctomycetaceae bacterium | reverse complement strand
CACCCCCTCCCCTCACGCTCCCCCCGCCCGAGCCAAACGCCAGACTCAGCCCGCGGACCTGCCCCGTCTCCGCGGCCTCCTCCGCCTCGGCCCGGAGCCGCGCCACATCCTCGGGGAACTTGCGGTGCACGGCCGCGGCCAGCCCCTGGAGCTGCCCCAGCAGCTCCCCGAGCTGGTGCAGCACCTCCCGCATCTGCGGCGAGTCGGCGTAGATCAGGTCGTCGATCCGCCGCGCCTGCCCCGTCTGGACCATCTCCACCAGCGAGCGGACCACGTCGTCCGGCGTCTCCTGGCTGTACACCGGCTCGCGCCCGCATCCGGCCTGCCCGAGCACCAGGAGCGCGGCGGCGACGAGCAGCAGGACGAGCGCCCCCGCGCGCCGCAGCCCACCCACTGCCGCCGCGGCCGCCCCCGCTCCCGCCCCCTCGCGGCAGCGGATCCCGAGAACTACACTCCGGCTGTGAGCGAGCCCATGTCCATCACGGTCAACGGGGAGGAGCGGACGCTCGCCGCGGGGACAACCGTCGCGGAACTGCTCGACCAGCTCGGCCTGGCGGGCCGGCCCTGCGCGGTCGAGGTCAACCGCCGGCTGGTCTCCAAGCCCCAGCACGGGGAGCGGGCCCTGGCCGCGGGCGATACGGTCGAGATCGTCACGCTCGTCGGCGGCGGCTGAGCGCGTTGTTCGCGGCGGCGGGGCCTCGGTCACGGGTCGGTCCTCTTCGGGGGCGCGAGTGCCGGGGTCGTGGTCGTGGGGTGTGGGGCAGTCGTGGGGGCCGCGGACGGGGATCAGGCCGCCGGGAACCGTATACGGAGGCCGCTCAGGGGGCGCAACAGGCCGGGGGAGGCGGGCGGGGGATGGGGGAGCGCTGAAAGGATGCCCACCCGATGAGCCTCTCCACCGGACCAGCGATGAACACCGAACCGGGTCTGGAGCCGCTGACGATCGCCGGCCGCACCTTCGACAGCCGCCTCTTCGTCGGCACCGGGAAGTACCGCGACCTGGAGACGATGCGGGCCGCCCTGGACGCCTCCGGGGCGCAGGTCATCACCGTCGCCGTCCGGCGCGAGCGGCTGTACAACGCCGAGGGCAAGTCGCTCCTGGAGTACATCGACCTCGACCGCTACACCATCCTCCCCAACACGGCCGGGTGCTTCAGCGCCGAGGACGCCGTGCGGGTCTCCCGACTCGGGCGGGAGCTGCTGACGCAGCTGGGCAACCCCGGGGCGAACTGGGTCAAGCTCGAGGTCCTGGGGGACAAGAAGACCCTTCTGCCGGACCCTGTGGGCACGCTGGAGGCCTGCCGCGAGCTGGTCGCCGACGGCTTCCAGGTCCTGTGCTACACCTCCGACGACCCGATCGCGGCCGTGCGGCTGAAGGAGGCCGGCGCGGCGAGCGTCATGCCCGCCGGCTCGCCGATCGGCTCGGGGCAGGGCGTGCTCAACCGGGCGAACATCGTGCTCTGCCTGGAACTGCTCAAGGAAGGCAACCCGGCGTACCCCGTGATCGTTGATGCCGGCGTCGGTGGGGCCTCGGACGTCTCGGTGGCGATGGAGCTGGGCGCCGACGGCGTGCTGCTCAACACCGCGGTGGCCCACGCGAAGGACCCGGTGATGATGGCCCACGCGATGCGCCACGCCATCCTCGCGGGGCGGCAGTCCTACCTCGCCGGGCGGATCCCGAAGAAGCTCTACGCGACGGCGAGCTCGCCGTGGGAGGGGACGATCTCGTACATCCCGGGCGAGTAGCGCCCGCGCAGATCGTGTGGGCGGGGCCGATCGGAGGAACAGCCCATGATCCGGAAGAAGAACCAGCTCGCGACAATCCTGGCGGGCGTGCTCTTCGTCATCGGCGGGGTGCTGATCGTCGGGTTCGTGGTGCTGGCGCTGGTCTCCTGAACCGTGCTGCGCCGGCCGCCGCGGGGCCCGGTAAGCCCCATGCCCCAAACGAGATCGGACCCGCCTCGCGGCGGGTCCGTCAATGGGCGCAACAGGATTCGAACCTGTGACCTCAGCTATGTGACAGCTGCGCTCTAGCCAACTGAGCTATGCGCCCCAAGGCACCGGCGGCCAAGCCGGCCGCCTGCCGCGGACCCGGACAAGCTCCGGCTCCCGCGGCCGCGTTGAGTATAGCCCGGCCGGCCGGCAAGTCCCGCCGGCCCCGTGCAGCGGCCCCCGACTTCGGCGCAGCGGCGGCAGCTCCCCGCCTGACCACCCCCCGCCCCACCGCCTGCCTTCCCGGGGCGGACCCGGCCGTTCAGCCCCCGGACATTCGCCACCCAAACGACATCCGGACGCCCGGCGCGCGAAATTCGGCTCGCGGGACGGGTACGGCCGAGACATTTGTGGTAGGTTCTTCTTACTCGTGCCGGGGAGGATGTTCGTGTCTGCACGTGGGGCATCGCCCCCGCGGTGCGTGGAGATTCTTTTCCATGAAGAGCACCAAGACTCTGCGGTGGCGTTGCGCCCTATTCGGTTCGGCCATTCTGGCCTCAACACCCCTGCTCGCGGCGGAGGCCGCCAAGGACGCCGGGGTGATCCGTTTCAAGGCAGGTGACGCCGCCGTGCCCGTGCTCGGCGATGCCGCGCAGAAGTCGGCGGCGATCTCCGCCCTCCTGCACCCCGACAGCCCGCGCCACATCGTCGTCCAGTTCAGCCGCCCCCTGATGCCCGCGCAGCGCGAGCTGCTGGCGAGCAACGGGCTGCGACTCCAGGCCCCCCTGGGCAGGAACGCCTTCTTCGCCACCCTCGCCCCCGCCGACGAGGCGAAGGTCGCCGACCTGGCCGCCTTCGAGCCGCTGCGTTCGGCCGTGCCGATCCGGCGCGAGTGGAAGCTCGACCCCCTCCTCCAGGGCGACGACCCGCTGGAGTGGGCCACCGTCCCCGGCCCCGACGGGCTCCGCAACGCGGCCGACCCGACCATCGCCGTCTACGTCCTCTTCCACCCCGACGCCGACATGGGCCTGCCCGCCCTCGAACTGACCAACCTGTACGGCGGCGACGTGCGGGGCGAGTCGGCGACGATCCCGTTCCTCGTGGTCGAGATGCCGCGCTCGATGATCGAGCGCCTCGCCGAGGAGGACGCGGTGCAGTGGATCGAGCCGGCCCTGCCGGCGATGACCGAGCTGTCGCTCCGCAACGACTCCAACCGCGAGCGCACCGGCGCCGACATCGTCAACGCCGCGCCGTACAACCTGGACGGCACGGGCGTCAACGTCCTGATCTACGACGGCGGCGCCGCCCGGGCGACCCACCAGACCTTCGGCGGCCGCCTGACCGTCATCGACAACTCCCCCACCAGCTCCCACGCCACCCACGTCTCCGGCACCGTCGGCGGCAGCGGCGCGGGCAGCGGCAACCCCTCCCGCGCCGGCATGGCCCCGGGCGTGACGCTCTTCTCCGCCGGCCTGGGCAGCGGCGGCTCGCTGCCGTCGGGCTTCCTGTACACCAACCCGATGGACCTCGAGGCCGAGTACACCCTCGCCGTCAACTCGCACGACGTCGTGCTCGCCAACAACTCCATCGGCACCAACATCGAGAGCAACTTCCTCAACTGCGAGATCCAGGGCAACTACGGCGTCACCGACGTGCTGATCGACTCGATCGTCCGCGGCTCCCTCGGCCAGCCGCTGCGGGTCGTCTGGGCCAACGGCAACGAGCGGCAGGGGAGCCGCTGCGACGTCGAGGGCTTCGGCGACTACTACTCCATCGCCCCGCCCTCGGGCGCCAAGAACCACCTGACGGTCGGCGCGCTCAACTCCAACGACGACTCCATGACCAGCTTCTCCTCCTGGGGCCCCACCGACGACGGCCGCATGAAGCCCGACGTCTCCGGCCCGGGCTGCCAGGCCGGCGGCGACGGCGGCGTCACCTCCTCCACCAGCTCCAGCGACACCTCCTACAACAACAGTTGCGGCACCTCCATGTCCGCCCCGACGGTCACCGGCCTCGCGGCCCTGGTCCTTCAGGACTTCCGCGTCCGCTTCCCCGGCCTCCCCGACCCGCGCAACTCCACCCTCCGCGCCCTGTTCGCCCACACCGCCGAGGACGTCTTCAACCCCGGCCCGGACTACAAGAGCGGCTACGGCAGCGTCCGCGTCCAGCCCGCCATCGACATGATGCGCACCGGGCGCATGCAGGAGGCCCACGTCGGCCAGGGCGAAACCTTCTCCACGACCATCAACGTCATCCCCGGCTCGCCGCTGAAGGTGACCGTCGCCTGGGACGACGCCCCCGGCACGCCCAACGCCGCGGACGTGCTGATCAACGACCTCGACCTGCGCCTGATCGACCCCGACGGCAACGTCCACTATCCCTGGAGCCTCGACCCCCAGAACCCCTCCGCCGACGCGGTCCGCACCGGCCCCAACACCCTCGACAACATCGAGCAGGTGTACGTGGACAATCCCGTCGGCGGAACCTGGACCGTCGAGGTCGTCGGCACGGACGTCCCCGAGGGCCCGCAGATCTTCTCGGTGGTCGGAGCGGGCCAGACCTCCGGCGTGCTGATCAGCCTCCTGGACCCCATCCCCACGCTGATCCTCCCCGGCCAGGCCCTCTCATTCGAGATGGACATCTCCGTCATGAACCAGGACCTGGTCCCCGACTCGGCCGTGGTCGGCTACCGCTTCGGCGGCGGTGAGTTCACCATCGCCCAGATGACCCACCTCGGCGGCACCCGCTACCGCGCCGACCTCCCCGCGGCCTCCTGCGACCAGACCCTCGATTTCTACTTCGCCGCCACCGGCTCCTTCAGCGGCACCATCACGGAGCCCTTCGGCGCCCCCGGCAACTTCTTCTCCTCCGGCGTCGGCCTCGACACCGTCCCCTTCTCCGACGACTTCGAGACCGACCGCGGCTGGACCGTCCAGAACTTCCCCCTCACCAGCGCCTTCACCGGCGCCTGGGAGCGGGCCATCCCCGTCCCCGCCACCGGGGCCCCGCTCGTTGACGTGGACGCCGACGGCGATGGCTACTGCTACGTGACCGACAACCGCGTCGGCAACTTCGACCTCGACGCGGGCGCCACCGTCCTGACCTCCCCGATCATCGACGCCTCCGGCGGCATGGCGAGCGTCTCCTACAGCCGCTGGTTCTACAACGGCAACAGCGCCCACGACACCCTCCGCGTCGAGATCTCCGGCAACGGCGGCGCGAACTGGCAGGTCCTCGAGGAGGTCGGCCCCCAGAGCCTCGGCGGCTGGCAGTCCGTCACCTACCCGATCCCGCCGGAACTGGCCACCGACCAGTTCCGCATCCGCTTCACCGCCAGCGACCTCGAGGCCCAGGCCATCGTCGAGGCGGCGGTGGACGCCGTGCGGATCAACGTCCTCTCCTGCGAGGACGTCGGCGCCTGCCCGGCGGACTGGGACTCCAGCGGACAGGTGAACTCCAACGACATCTCCGCCTTCCTGAGCGCGTGGCTCGACAGCGTCCAGGACGGCACCCTCGAGGCCGACTTCGACGGCAGCGGCGGCGTCAACTCCAACGACATCAGCGCCTTCCTCTCCGCCTGGCTCGACGCGGTCCAGAACGGCTGCTGACCCCCCTCCCCCGTGGCTTGGCCTTCCAGGCCATGCTCTTTCCACTCTACCTCCTCTCCCAGTTTCGAAGCCCCACCCCCACGGCCCCGGCCCCAAGCCGGGGCCGTGGCCCCTTTTGCCCCCGCGGTGTACCGTCATCAAGCAACCCCCCGCCCGCACGGGCGCTACGGAGCCCACCCCCATGCTCACCTTCTCCAGCCCCGGCGGAACCTTCTGGTGCAGCCTCCAGAGCTGGCAGCGTCTCGCCCGCCTCGCGGCCGACCGCGGCTGGGCCCCCACCGGCCTCCCCCGCCCCGTCTCCGATCCGGACAACGACGAATGGGCCGCCTTCCTGCCGGGCGATGCTTACGAAGATTCCCCAGATTCCCCAAGTTCACCAGAACCGTGGTACGCCCGCGGCGTCGTCATCCCCGATGAGGACGCCCGCGCCCTCGCCGACGCCCTCGAGGCCGCCCTCCCAGACATCCCCCGCTTCGACGCCCTCGCCGAGAAGACCGTCGCCCGCCTCGACCTCCCGGCGACCATCCCCTTCAAGCTCCTCCGCCCCGGGGTCAAGGTCAGCAACTACGAGTTCTTCAGCGGCGCCAATCGGCAGGCCCTGGAGCGGTTCATCTCCCTCTGCCGCGCCGGCTCCGTGGTGGTGTCATAGGCCCCACCCCCGCGATACCCAAAACAGGGTTCCCCCGACTCGCCCGTTGCAAACAATCCGTAAAAACGGGGGTGACCCCGTAACCCACGGGCCTTGACACTCTTTCATCAACCAGTAGACTGGCATATGCCTCAGCCGGTTGATCTCGCTGACGCAACCTGAGCATCCCGACATGCCGCGGCGAAAGCCGCGGTGGAGAGAGATCCGGAGCGAGAGAGAGTCGGAGCTCGAGAGAGAGGTTGCAGGAGAGAGAGATCGGAGCGAGAGAGAGGCGAGAGAGGGCACAGCCATGTCCTCGACCCCGGCTGCGAAGTGACCGGTCGCAGCCGGGAATTTTTTTGCGCGCGGCCACCCAAACAACATAACTTCATATACACCAATCGGTTACGCCAATGGATCCCGAACGATCGCCCCCATGGGAGGTCGCCGGCCCCGCGGCGAGGGGCCCTGCCGCGCCCGTCCCCGACCCGATTCTCCAGGATCATGGAGACCCCCCCGGTCCACCGGCCATGGATGAACTGATGAGCCAGGACGCCACCGACCTCGAGGCGGCCCGGCACGGCGGCCCCGACGGCCACCAGGCGTTCGCCCGGATCTTCGACCGGCACGCCGCGGTCGTCCTGGCCATCTGCCGCGCCAACCTGGGGTCGCCCCACGACCCCGCCGTGGCGGACGATGCGCTCCAGGAGACCTTCATCCGTGCCTACCGGCTGCTGGACAAGCTCGACCGCCCCGACGGCCTCCGCCCCTGGCTCTACGCCATCGCCCGCAACGTCTGCAACGAGGCCCGCCGCTCCGCCCGCCGCCGGCGACGGCACGAGGGGGTCGCCGCGATGAACCACGCCCTCCACCCCTCACCCGCCGCGGCCGCCGCCGACCCGCCCGCTCTCGCCTCCCACGCCGAGGATCTGGCCCGCCTCACCGATGCCATCGACCGCCTCCCCGACCAGGAGCGTCTCGCCATCCACCTGTTCTACATGGACCCCGACCCGATCACCGCGGCCAAGGAGGCCCTGGGCCTCTCCCGCAGCGGCTTCTACAAGCTCCTCGCCCGGGCCAGGGAACACCTCGCCTCCGCCATGAAGGAGGTCCGCGCATGACCCCCCCCACTCCCCCCCCCTCCCATCCCCCCCGACGACGACCACATCGACGCCCCGCCCCGCGACGAGCTCGATGCGCTCCTGCGCGAGTGGCACGCCGTCAACGCCGACCGCGCCCGCGCCGGGCGCGACCGCCTGCTCGCCGCCCTCGCGGCCGAGCCCTCCTGCAGCTCCGACAAGCCCGCCGCCGCCCGCGATGCCGGCGCCCGTTCCCGCAGCCCCGTCATCCATGTGATCCGGAGGACGCTCATGAACCGGTATTCGCCGATGGCCGCGGCCGCGCTGATCGCGCTGGCCCTGCTCGTCTCCATGCTCATCCCCGCCACCACCCCGCCGACATTCGCGCAGGAGGCCGTCATCATGGCCCCCGACGGCGGCCGGCTCGACGCCCTCGACGAACACGGCAACATCCTCGGCCCCTGCGAGCTGACGCGAACGGACGTCGACGTCCAGATCTCCGGGTTCCTCACGCGGGTGACCCTGAAGCAGCAGTACCGCAACCCGCACCCCGACAAGATCGAGGCCGTCTACACCTTCCCGATGAGCCACCGCGCCGCGGTGGACCGGATGACGATGACCATCGGCGACCGCGTCATCGTCGGCGAGGTGAAGGAGCGCGAGGCGGCGCGGCAGATCTACGAGAGCGCACGCGCCCGGGGCCGCGTCGCCAGCCTGCTCGAGCAGGAGCGGCCCAACATCTTCACGCAGTCGGTGGCGAACATCGAGCCGGGGGCGCGGGTCGATATCGAGATCAGCTACGTCGAGGTCCTCGAGCCCTCCGACGGGCGGTACACCTTCAGCTTCCCGACGGTCGTCGGCCCGCGGTACATCCCCGGCGCGAGGAGCGCATCCGAAGGCGCGCCCCTGCCGCCCCACTGCACGCCCCGCCGCGGCCTGGTGCTGCTGGCCCCCGCTACGGCGGCGATCACCGCGACCAACGAGAGCGCCGGCCGCCGCTCGCTCACGCCGGCCCGGCTCGCGGCCGCCCTCGCCTCAGCGCATCCCATCGAGCCGCCGCACCACACCCGCCCGGACGCCGGCGGCGCTGCGCCCGCGTGGCACTCGTTCGCCGTGACCTACCCCGACGGCTCGGCCGAAGCCGGCGCGATCGACGCCTCCGGCATGGGCCACGTCGGCGGCCGCTGGTTCTGGCTCGACCCCGATGCCGCGGCCGGACGGGGCGCCATGTCCGGCGAGGGCTTCGCCCCCAACACGGACCAGGTCCCCGACGCCAGCAAGATCACGCCGATGCCCGCCCGGCCCCCGATGCGGACCGGGCACGACATCGGGATCACAGTCACGATCGACAGCGGCGGGCCGGCGGTCGCGAACCTCGAGGCCCCGCTGCACGAGGTCGTGCAGACGGCGCTGGATGAGAGCGGCGGGCGTGGCGGCGCCTCGAAGGTCCGCGTCGCCCTGAAGGACCAGGACGAGATCCCCAACCGCGACTTCGTCCTCTCCTGGTCCCTCGCGGGGGACGCGGTGCAGGAGTCGATCTTCACCCACAGCGGCGAGCACGGCGGGTTCTTCACTCTGATCCTCCAGCCCCCGGCGCGGGTCGCCCCCGAGCTGGCCGTGCCGCGGGAGCTGGTCTTCGTGCTCGACACCTCCGGCTCGATGAGCGGCTTCCCCATCGAGAAGGCCAAGGAGGTGATGTCCAGGTCAATTGAATCGATGCGCGAGCGCGACACGTTCAACATCATCACCTTCTCCGGCGACACGCACATCCTCTGGGACCGGCCCCGCCCGAACACCCCCGAGAACCGCGCCGAGGCGCAGCGCTTCCTCGCCTCCCGCCGCGGCGGCGGCGGGACGGAGATGATGAAGGCGATCGAGGCCGCGCTGCGGCAGACGCCCGCGGAGGCGCAGCCCCGGCCCGAGGGGATCACGCTCGAGGCGCTGGCCAACCTCCCCGCCGACGGCCGCCAGGTCACCGTCGAGCTCCCGTGGAACGTCACCGACGATCAGCCCAACGCCGCCGGGCTCCACACCGTGCGCATCCGCGACGGCCTGAGCATCAAGATGGCCCCCCTCCCGCCGGTCCGGGGCAGCATCATGTGCCCGGTCGGCGAGCCGATCCTCGCCACCGGCGTCTGGGTGACGGAGAGCGGCGAGCGCATCCTGCGCCCCGCCAGCGCCCGCTGGAAGAGCGCGCCGACGGAGGACGTCCGCCCCCTGCGCCTGGTCACCTTCTTCACCGACGGCTACGTCGGCAACGACATGGCGATCATCGACGCGATCCGCCGCAACCGCGCCACCACCCGCGTCTTCTCCTTCGGCATCGGCGACTCCGTCAACCGCTACCTCCTCGACAACATGGCCAGGGCAGGCGCCGGCGAGGCCGAGTACGTGCTGCTGACCGCCGACGCCGACGAGGTCGTCGAGCGCTTCACCCGCCGCATCTCGACGCCGGTGCTCGCCAACATCAACGTCGCCTTCTCCGAGGGCCTGCGCGTCGCCGACGTCCTCCCCAGCGCCGACGACGGCGGCTTCCCCGACCTCTTCGATCAGAGGCCCCTGGTCATCCACGGCCGCTACACGGCCCCCGGCGCGGGCACGGTGACCATCACCGGCGTCACCGGCGCGGGCCCCTACTCCCGCACGATCGACCTCGACCTCCCCGCCGCGGAGCCGGCCAACGACACCATCGCCACCCTCTGGGCCCGCCAGAAGGTCGAGAGCCTGATGAACCGCGACCTCGCCGCGGCCCAGCGCGGCGCCTTCCCCGCCGCTCTCCGCCAGCAGGTCGTCACCCTCGGCGAGACGTTCAACATCATGACCCAGTTCACCAGCTTCGTCGCCGTGGACATGGCCCGCGTGACCATCGCCGGCGAGCCCCGCCTCGTGAGCATCCCGATCGAGATGCCCCAGGGCGTGAGCTGGGAGGGGATCTTCGGCGGGGACACCGTGGTGGACATCGCGGCCGGCGACGGCGCAGCGACGCGCGGGGAAGAGGACGCCGACTTCTTCGGCCGGAGGACGCGCCTCGACGTCCCGGTCGCGGGCGTGCCCATCGAGCGGGTCGAGGCCGAGGGCCGCGCCGACATGGTCCGGCGGTCCCTTGGAAAGCCCGCGGCCACCCTCAGAGAGCAGGTGCACACGATGACTGGCGTCGACGCCGGCCCCGCACCGGAGACGCCCGGCCCGAAAAAGATGGTCGCCCCCCCTCCGACCTCCTCTCCCCCCCCCGCCCCCGTCACCACCGGCTTCCCCGCCGAGGCCGGTGAAGCGCAGCAGGCCGGTCAGCGGCGCGGACGCGATCTCTCCGATGACGCCGAGGAGAGCGTGCAGATCATGGAAGAAAGGCTCGAGTCGGTGGCCATGGATTCCGCGGCCCCGGGCAGCCCGGCCGCCGACGCGCGGCAGCGCAGCGCCGGCTACCCCTTCGAACAGGTCCGCCTCGCCCTTCGCGGCAAGGACGGCGAGCCGCAGCGCGCGGTCGTCGTCGTCCGCATCGCCGAGCTCGCCGAGGCGGAGAAGCTGCCCGAGGCCGCGAAGCTCGCGGCGGAGTTCGCCGAAGTGTTCAAGGAGGATCGCACCGCGCAGGCGATCGCCGAGACGCTCCGCAACGAGGCGATCGACACCCGGACCCGCATCGCCGAGGTGCGGAGACTCGCCGAGCCGGCCCGCGCCAGCCTCGCCGAGACCCGCCGCCTCGCGAAGCTCAGCGCCCGCCTCGACCCCGCCCTCCTCCCCTTCGCCGAGCGCGCCGACCTCCCCGATGACCTCGACGTCCGCTACCGCGGCGACAAGCCCGAGGGCGCGACGTGGAAGGACGGCGGCGTGCTCGTCACCATCCTCGTCGAGAAGGCGGATGACGCCGCGGCCGGACGCATCGCCGCCCTGGGCGCGAGGATCGAGGACTCCTCCGCCTCGACCAACATCATCGTCGCCGTCGTCCCCCTCGGCCGGCTCGACGACCTCGCCCTGCTCGAGGGCGTGCGGCGCGTGGAGCCCACCAGGTTCAGCAATCCTTAAGCCCGCCACCCCGGGCGGCGGCCCCGCCGCCCGACGCAACCACTACACTGAGCGGTCCCGGCGGAACAACGCCGGGGCCGCTTTCGTTTTCACCAGGCCAAGCCGCACGCCCCACTCGCACGGAGCCCAACCCCATGGCCGCGACCCCCTCCACCATGCTCGAGCTCGGCACCCCCGCGCCGGACTTCGACCTCCCCGACGCCACCAGCCCCGGCATGTCCCGGCGCGTCCGCCTCGCCGACTTCGCGGATGCCCCCGCCCTGCTGGTGATGTTCATCTGCAACCACTGCCCCTTCGTCAAGCACGTCCGCTCCGAGCTGGCGAAGATCGGCAGGGAGTACCAGCCCCGCGGCCTGG
Source organism: Planctomycetaceae bacterium (assembly GCA_044507535.1). Classification (GTDB taxonomy): domain Bacteria; phylum Planctomycetota; class Phycisphaerae; order Phycisphaerales; family UBA1924; genus CALAFV01. The sequence continues at coordinate 28,683 of JBIQJK010000020.1, read as the reverse complement.
CCGTCGTCGCCATCAACGCCAACGACGCGGAGCGCTACCCCGACGACAGCCCCGAGATGATGGCCAAGGAGGCCGCGGAGGCCGGCTACACCTTCCCCTACCTCTACGACGAGACGCAGGAGGTCGCCCGCGCCTACCACGCCGCCTGCACGCCCGACTTCTTCCTCTTCGACCGCACCCGCGGGCTGGTCTACCGCGGCCAGCTCGACGACTCCCGCCCCGGCAACAACAAGCCCGTCACCGGACGCGACCTCCGCGCCGCCATCGAGGCCGTCCTCGAGGGCCGGCCCGTCACCGGCCAGCAGCTCCCCAGCATCGGCTGCAACATCAAGTGGCGCCCCGGCAACGAGCCGCCGTACGCGAGGTAGGAAAATGGCCAAATAGCAAAGGGCCAAAGGGCCAAATGAAGAGGCCCGGCATGGGCGCCATTGAACGGACTACTTCCTGATTTGGCCCTTTGCTATTTGGCCATTTGTAAACCCCCCCACTCCCCCCCGCGTACCTTCTACCAACATGCCCGTCCGACGCCGCTACCACTTCCACACCCCCGGCCTCGTCTACGTCTTCATCACCATCCTGACGGCGCTGGGCGCCTTCAACAGCCAGAACAACCTCCTCTTCTGGGCCTTCGGCTTCGCGCTCGCGGTCCTGCTGGTCTCCGGGCTGATCTCCGGGCAGATGCTCATGGGCATCCGCGCCGAGCGCGCTGCGCCCCCGCGCGGCGTCGCCGGCGAGCCCCTGAGCCTCGCCTACCGCATCACCAACCGCTCACGCCTCGTCCCCGCCTTCGCCATCGGCGTCTCGGAGCTCAACCCGCGCAGCGCGGAACCGCCATCGCCGCGGAAACGCCCCTTCGGCCGCCGCGCCCAGGTCCCCCCCCGCGCATTCACCTTTCTCATCCACCTCGGCCCGCGCGAGACGATCGACCTCCCCGCGCCGCTCACCCCCGCTCGCCGCGGCATGCTCTCGCTCAGCGACTTCAGCCTCGAGACCACCTTCCCCTTCGGCATCGTCCGCAAGTCGCTCCTGTTCCGCCAGCCCCGCACGATCCTCGTCCGCCCGCGCCCGGCCCAGCCCCCGCCGGGCCTCTTCTCGCGCCGCCGCATCGGCGCCGCCTCGGCCGCCTCCTCAGCGGCCCGCCCCGGCGTCGGCGAGGAGTTCTTCACCCTCCGCGAATACGTCCCCGGCGACACGCCGCGCTCCATCGCCTGGCGCGCCACCGCCCGCTCCGATTCCCTCCTCGTCCGCCAGAACAGCCTCCCCGTGCCGCAGCGGCTCCTCCTGCTGCTTCGGCTCGATCCCGGCGCGGGGGAGGAGGCCAACGAGGCCGCCATCAGCCTCGCCGCCGGCGTGATCTCCGCCGCGGCCGATGCGGGGTACGAGCTGGGCATGTCCGTCCCGCTGTGCGCCATCGAGCGCCGGCCCTCGGCCGGGCGAGCCGCCGCGGGCAGGTTGCTGGACGACCTGGCGCTGATCGACCTCGCCGCGCTCCCGCCGCGCCCCTCGCCCGTCCCCGCCGCGGCGAGCCGCGCCACGCTCGTCGTCGCGGTCCACGCCGGGCCGGTTGATCGCTCCTTCGGCCCCCACGGCGCGGTGCACCTCTCCGCGTGCTCGGCCGAGCCCCCGCCCCTCTCCGCCGCGGCGTCCGAGCCGCTTAACGGCCACGCCCACGCCCTCGCGCCCCACGCCAACGGCTTGCACGCCGCAGGCAACGGCGCGCTCCATCGCGGCGCCGGCCCCGCGAAGGGGGGCCGGCCATGACCGCGCTGCTCACCGCCACCATCGCCCCCGCCCCGCGCACCCACGACCGCTTCAACACCGCGGCGTGCCTGGCCATCGGCGCGGCGATCTCCGGCTACTGCATCGCCGAGCCCGCGCCGCTGCTCGCGGTCTTCGCGCTGCCGATCCTCGCCCTCGGGTGGTGGCTCGCCCGCGACGGCGCCCCCCCGCTCCTGCCGCGGATCGCCGTCAACGTCCTGGTCCTGGCCGCCATCGCCCGCGCGTTCTTCCTCGTCAGCGGCTCGGCCGACCCGATCGTCTCCCACCTCTCCGAGTTCCTCGTCCTCATCCAGCTCATCAAGCTCTTCGACCGCCGCTCCCCCCGGGACGAGGCGCAGCTCCTCTCCCTGAGCCTCTTCATCGTCATCGGCGCCCTGCTGACCAGCAACAGCCTCGGCGTCGGCCTGCTGCTGCTCATCTACACTCCCCTGGCCACCGCCGCGACGATGCTCCTGCAGATCCGTGCCGGGCTCACCCGGGCCCGCGGCGGCGCCGCGACGACGGACGGCTCGCGCGCAGTCTTCGCCGCCGACCTCGCCCGCCCCGGCCCGCGCGCCCGATCCGCCCGCCGGCACTTCCTCGGCGTCGTCTCCGTCGCGATCCTCCTCTCCTTCGTCAGCGCGTTCGTCATCTTCCTCCTGACCCCCCGCGGCCTCGGGCAGGACCGCTTCGGCCGCCTCGGCCAGCGCCAGGGCGACGCCGTCATCGGCTTCAACGACCAGGTCAACCTCGGCACCGTCAACTCCCTCGGCCAGGACACCACGCCGGTGATGGACGTCCGCGTAACCGACGAGCGCGGCCGCCCCCTCGGCTCCGACGCCCGCGCCCTGCACCTCCGCGGCGCCGTCCTCGACACCTACGACCCCGAGCAGCGCACCTGGCGCCCCCTCGGCGGCCGCCGATTCGGCGGCGGCAACCACACCCTCGCCCCCGGCCGGCGCAACGACATCGCCGAGCCCGCGGGCGGCCGCATGATCTACCGCCAGGATGTGACCGTCCGCGACGCCTTCGCGGCCCGCAACAGCTACCTCTTCGCCGTCTGGGCCCCCATCGCCGTCGAGTTCCCCGGCGAGGAGGCCCTCTCCCGCACCGGGCGCGACCTCATCCTCCGGCGCAACAGCTCCTCCAGCCGCAACGTCCGCTACACCATCTGGTCCGACCTCGAGGGCGCGGTCCCGCTCCGCCGCTCACGCCGATTCTCCCGCCCCCCCGTCCCCCTCGAGGAGCGCGCCGCCCCCTTCCAGACCGGCCGGATCCGCGACCTCGCCGCCCGTCTGCTCGCCGACCGCTCCATCTCCCTCGACCCCGCCGAGCGCGACGCCGCCGCCACCCGCGCCGCCGCCAACGCCTTCGTCGAATACCTCCGCGCGAGCTGCGAGTACTCCACCACCGACCTCGCCGCCCCCCGCGCCGGCCTCGACCCGATCGAGATGTTCCTCTTCGAGACCCGCCGCGGCCACTGCGAATACTTCGCCTCCGCCATGGTCGCCATGTGCCACGCCGTCGGCATCGACGCCCGCCTCGTCACCGGCTACCTCGCCACCGAGTTCAGCCCCGCCACCGGGCAGTACCTCGTCCGCCAGTCCAACGCGCACGCCTGGGCCGAGGTCTGCCTCGACCCCGAGATAGGCCGCTGGGTGACGATGGACCCCTCGCCCCCCGCCGCGCTCGACCTGATCCACCGCCCCGGCACCGGCCCCCTCGCCCGCCTGCGCCGGCTCTACGATGCGATCGACTTCGCGTGGAACGACGCCGTCGTCTCCTTCGACGACCGTCGGCGCTCCGCGCTCCTCGGCCGGTTCATCGGCGAGGACTCCCCCCTGGCGGGCGTCGCCGCGGCGGTGCGGCGCGCCGGCGAGCGCTTCGCCTCGCTCGTCTCCTTCTCCCGGTCCGGCGCCCGCATCGCCCAGTGGGCCATCCTCGGCGGCGCGGTCCTGATCGTCGCCTCCTTCGTCATCGGGTTCCGCATCCCGCTCCGGCGGCTGTGGCGCAAGCGCCGGCCGACTTCCGCGCTCGCCGCCGCCGACCCGCAGCTCCGCCGGCTCCTGGCCGGGGTCGTCTTCTACGACCGCGCCCTGGACCTGCTCGACCGCGCCGGCCTCGGCAAGCCCCCCTCGCGCCCCCCCATGGCCCACGCCGATGCCCTCGCAAGCGACCACCCCGAGCTGGCCGCGGCATTCCGCTCACTCGCCGCCCTGTACTACCGCCCGCGCTTCGCCCGTGTCCCCCTCTCAGAGGAGGAGTCCGCCGAGGCCCGCCGGCTGCTGGGCCACCTCGCCGCGGGGATCGAGGCCCTTGCCAACCCGCCCGCGGCCGCAAGCCGATAACCCCGCGCTCCACCCCTTCCCGCCCCCGACTCGTCCCCCCACCCGTCGCAACCGGTCCCGGCCCCCGCGCACTCCCCCCGCGCTCGTCCACGGCGTCAAGCCCGCCGACGCTGCGGCCGATCCGTCTGTGACGCCGCCGCCGGTCGCGCCCGCGCCGCCGGCGTCCCACCTCCACCTTCCACAGCGAGGAGAGCCGTGCCAGCCTCACGTTCACGAACCGAGCATTGGTGGGACTGCCTGCGCAAGATCCAGGAGCGCGGCGGCGCGATCGAGATCTCCGTCAACCGCGCCGCCGCCGGAACGCCCGCCCCCGCCCCCGCCGGCGCGGGCTCCGACATCGTCTGGCGCGTCAAGCTCATCCGCCTCGCCGAGGACCAGATCGTCGTCGAGCCCCCCGCGGCCTTCGGCAAGTTCATCGACCTCCGCGAGGGCGTCGCCCTCATCGGCGCCATCACGGTCGGCCAGAACCGCTGGATGTTCCACACCCGCACCCTCGGCTACCGGGACGAGCGCGGCCCCACCGGCGCCCCCGTCCGCTGCCTGCTGCTGAGCACCCCCGACGGCGTCGAGCGCTGCTCCCGCCGCGCCTTCTACCGCATCTCCACCGCCGACCTGCGCCTCCCCCAGGTCCAGTGCTGGCCCCTGCTCGACCCGACCACCGTCGTCCCCGCCGAGACGGCCAACCGCGTGCAGATCGAGTCGCTCAAGGCCGCCGGGCAGGTCGCCCCCCCTTCGACCAACCCCGACGACGCCGCCTCGTCGATCCTCCTCCCCGACGTCGGCCCCATGTTCAAGGCGCAGCTCGTCAACGTCAGCGGCGGCGGCCTGGGCCTGCGGATCGACCGCTCCGAGGCCGCCGCCATCGAGCGCCGCCCCCACCTCTGGCTCCGCGTGGACCTCACCCCCCACATCCCCGCACCCATCGGCGTCACCGCGCGGCTCGCCCACACCCACATCGACTCGTCGCAGAACGTCTATGCCGGCATGGCCTTCGAGTTCGCCTTCAACCCCGGCCACCGCAAGTTCGTCATGGACCTCTTCACCGGCTACGTGGACCAGATCGTCCTGCAGCAGCTGCGGACGATCACGCACGCGGCATGAAAAAGGCCCATGGGGCTCGTCGGTCCCATGGGCCCTTTCTTGGACGTATCCCAGCTTCTCCCCCTACCTCCACCGGTTGGTGTACCCCTCCGGGTCCTCGATCACCGCCGCTCGGACCAGCCCCTCCTCGCTCCGCAGCATCACCGGGTTCTGCCCCCCGTTGAGCTGCACCGTCATCCGCCGCCCGTTCCCCGAGACCATGTCCGGCCGGATGCCCGGGCTGTAGAACTCCACGGGCCGGTCCCCCGAGACCAGCTCGAACATCCCCGTCGAGTTCCGCCCCACCTGGTACACCACCGTCCCGCGCTTCGTGACCAGCGCCACCGGCCCGGTCATCGGCTCATCGGTCCGCACCTCGATCCGGCCGTCGGACCGCCCCTCGCCGCGACCGGCGACCTCCAGCGGCCCGTTCTCCACGTGCACCGCCCCCGACACCCCCACCAGCTCCACCGGCCCGCCCCGGTTCCAGATGATCGCCCCGTCGCACGCCGGCATGCGGATCTTCAGGTCCACCCAGACCTCCTCCGGGTCCGGCCAGACGGCCCCGGTGCGGACCACCAGCACCTGCCCCCCCTCCTGCTCCTCCATGTTCATCACGACCGACACCGCCTCGGCCGGCCGCCACTGGATGCCCCGCTCAAGGGTCTGCCGCGTCCCGGCGGTCGCCGTCGGGATCACGCGGTCCACCCGCGGGTCCACGATGACCGTCACCGACCCGTGGAAGTTCTGCACGTCGATCGCCGCCCGCTGGGGCCACCCACTCGCCGGCTCCTTCAACGCGACCTCGAGCCCCTTCCGGGTGGCGCAGCCACCCAGGCCCAGCCCCAACCCCCCCAGCACAGCCGCGGCCAGCAGGCCCGCCCAGCACAGCGCGACTCCGTTCCTTGCCCGACGCGACGCTCCAGATCCGGTTCCAAGCATGTCTGTTCCTTCGTTCGCGCCCGTCGGACGCCTCGGCCCGCCGCCCCCGGCGACCGCTCGGGCCGCCCCGGTCCCATGTGCCGGTCCCATGTGTACGCCGGCCGCGAGCCCGAGGGGGCGGCCGAGCCTCGGATTCTACATATCGGCTCGAGGGGCGGTTGGACGCCCGGGCATGATGTTCGCGTCATCCGATCGATGTTCCGCCGGGCCTCCCCGCGGCCGATCTCGGCGTGCCGACCTGCCAGTCCCCCCGATTTGGGGCCGCCGCTCCCTCTCCCTCGTCCTCGGGGTACTCCGTGCCGCCGCACCGCCCGCTGACTTGACGAATCCTGAACGTTCCTGCTAAATTGACCATGCGTCGGTAGGTATCCGACGCACCACCATCGGCCCCGCCCGCCTGAGGGTCGGGGAAGCCGTAGATGGCATGATCCGTTCCGCCGCTGTGCCGGGGGCGCCGACGCCGCCGGCCGGTGGGCCGGGCGTGCCCTTGGCCGGTTCGCAGGACCCGGCCTTGCATAGATCAACCAGAGCCCCAACTGTGCCCCATCTCCCCACGCCCTCTTACTCCAGGACCACGCACAGCACTCCGCAGCGCGTTCGACCACGGCCAGCCATCTGGTCACCCGCGCTGGCCCCACCGCCGGTCGCACACCCGCGTGTCTTGCGCTCCCCGCACCCGCCGGGTGCAGGTTTGTGGGCGTTCCGCTCTGAACTGATCTCTGCCTCTGCGGCTTCCTGAGCGCCGCGCCCGCGGCGACGCTCCCCGATCCCTCATGGCCACGGGGCCCAGCCACCGCGGCGGCGATGCCCTGCGCCCCGCGGCGAAGGGACCGTCCATGCTCCTGCTCCATTCCACCCTGGCCCAGGTCTCCGCACCCGTCGCGGCCATCATCGCCATCGTCGCCCTGGCCGTCGGCGTCGCCGCCGGCGTCGCCCTCGTCCGCTTCCTCGGCGGCCAGACCCTCGCCAACGCCCGGCGCGAGGCCGAGGAGATCACCTCCCGCGCCCAGGCCGAGGCCAAGACCGCCAGCGAGCGGGCCGCCCTGGAGGCCGAGAAGGCCATCCTCGAGCGCAAGGAGAAGTTCGAGGCCGAGACCGAGGCCACCCGGAACGAGCTCCGCGAGACCGAGCGCCGCCTCACCAAACGCGAGGACCTGCTCGACAAGAAGCTCGAGTCCTTCACCGCCAAGGAGGAGGCCCTGACCAAGACCACCGAGGCCGTCCGCGCCCGCGAGGCCAAGCTCGCCGCCCGCGAGGAGGAGATCGAGGACATCCTCCGCCAGCAGAAGGACAAGCTCGTCGCCGTCGCCCGCATGAGCGAGGAGGAGGCCAGGCGGGAGCTGCTCCAGCGCGTCGAGGAGGACGTCCGCCTCGACATGGCCAAGGTCGTCCACAAGCTCACCGAGGAGGCCGAGAGCGAGGCGAAGAAGAAGGCCCAGGAGATCACCCTGATGGCCATCCAGCGCTACGCCGCGGAGCACACCGCCGAGAGCACCGTCCGGGCCGTCCCGATCCCCAGCGACGACATGAAGGGCCGCATCATCGGCCGCGAGGGCCGCAACATCCGCGCCATCGAGAAGGCCACCGGCGTGGACATCATCGTGGACGACACCCCCGGCGTCATCGTCGTCTCCTGCTTCGACAAGATCCGCCAGGCCGTCGCCGTCGAGGCCCTCAACCGCCTCATCGCCGACGGCCGCATGCACCCCTCGCGGATCGAGGAAGTCGTCGAGAAGGTCCGCTCGGAGATCGACGAGCGGGTCATCAAGACCGGCAAGGAGGCGATCATGGAGGTCAACCTCCGGGGCGTCCACCCCAAGGTCGTCGAGGCGATGGGCAAGCTCTCCTTCCGCACCAGCTACGGCCAGAACGTCCTGCGCCACAGCATCGAGGTCGCCTACCTCAGCCAGATCATCGCCGAGCAGCTCGGACTCGACGGCACGATCGCCCGCCGCGCCGGGTTCCTCCACGACATCGGCAAGGCGATGGACCACGAGATGGAGGGCGGCCACCCCAAGATCGGCATGGACTTCGCCAGGCAGTACGGCGAGCGCGAGCCGATCCTCAACGTCATCGGCGGCCACCACGCCGACATCCCCGCCACCAGCTTCTACACCCCCATCGTCATGGCCGCCGACGCCGTCAGCTCCGCCCGCCCGGGGGCGCGGCGCGAGAGCCTGGAGAAGTACATCCAGCGCCTCAACGAGCTCCAGGACATCGCGCTCAAGCAGCCCGGCGTCACCGAGGCGTACGCCATCCAGGCCGGACGCGAGGTCCGCGTCATGGTGGACGCCAAGAAGATCTCCGATGAGGAGGCGCACCTGGTCGCCTACAACATCGCCAAGCGAGTCAGCGAGGAGATGACCTTCCCCGGCGAGATCCGCGTCACCGTCCTCCGCGAGACCCGCGCCGTCGAGTTCGCCCGCTGACCATCCACAACGCCCCGACGCCAAGAGAGCCCCGGGCGCGAGCCCGGGTTTTTCATTGCGCCCGCCCCCGTTCATCGGGTAGGCTGCCGACGGATGTTCGAGTTCATCGCTCTCACCATCGTCCTCTGCGTCGCCCTCGTCCCGCTCTGGGTCCTCCTCGCTGCCGTCTCGCTCACCCGCCGCGCCCGTGCGGACGGCGTGGCGGTCACCCTCCCCCAGACCCTCCGCCTCCTCCTCCTTTACGACTACTCCAGCCACCAGCGGCGCGGCCCCCGCTCCACGCCGTGGCGCCCCAAGGCCGGCCGGTTCCTCGAGATCGCCCGTCGGGCCTCGCTCGCGGGCGTCGGCGTCACGCTCAGGGACATCGAGACGCAGTTCCTCGCCGGCGGCGACCCTGCCCTGTGCGTCGATGCCCTCATCGCCGCCCGCGCCCGCGGCACGCCGGTTGACTGGTGGGCCATCGCCGTGATCGACCTCGCCGGCCGCGACCCCCTCGCCGCCGTCGAGGCGGGGGCCGACCTCAGGCGCGTGGTCGGCGGCCCCGAGTATGATGGGATGTTCCGCAAGGCCGAGCCCTGCGCCGGCTGAGCGTGCTCGCCCCGATACTCCCCGCGAGAGGATCCATGCACCAGATCAAGTTCTTCGCCGCCGAAGAGGACTCCACCCTCGCCCTCGAGGCCGAGATCAACGCCTGGCTCCGCCAGACCAAGGCGCGCATCGTCAACATCTTCGGCAACATCGCCCCCCAGGCGGTCCTGAACTCGCCCCAGCACACCCGCATCCCCGGCGCCGACGTCCCCGCCACCCGCCGCTTCGCCCCCTCGGACATCTTCATCGCCGTCGTCTACGAGCTCCCCGAGGGCGCGGACGTCACGCCCGGCAACAAGCTCCCGCGGCCCTCGTAAATCGCCGCGGGAATCGCCGCATGCGGCCCCTCCTCCTGCTGCTTGCTGCTTCCGCGCTCCTGCTCCCCGGCTGCCGCGCCGACATGTTCGAGTCCAGCTTCTACTACCCCTCGCGCGACCCGTTCCTCACCCCGCCCGGCGTCGAGGACGTCGCCATCCCCACCCCCGATGGCCTCACCCTCCACGGCTGGCTCATCCGCCCGCCGAACGCGCCCCCCGACGCGCCGCTCCCCGCCGTCCTCCACGCCCACGGCAACGCCGGCAACGTCGCCGGCCACCTCGCCTGCTCCGCCTTCCTCGCCGACCACGGGCTGGCGGTCCTGCTCTTCGACTACCGCTCCTACGGCCGATCCGCCCCCTCGCCGCGCCGCCTCCGCCGCGATGACCTGCTCATCGACACGCTCGCCGCCCTCGACCGCCTCCGCACGCTCCCGGGCATCGACCCCGGCCGCATCGCCCTCTTCGGCAACAGCCTCGGCGGCGTCCTCGCCCTCGCCGCGGCCGCCGAGCGGCCCGACGACGTCCGCGCCGTCGTCTCCGTCGCCGCCTTCTCCGGTTGGAAGTCGATCGCCCGCCGCCACGCCGGCCTCGTCGGCGCCGCCGTCATCCCCGCCGGGCTCGACGCGGCCGACTCCATCGCCCGCCTCGGGGCCCGCCCCGTGCTGATCCTCCACGGCGACCGCGACGAGATCGTCCCGCTCTCGCACGCCGGCGAACTCGATCGCGCCGCCCACGCCGCGGGCGTCCCCGCGCGGCTGCTCATCGCCCCCGGCGCGGGCCACAACGACATCCTCGCCGACGACCCCGCACTTCAGCGCGAGGTCGCCGCCTTCGTCGCGGAAGCCCTCGGCCCCCGGCCCGAGCGTTAGACCCCGCCGCACTCCGGGCACACCCCGCCGTTGGCCGCATCCAGCCGATGCCCGCACCGCAGGCAGCGCGACGACAGCGACGGCACGAGCCACGCCGTCAGCCGCCCGCTCCACACGCACAGCGCCGCGCCGATCCCCGCGTTGACCAGCATCGACGCCAGCAGCTGCACGCCACCGCCGTACAAGAAGTAATCGCCGAGCCGCTCCCCGTACACCGCGCCGAGCACCGACTCAACAAACGTCGCCGCCGGCAGCAGCGCCAGCACACAGAACACCACCCCCGCCCCCCGGACCGCGAGCAGGACGAGCTGACGCAGCTTCACCGGCGTGCCCATGCCGCCATGCTACACGAAACTCAGTCGGCCCTGGGCCGCCTGTGATCCTCCTCCGTCTCGTCCCCGTGGGCCGCGACCAGCCCGCGGCCGCCGCCGACCACCGTGATCGCCGCTGGCACCTCCTCCCCGCCCGCCGCCGGCGGCGCAGCGCGGGCCACCTCGATCGGCTCGCCGATCAGCCGCCGCCCGCGGACCCACTCGGCCTCCGCGAGCGGGCGCGAGCCCAGCTCCATCCCCCGCACCCACTCCGGCAGCGGGGCGCTCCGCCCGCCGCGACGCTGCGCCGTCGCCGTCGCCGTCCCCGTCCCCGCCGCCGGAGGCTCGATCCCCTCCAGCGACGCCAGGCAGGTGGACCCCACCGACAGCAGGTTCACCCCGACCTCCCCCCGGCCGCCGTAGTCCTCGCCGTAGTACGTCCCCAGCTCCCGGGCGAGGTTGTCGAAGTAGGCGATGTCCCGCGGCCGGCCGTCGCGTTCGGCGTAGAAGGTCACGATGTTCGCCGCATTGCGGGTGATCCGCCGCTGGATCTCCCGGCGCAGGCCCCACTCGAACAGGCTCGGGTTCAGCGCCTCGTTGAAGTGGTCCGAGACGAACGGCTCGAAGAAGTCCGACTCCGGCCGCACGTGGTGGTTCAGCGCCCAGTGGTCGCCGACGAGCACCAGCATCGGCGGGCGCAGCTCCCCCTTGACGACCACCGGCTCGGTCAGGTTCCGGTAGAACTTCATCCCCACGTAGTTCGACGCCAGGTCCGCGTTGGAGAAGACCCCCGACGCGAACAGCCCGATGATCGCCCCCTCGGAGATGGGGCCGTTGGCGAACTCGTTCACGACCCACGCCGTCGCCTCCTCCTCGCTCATCCCGGCGCGGACCCGCCGCAGGTAGTTCAGGTAGTAGATGTGCCCGAGGTCGTGGAAGTGGGCGATCTTGTCGGTGCCCATGTACGAGCCGTAGACCTTGATGGTCGAGCTCTGGAACATCAGCGCCAGGTTCCGCGGGTCGATCGGCAGGTGCGCGAAGAGGTAGATCCAGTCCGGCTGCTTGTGGGCCACCACGCACCCCGGGAACGCCTCGGCCGCCAGGCCCGAGAGCAGCGCGTTCTCCATCGCGATGGTGTCGATGAACCCCGGGAGGAACTGGTACCGCACCGCGCTGGCGACCACCGCGGGGTCGTGGTACTGCCGCAGCTCCGCCCGGCGCTGCTGCTCGTCGGACATCCACCGCACCCGGTCGATCCCGTCGTTCAGCCTCGCCACCGCCGACTCCAGCACGCGGTAGTGCACCGCCGTGAAGTACGGCCCCAGGTCCGCGAAGGGGCGGTCCAGGGGAAGCGTGAACTGGTCCGTCTCGTTCGCCGGCGCGGTCGCCGGCGGAACCCCGACCGCCAGCGCAGCCGCCGCGGCCGCGCACAATGCTGCTCGTCGCATGCTGCAACCCTCCCGCGGTGGGCGTCACCGCCTTTGCATGAGTCTTCCCCGCCCGCCATGCGCACCGCGTGAGTTGCCCGTGAACCCCGGTTCAGGATCGCGCCCCCCGCCGCCGCATAGCATCGCGCCGCTCGCCGGGTGGACCGCCTGCACCCCGGTGATGCAGCCCCGAAAACCCTGCACCCCGAGAACCCTGCACAAGGAGCCCGCCGTGCACGCACGCCACCGCCGACCCGTCCGTCGCGCCGCGGCCCCCGTCCTGCTCGCGGCCTGCCTCGCCCTCGCCCTGCCGAACCTGGCCGCCTGCACGACCGCCTACACCGACACGCTCAAGACCGAGCTGCGCCTCTCCCCCGCCGGGCTCGTCCACCTCCGCCTCTCCGAATCCATGGAGTCCCTCGAGGCGGCGCGCGACGCCCTCGCCCACGCCGACGACGGCCTGCGCGACCTCGCCATGGGCGGCCCCGACGGCGCGGAGCGCCGCCACGCCGACCTGGAGCGCCGCGCTCAGCGTGCGCAGGCCGCGGCCCTCGACGCCCGCCGGCGCATCGCCTCCGTCTTCGACGTCGCCCCCGGCTATCTCCGCACGCTCGAGCCCGACTCGCCGCGGATCGGCTCCTTCCACGCCCTCGCCCAGGATTTGGAGGCCGCGGACCGCGCGCTGCTGGCGGCCATGGACCGCCTCGAAGTCGACCTCCCCACCCTGGGCGCCGCCCCGGCCCCCGCCGCCGCGGACGACCTCCGCGCCCCGCTCCGCGCCGCGATCGAGGCCGTAGCGCGGGCCAACAAGGCCGCCCGGGCCTTCACGAACAACCTCCCGGACCAGTAGTCGGGGCCCCACCTCCATCCCTTCACCCCCGCTCCCCCCATAAACTCCTCTACATGCCCTCCCTCCGCGCCTGCCCCTGCTGCGCGCTGGTCCAGCACGTCCCCGATCCGCCGCCGGGGTACACCCCACGCTGCCCCCGGTGCCGGACGGCCGTGGCCCACCCCCGCGCCATCGCCGCGGCCTCCCGCGCCTACCCCGCCGCCCTCTCCCTCGCGGCCCTGTTCCTCTACCCCGTCGCCATGGCCCTGCCCATCATCGAGATCGAGCGGATGGGCCACTCCCACAGCGCCACCATCTGGACCGGCGTCGTCGAACTCATCTCCGGCGGCGAGGTCGCCATCGGCCTGATCGTGCTCCTCTGCTCGATCGTCGTCCCGGTGCTGAAGATCGGCGGCATCTTCGCGCTCTGCGCCGGCGGCCTGCTGATGCGCCCCCACCGCCGCGCCTCGACCTACCGCGCCATCGAGTTCCTCGGCCGCTGGGGGATGATCGACGTCCTGCTCGTCGCCGTCCTGGTCGCCGCGGTCAAGCTCGGCAACTGGGCGAGCGTCGCCCCCGGCCCCGGCGCCCTCGCCTTCGCCGCGGTGGTCATCCTCAGCCTCCTCGCCTCCGCCACGTTCAACCCCCTCTCCATCTGGGAGGAGGAGCAGAAGCCATGACGGCACCTCAAGCCCGCGGCGCGGACGTCCAGCCGTCCGCGCCTCCCCCCTCACCCTCGCTCTCCGACCCCTCGGCGATCAACGGCGACGCCCCTTCCCCCGCCGCTTCATCCTCCCCCGCCTCTACCGCGACCGCCGCTGCCCCGACCTCCCTCCTCGTTCCCACCCGCCGCCTTCCTCTCCTGGCGTGGTTCATCCCCCTCGCAGCGCTGGTCCTCGCCGGCGTGCTCGCCTACCAGGCCACCGCCAACCGCGGCCCCACCATCGCCATCACCTTCAGCAACGGCGCGGGGATCCAGCCCGACGATCCCGTCACCTACCGCGACGTCGAGGTGGGGCGCGTCCGGTCCGTGTCCCTCTCCCCCGACCTCCAGCACGTCGTCGTCTCCGTCCGGCTCACGCCCGACGCCGCCTCCCTCGCCAGCGAGGGGACGGTCTTCTGGGTCGTCCGCCCCGAGGTTTCGCTCACCCGCGTCAGCGGGCTCGAGACGCTCCTGGGGCCGCGCTACATCGCCGTCGAGCCCGCCAGCCCCGTCGGTAAGCCCGCGCGGGCCTTCGTCGGGCTCGACCGCCCGCCGCGGACGCGACCGGGCTCGATCCCCGGCCTGGAGATCACCCTCCGCTCCCAGCGCCTCGGCTCGGTCAGCGAGGGCTCGCCGGTGTCGTTCCGCGAGATGAAGGTCGGCGCCGTCACGGGCGTCGCCCTCGCCCCCGATGCCCGCTCGATCGAGATCCAGGTCCGCATCGAGCCGCAGCACGCCCACCTGGTCCGCACCAACACGCGCTTCTGGAACGCATCGGGGATCGGCCTGGACATGGGCCTGCTCGGCGGCGTGCAGCTCAAGGCCGAGAGCCTCGAGGCCGTCATCTCCGGCGGCATCGCCTTCGCCACGCCGACCAAGGCCGGCGACGCCGTCGCCAGCGGCCACACCTTCGACATGGAGCCGCAGCCGGTGGACGGCTGGATGAAGTGGACCCCCGACCTGACCCCGCCGCCGCCGCCGATGGTCTCCCCGACGGACACGATCTCCGCCCCGCCGTCGTGACCGGTCGCGGCGACAGCCGGGGCCGCTCAGCCGCCCATGAGCTCCACCAGGATGTCCAGCCCGCGCTCCAGGGTCTTCTCGTCCGTCGCGTAGCTCAGCCGCAGGTGCGTGTCGCGCGAGGAGAAGACGCTCCCCGGGATCACCAGCAGCCCGCGCTCGATGCACCGCTCGACGAACTTCGACGCCGTCAGCCCCAGCCGCTCCGGCACCCGCGGGAAGGCGTAGAACGCGCCGCCGGGCGTGGCCACCTCCGTCACCTCGCTCAGCCGCCGCACGACGCGGTCGCGCCGCCGCTGGTAGGCCGTGATCACCGGCTCCATGTCCACGTCGAACGCCGCGGCGGCCCCCCACTGCAGCGGCGTGGGCGCGCACACGAACGTGTACTGCTGCAGCTTGGTCATCTCCTCGATCAGCCGCGCCGGCCCCGCCGCGTACCCCAGCCGCCACCCCGTCACCCCGTAGGTCTTGCCGAACCCGCGGACCAGCAGCACGTTCTCGTGCGCCCCCGGCGCGCGGCACGGGCTCGGGCACGTCCGGTTCATCACCCCCGCCTCGCGCGCATCGTCGTAGGTGAACTGGTCGTAGATCTCGTCGCTGACGAGCACGATGTTCTTCGCGCGGCACAGCTCCAGCAGCTCCTCGCACTCACGCCGCGTCTGCACCGCCCCCGCCGGGTTGCTCGGCGAGTTCATCAGCACGATCTTCGTCCGCGGCGTGATCAGCGGCTCGACCCGCTCGGCGGTCAGCCGGAAGTCCGGGTAGGTGTCGCACCGGACCGCCTTGCCGCCGCAGACCGTCGCCAGGTACGGGTACATCACGAAGTACGGGTCGGAGATGATCGCCTCGTCCCCCGGCCCCATCAGCGCCAGGAAGGCCAGCCACAGCGCCCCCGAGGTCCCGGAGGCGACCAGCAGCCCGGGGGCGCCCCCCTTGGGGTCCAGCTTCGCGCCCGGGTCGATCTTCCAGCCGACGTCCGCCGCGAGGTGCGTCGCGATCCGCTCCCGCAGCACGGGGATCCCCTGCGTCAGCGAGTAGCCGTTGCGGTCCGACTCGATCGCCTCCACCGCCGCCCGCTTGATCTCAGGCGGCACCGGGAAGTCCGGCTGGCCGATCGAGAGGTTGATCGGGTCCTTGAGCTTGGCCCCAAGCTCGAAGACCCGCCGGATGCCGGAGGCGTCCACGCCACGCGAGCGCTCGGAGATCAGGCGGTCGATGTCCATCGGGCGAGCCCTTCCTTCCCCCGGCGCGGCCCGCGTCCCCACGGTCCCGCGGCGTCGCGGCCGGATGCGGCGCAATGATAAACCCCGGAGATGGAGACGCATCCGGGGCGCGAAAAGAGAGAGCCTGGGCGGGTTCGGCGAGCCGGATTCAGGCTCAGCGCTTGCCCGCGAGCGTCTTCGGCAGGCCCAGGGCCTTGTCCTTCTTCGGGTCGAACTTCTTGTCGGCGGTCAGCTTCGCGATCCGCTCGGCGCGGGTCAGCACGCTGCGGTTGGTCGCGAGGTTGCCGGAGGTCTTCAGCGAACGGTCGAGGCTCATCGCGGCACTCCAAAGGCGGCCTGCGGGCCCGCCGCGGGGGCGGGGCCCGGACGAAATCATGGGCAGAACCTTAGGACGGAGCCCCCCGGCCGGCTAGTACTTCTTCCAAATGGGGCTGGCCAGCCGGTAGTTGCTCAGGCCCTCGCGGCCGAGCCGCTCCCCGAGCTCCTGCACCCGCTTGATCAGCTCCGCCCGCCGGGCGGCCTTGGCGCTGTACTGGTTGCCGGGGATCCCCTCCAGCAGGACCACCTCCCAGTGCTTCTGGCCGGCCGCCTTGGCCGCGGCGATCTCGGCCTTCCCCTTCGGGATCGCCACCGCCGGCAGGCCGTTGGCCTCGAGGAAGGCCACGATCGCCTCGGCGTCGGCGTAGTTGACCACCCCCTCGACGAGGAGGTAGTTCAGCCCTGTGCCGCGGGGGTCGGTGACGGGGGCGGCCGGCGCCTGTTTCGGGGGCTGGGTCGAGGACGCCGCGGGGGGCTGCTGCGCCGCCCGCGTGGTCCCGGGCTGGGTGCTTGACGGCTGGCTCTGGTGGGGCGTCGCCGCGGTCCGCTCGGCCGCGGCGAGGGGGTCCTGGGTCGGCAGCACGGTGTTCGGAGCGACCTGGGTGGGGTCCGGGTCGGGCGCCCACTGCTTCCGCTCGCTCTGGGCCGCCAACTGCCAAGCGACCGCCCACACCACCACGATCAGCGCCATCACGCCGCCCGCGGCGAAGAGCAGGGTCTTGACCGGCAGGACGACCGTCCGGTTCAGGTCCCACCCCCTCCCCCCCCCGCTCCCCCGGCTGGCCTCAGGGCGTGGCGCAGCGCCGGCCGAGGGGGATGCGGGCTCCGGCGCGGGCGCGGGGTCCTCGGTGCGGAGGGTCAGCGGCGGCGTGGTCTGGCCCGCGGCCCCGTTCGTGCTGCGGGGCATCGGCACGGGGGCCGAGTTCGGGCGGGATCGGATCGGGACGGGCACCGGCGTTACCGGGGTGCGCACGGGGTTCGTCTCGCGCATCACCTCGAACAACGGCGGCATCCGGCGGCTGCGTGACATGTGGTTGATTATCCGTCCCACCCGGGCCTGGAGCAACGCACACCGCGACGAATCTCATTCCCCCCTTCCCCTCCCCGTGCCCGCCCAACGTGTCCATCGGTCCCCCTGCCCTATACTCCGCACACTATGGCGATCCGCAGCGAAGACATCCTCCCCATCGCTCCCCCCACCCTGAACCGGCTGGAGAACGCCTACCTGCCGGAGGTCTTCCGGGGGTTCGGGGTCACGATGCGGCACTTCTTCACCTCCTTCGGCCAGGGCCGCACCAGCCGGACGATGCAGTACCCCGAGGTGCGGCGGGAGCACTTCCCGCCGGAGGAGGGCGGGATCGAGGTCCGCAACTTCCGGGGCGTGCACCGCCTCAACCGCGACGAGGAGGGGCGGGTCAAGTGCGTCGCCTGCATGATGTGCCCGACGCTCTGCCCGGCGCGGTGCATCCATATCGAGGCCGCCGAGAGCCCCTGGGACGACCGCGAGAAGTACCCCAAGAAGTTCGAGATCGACGAGCTGCGGTGCATCTTCTGCGGGATGTGCGAGGAGGCGTGCCCGGTGGACGCCATCGAGCTCACCCCGCTCTACGACGTCGTCGGCCTGTCGCGCCAGGAGATGGTCTTCGACAAGGAGAAGCTCCTGAAGGTGTACGACGAGACGATCAGCAAGAAGCCGATGTAGGGGAGGGCGCACATCGCAACGCTCAAAGCGCGGTGCGCAATGCAGCAGGATCGACGCGGCTGGCGGTGTGCCGGCCGCGTTCCTTTTTTGGGGGGGGGAGTTGGGCGGGTGGCCCGAACGACAAAGCGGACGGCCCATGGGGCCCGCCGCCTCTGCGTGCGTGTTCAGGTTGGAAGAGCCGATTAGCGCCGCCGACGGGCCGCGGCCAGGGCGCCCAGGCCGAGCACCGCCGCGGCGGAGGGGGCCGGGATCACGCTGAAGCCCATCAGGAGCTTGTACTGGAAGTCCTCCATGTGGGGCGACTGGTCGGCGTTGCGCCCGTCCGGGAGGGTCGGCGTGCCGGGGAGGCCCATGTCGTTGTAGCCGGTCATGGCGATGAGGTAGGTGCCGGGGGAGAGGGTCGCCTCGAGGGCGGGGAAGAGCTCGATCCCGCTGTCGTCGTCGGCCGCGATGATCGTCGTGCCGCTGATCAGGGCCATCTGGGCGTCCGCGGTGCTCGAGGGGATCCCGAAGGCGGAGGCGAAGAAGTACGCCTCGAAGTCGATCGTGAAGCTGAAGTAGTCCACGTCACCGGGGAGGTCCAGCGCGGGGTCGCCGGGGGTGATGCTCCCCTCGACGAGGATCGAGCCGGCGCCGCTGAAGAGCCCCAGGTTGTTCGCCGTCGCCGGCGTGTTGTTCGCCTCGACCTCGGGGAAGGGGTTGGCCAGCACGGAGGTGGAGGCGAGGGCGAGGCCGAGGAGGGCGATCGGGAGGTGCTTCATCGGTGCTCTCTTCTTCAAATTGGCCTTCGGGACTCAGTGGGCGACGCAGCCTTCCTTTCCGCTGCGGGCCGGCAGCGCCGAATGCGGCGTGCTGATCCGCCCCGCCGCGACCGGTTTGGCGGCCGGCGCGGGCTTCGGGCAACGTCTTGCCCGAAGAGAGGTAAACAAACAACTTCCCGCGTGTTGCACACGCGACAAGCCGAACAGATGAGGTCTCTCTCTCACCTGGTGGTCCGGGCGAGCGCATCAGCGGCTGTGCGCCCGAGTCCGATCACAGTCTAATCGAAAGTCCAAGCGAAGCAAGCCTTTGGCGCGAGGAATGTGCCCGCCGGAGGCGAAACTGGCCCCAAATCAAGGCCTTTCAACAGATCCGTGGTGACGGGCCCGCTCCAGCGGCGGTTAGCTGTGAAGTTGGGCAAGCTCCCGCGCGAACCCCGCCGCGGCGGCGCCGACGGAGGCCCTCCAGTCGTCCGCCGCGGGGTCAAAGGCGTAGATCACCGAACGGCTCGCGGTCACCAGCACGCCCGACTCGCCGGGGGTCCGCGCCCCCGGCCGAATCAGGACGCGAACGTCCGCGAGCGTCCCCCCCTGCGCGCCGTAGCCGGGGACGAGGAAGACCTGGTCCCGCATGCGGGCCCGCAGTTCGGCCCCCTCGGTCGCCTTTGTCGCCCCCACCACCGCCCCAACGTCGCTCAGCCCGTGCCGGCCGCGGCGGGCCCGCCCGAGGGCGGCGACCATGTCGGCCAGAAGGTGGGCGACCGTTCGGCCGTCGGCGAGCCGCTGGGCCTGCACGGCGTCGGAGCCGGGGTTGCTGGTGCGGACCAGGACGAAGACGCCCCGCCCGGGGTGGGCGAGGAAGGGCTCGACCGTGTCCGGGCCGAGGTAGCCGCTGATGGTCAGGGCATCGGCGGCGTGGGGGGAGTCGGCGAAGGCCGTGTGGGCGTAGTGCTCGGCGGTGACGCCGATGTCGCCGCGTTTGGCGTCGAGGACCACCAGCATGCCGCGGGAGCGGGCGTGGGCGATCGTCGCGTGCAGGATGCGGATCCCCTCGGCCCCGTAACGCTCGAAGCAGGCCGACTGCGGCTTGACGACCGCCACATGCGGGGCGACGGCGTCGATGACGCCGAGGCAGAACTCGCCGATCTTGTCCGCATCGGAGGATCGCTGCGTCCGGATCGACGCGGGGAGCCGCCCGAGCACCGGGTCGAGCCCGACGCAGGCGGGGGCGCCGACGCGGTCGAGGGCGTCGGCGAGTCGGTCGGCGAAGTGGGTCGTCGCGGCGTGAGGCTGGTCGGTGGTCATCTCGGAGAGAGCATAGGGTTGCGCACGATGACCACGGACGCCCCCGTGCGGCTGGACCTCAAGAAGGACCGCGGCCTGACCGTCGAGTGGGCCGACGGCACGACGTCGTACTACTCCATCGCCTACCTGCGCCGCTGGTCCCCCTCGGCCGAGGCCCGCGAGCAGCGCAAGGCGCTGGAGAAGAACCCGCTGACCGTCCTCCCGAGCCGGGGGGGAGGAGGGGGCCCGCTGACGGCCCTGGGCGCGGAGATGGTGGGCAACTACGCGATCCGGATCCGCTTCTCCGACGGGCACGACACCGGGCTGTACACGTGGTCTTACCTGCGCGAGATCGATCCGGCGCGGCCCAAGAACGAGGACGAGCAGCCCTCCTGAGGGCGCCACGGGCGGCGGTCCTCCGCCGCCCGTGCTCCTGCCCCGTGCTCACCTCACACCGGCACGGCCGACCGCGAAGACAAAGAGATGAGGGAGAGGTGGAGGGGCGGTCAGCCGTGGCGCCCGGTCTTGCCGCTCATGATCGCCGCCACCGGCTCCGTGTCGCAGTAGACCTGCCACACCGCCACCCGCCTATCGCGCACCACCGCCCGCCACGCCGCGGGGAGGAGCCAGGTGTTCTCCCCGACGGTCCCGCGTCCGGCGCGGTACGTCCCCCCGGCCCTGCCGAAGATCGCCACCGTCTCCCCGTCGGTGAGGACCTGAGCGGCGCTCACCTCGTAGTTCGGGAACCAGTTGAAGTAGATGTGCCACGCCCGGCGGAGGTCTTCCTCGCCCGTGATCGCCTCCCCCGCGGCATCGATCAAGCGGTGGTCGTCCGTCACCAGCGCCATGATCCCGTCCACGTCGCGCCGGTTGATCGCTTCGAGAAACCGCCTGGCGACCTCCGCGGGGCCGTCGGCGGCGGGAGCGCCGGGCATCGGGGCTTGGGCAGACGAGGAATCCACGGCCTGAGCATACCGCCCGCTCCGCCCGGGCGATTGGTCTGTGTATTGTCAGGGGATGCCCGCGCCCCGCGACATCACGCTCACCACTCCCATCGAGGCCCTCGGGGCCGCGGGAAAGCGCGCCGCCCCCGCCATGCGGCTCCTGGGCGTCGGCAACGTCGGCCAGCTCATCGCCTACCTCCCCATGCGCCACGAGTTCGAGGAGGCGGAGACGACCATCGACCAGCTCCCCGCCGAGTCGATCGTCACCGCCCGGGGGGAGATCACCGCCACCCGCGTGGTCGCCAAGGGGCGCCGCCCGCGCTTCGAGGCCGCGCTGATGGACCACACCGGCCGGCTCGACCTGGTCTGGTTCAACGCCCTGTACATGCGCAACCGCATCCACCCCGGCATGCGCGTGCGCGTCAGCGGCAAGGCGAAGCGCTTCGGGCCGGGGCTGCAGATCGCCAACCCGCGCCTGGAGGTCCTCAGCGACGAGAAGGAGGAGCCCGCCGCGACCGACTCGCGCCTGCGCCCGATCTACCCCGCCAGCGAGGACATGCCCTCGCGGAAGATCGAGGCGCTCGTGCAGTCCGTCCTCGAGCCCGCGCTGGCGCACATCGAGGACCACCTCCCCGCGGAGTTCCGCGCCGAGCGCGACCTGCCGGCGCTGGCGGACGCCTACCGCATGATGCACGCCCCCGCCGGCCGCGAGCAGGTCCCCTACGCGCGGCGGCGGCTGGCCTACGACGAGTTGCTGATGCTCCAGCTCGGGGTGTTCATGAAGCGGGCCCAGCTCCGGGCGGCGATGACCGCCCCCGCGCTGCGCTGGGACGATGCGATCGATCAGCGCATCCGCGCCCGGCTCCCCTTCTCGCTCACCCCCGCCCAGGAAGAAGTCGTCCGCGAGGTCGCGGCGGACCTGTCGCGCAGCGTCCCCACCAACCGGCTCATCCAGGGGGACGTCGGCTCCGGCAAGACCGTCGTCGGGCTCTACGCCATGCTCATGGCGGTGGCCTCGAAGCACCAGGCCGCGCTGATGGCCCCCACCGAGCTCCTCGCCGAGCAGCACTTCGCCTCCATCTCCGCGATGCTCGAGGGCTCCGACGTCCGCGTCGAGCTCCTCACCGGCAACGTCACGGGGCAGGAGCGGGCCTCGCTGCTGGGCCGGCTGGAGCGCGGCGAGGTGGACCTGCTCATCGGCACCCACGCCCTGCTGACCGAGTCCGTCCGCTTCGCCAGCCTCGCCGTGGCCATCATCGACGAGCAGCACCGCTTCGGCGTCCACCAGCGGGCCCGCCTGCGGCAGAAGGGGACGGGCACGCCCGCGGAACGCGCCGCGCCGGAGGCCCGGGAGGACGGGCTGCTCGCCGGCGCTGCGGCGGAGCCCGCCGCGGCGGAATCCGCGGCAACCGGAGCAGCCGAGGGCGGCAACGACCTCTCCACCCCCCACGTCCTGGTCATGACCGCCACCCCCATCCCCCGCACCCTGGCGATCACCCTCTTCGGCGACCTGGACGTCTCGACCATCCGCGGCTTGCCCCCGGGGCGCAAGCCCGTCCGCACCCGCGTCGTCGGGATGGACAAGTGGGACGAGGTCTACGCCTACGTCCGCAAGCGCCTCGACGACGGCGACCAGGCGTACATCGTCGTCCCGGCGATCGACACCGGCGCGGAGGAGGGCCTCAATGACCTGCGCACCGTCCAGGCGCGGCTGGAGAGCCCCGGCGGCCCGCTTGATGGCAAGCGCATCGCGGCGCTCCACGGCCGGCTGAGCCCCCAGACCCGCGAGCACGTCATGGCGCGGTTCCGCGCCGGGCTCATCGATGCGCTGGTGGCGACGACGGTGATCGAGGTCGGCGTGGACGTCCCCAATGCCACAGTCATGGTCGTTGAGCACGCGGATCGTTTTGGTCTCGCACAACTTCACCAACTCCGAGGTCGGGTTGGGCGTGGCCCCAAGCCCTCGGTTTGTGTGCTCATCGGAGAACCGACAACCGAAGAAGCCGCGGCGAGGCTCCGCGTCATCGCTCGGACTTCCGATGGCTTTGAACTCGCCGAACAGGATCTTGAAATTCGTGGACCGGGCGAGTTGTTCGGTGTGCGACAGGCGGGAATCCCCCCATTTAAGGTGGCGGATTTGATGCATGACCGGGAACTGCTCGGCATGGCGAGGCGCGACGCGGCCGCTTGGATCGCCCGTTCCCCCACGCTGGAGGGCCCCGGAGAGGCCCTTTTGAGGCGCCGATTGCTCAAGGCGCACGGTGCATGGCTGGGTCTGGCGGACGTCGGCTGAAGAAATCCACAACGCTGTGCACTTGCAATTGAGGGTGTAGGGGTGGTAGGGTTCGGCACTGTGAAAACAAAGAGCCTCCACGACCGACTGCTCCTTGCTGCTGGACACCTCACCTACGCCAAGCTTGGCGCCCTGACCGGCGTGCACCCCGAGACGGTGCGACGCTTCATGCAGGGCCAGACGCCCAAGCCCGAGTTCCTTGCGGAGCTGAGCCGCAAGTTCGGGATCAACGGCGACTGGCTCCTGACGGGCCGGGGCCAGATGTGGTACGGCGGCAAGCCCCCCAGGGGCGCCGCCCAGATCGGCGCCGCCGCCCCCGCCCCCCGCGCCGCGAAGAAGACCTCCAAGAAGGCCGCGAAGAAGACGGCCAAGAAGGGGTCGAAGAAGCGCGCCAAGGCCGGCCGCCGGCGCTGAGCCGCGGCCGCGGGCGGATTCGGCCCGTCGCCCCTGACTCCTGGTCTGTACGCGCCCCTCACGGGGCCCGCTACCATCGCGCATGAGCATCAATCAGGCGCTGGCGGACCGGCTGGCGCAGATCGCCAGGATTCAGGAGCTGCTCGGGGCCGATCGCTTCCGGGCGATCTCCAACGAGCGAGCCGCGCGGACCATCGAGGGTCTGAGCTTCGATATCGCCGCGCTCGCGAAGGACCGCAAGGCCCTCCTCGAGATCGACGGCATCGGCCCGAAGATCGCCGACAAGGTGATCGAGTTCGTCGAGACCGGCCGCATCGCCGAGCTCGACGAGCTGGCCGCCCAGGTTCCCCCCGGCGTCATCGAGCTGCTGAACATCCCCGGCCTCGGCCCCAAGACCGCCACGGTGCTCTGGAAGCAGGGCGGCGTGACCGACCTGGCCGGCCTCAAGCGGCTGATCGAAAGCGGCGAGATCCTCAAGCTCCCCCGCATGGGCGCCAAGAGCGTCGAGCGGCTGAAGGAGTCGATCGCGCTCGCCGAGGCCGGCTCGCAGCGGCTCGCCCTGGGGCTCGCCCTGCCGGTGGCGCTGCGGATCGTCGAGCGGCTCCGGAAGGTCAAGGGCGTGCGGCAGGCCGCCTATGCGGGGTCGCTGCGGCGGGGGAAGGAGACCGTCGGCGACATCGACATCCTCGTCGCCGCGGCCGACGCCGACGCCGCCCGAGCCGCCGCCGAGGCCTTCCGCGGCGCGCCCGAGGTCCGGCAGGTCATCCTCTCCGGCGAGACCAAGACCTCCGTCCGCGTCGCCGTCAGCCCCGACCTGGGCCGCTGGACCGTCGAGGGCAAGGAGGGGGACGCCGTCCCCGATGAAGGCGGGCCGACGATCCAGGTGGACCTCCGCGTCGTCCCCCCGGAGAGCTGGGGCGCTGCGCTGATGTACTTCACCGGCTCGAAGGAGCACAACATCGAGCTCCGCGAGCGGGCCCTGGCCAAGGGCCTGACCCTCAACGAGTACGGCCTCTTCCCGGAGGACGACCACGAGGAGCCGCCGCAGAAGCGGGGAGTGAAGCCCGTGGCGGGCAAGACCGAGGCGGAGGTCTACCACGCCCTGGGCATGGCCTACATCCCGCCGGAGATGCGTGAGCTGCAGGGGGAGATCGCCTGGGCCGAGCGCGAGCTGAAGCGCTCTAAACCCGCCGGCGGCGACGACGGCGACGCCGCGGCCGGGCTGATCACCGTCGAGGACATCAAGGCCGAGCTGCACGCCCACACCACCGCCTCCGACGGGTCGATGTCCATCCAGCAACTCGCCGCGGGGGCCGAGGCCCGCGGCTACCACACCATCGCCGTCACCGACCACTCGCGCTCCTCCGCGATCGCCAACGGCCTGTCGGTCGAGCGGCTGCTGGCGCACATCGAGGCCGTTCACGAGGCGAACAAGGGGACGAAGGGGATCACCATCCTCGCCGGCTCGGAGGTGGACATCCTCGCCGACGGCCGGCTCGACTACCCCGACGACATCCTGGAGAAGCTCGACGTCGTCGTCGCCTCGCCGCACTCGTCCCTCTCGCAGGCCCCCGAGATCGCGACGGCCCGGCTGATCAGCGCGATCCGCAACCCCAACGTCCACATCCTCGGCCACCCCACGGGCCGGCTGATCAACCGCCGCGCCGGCCTCTCGCCGGACATGGCGAAGGTCATCGCGGCCGCGAAGGAGCACGACGTCGCCCTGGAGATCAACGCCCACTGGCTGCGGCTGGACCTCCGCGACACGCACGTCCGCGCCGCGGTGGAGGCCGGCTGCCTGATCGCCATCGACTGCGACGTCCACGCCCCCGACGACTTCGATAACATCGTCTTCGGCGTGCTGACGGGCCGCCGCGGGTGGCTCCCCCCCGAGCAGTGCATCAACACCTGGCCGGCGAAGAGGCTGCACGCGTGGCTCAAGTCGAAGCGGTAGCACCCCGCTCCCCGCCCGCGATCCCCCCACTACCCCGCGTCGACCCACCGCAGCGGCGCGTGGATCGTCCCGTGCGCCCGCTGGTCCCGCACCCACTTGCGCACCACCTCCCGCGGCAGCCCCGCGCTCCCCCGCCGCAGCGCGTAGCGCATCTCCAGGTCCACCGACGAGAGCGTCAGCCTCGCCTCGATGATCAGCAGCACCGTCGCGTAGAACAGCAGGCCCACGCCGACGATCGCCGGCGCCGTGCTCACCCACGCGTGCTCCCGGTCCAGCGACCAGAAGACCCCCAGCGCCGCGCTCGTCCCCACCAGCAGCGCCAGCGCCGCGTAGATCGCGATCATCGCCCGCTGCAGCAGCCTCGCCCGCTGGGTCGCCCGCCCAAGCAGCTCGAACATCGTCACGCGCTCATCGGCCAGCCCATCCCCCGCCGCATCCGCCCGCGGCTGCGCCCCGGCCAGGTGCGCCAGCGCATCGGCCAGGCGCCGCGACCGCTCCACCACCCGCCCCATCCGCTGCGACGTCGTCGCCAGCAGCGACCCCGCCGCGAGGATCAGCAGCGCGGGCGTCACCAGCGCCGACAGCGCCGCGAACCCCGCCGACGCCCCGTCGTCCATGCCGCACCTCCCCGCTTCGCCCGCTCGCCTCTTCCCCGGCGATGCTACGCCCTTCCTCTCGCCCCTCCGCGCCCGCCGCCCGAACGGCCCCGGCGGCCCCCGCCACGTCCGGCTAAAGTTCCGCGGCTGCGGTCAACGGCCCGATCCCGTGCAACCTGTCCAACCGCCCGGGCGCGTGCGCCCGCGGCGAAGGGGTCCGTTCATGTTCGACCGCCTCTCCGAAGGTTTCTCCAGCGTCTTCCGCAAGCTCTCCGGCAAGGGGGCCATCAGCGAGTCCAACGTCCGCGAGGCGATGGAGGACGTCCGCCGCGCCCTGCTCGAGGCCGACGTCCACCTCGAGGTCGTCAAGAAGTTCAACGACGACGTCCTCAGCGACGCCATCGGGCGCGAGGTCACCAAGAGCGTCAAGCCCGGCCAGGAGATGATCGCCATCGTCCACGACCGCCTCGTGGAGCTCCTCGGCGGCACCCCCGCCGGGCTCGACGAGGAGACCGGCCTCCCCCTCTCCGCCCAGGCCCCGGGCCTGGTCAAGGAGGAGCCCGACGCCGGGATCATGCGCGTCAGCCCCGGCCCGACCATCGTCATGATGTGCGGCCTCCAGGGCTCCGGGAAGACCACCACCTGCGGCAAGCTCGCGGCCTACCTCAAGAAGCGCGGCCGCTCGGTCATGCTCTGCGCCGCCGACCTGCAGCGCCCCGCCGCGGTCGAGCAGCTCCAGACCGTCGCCGCCCAGGTCGCCGCCGACGCCCCCGGCGGCGCCCAGGTCGTCTTCTACGGCGAGCCCGACAAGACCGCCGAGTACGGCAAGGCCGTCGGCGTCGCGGTCGGCGTCTGCCAGCGGGCCCTGGCCGAGGCCCGCCGCCGCGGCATCGACACCCTCATCCTCGACACCGCCGGCCGCCTGCACGTCAACGACGCCCTGATGGACGAGCTCCACCAGGTCAACCGCACCCTCCAGCCCCACCAGATCTTCCTCGTCGTGGACGCCATGACCGGCCAGGACGCGGTCAACTCTGCCAAGGCCTTCCACGAGCGGCTGGAGGTGGACGGCATCATCCTCACCAAGTTCGACTCCGACACCCGCGGCGGGGCCGCCCTCTCCGTCAAGCACGTCACCGGCGCGCCGATCAAGTTCATCGGCACCGGCGAGAAGCTCGACGCCATCGAGGAGTTCCACGCCGAGCGCATCGCCGGCCGCATCCTGGGCATGGGCGACGTCGTCAGCCTCGTGGAGAAGGCCCGCGAGCAGGTCAGCGAGGAGGAGGCCGCCAAGATCGAGGCCAAGCTCGCCAAGGGCGAGATGACGATGGACGACTTCCTCGGCCAGCTCCGCACGCTGCGCCGCATGGGACCGCTCAAGCAGCTCCTGGGCCTGCTCCCCGGCGTCGGCTCGGCCCTCAAGGACGTGCACATCGACGACAAGGAGCTCGACCGCGTCGAGGCGATCGTCAGCTCGATGAACAAGAGGGAGCGCCGCCACCCGAGCATCCTCGACAACTCCCGCCGCCGCCGCATCGCCAGGGGCAGCGGCACCAAGCCCGAGCAGGTCGGCCAGCTCACCAAGCAGTTCGAGGTCGTCAACAAGCTCGCCAGGCAGATGGGCAGCATGAACGCCGCGGCGAAGGTCAAGGCCGTCAAGGAGATGGGCAAGGGCGGCGGCGGCATGGCCGGCATGATGCCCGGCGTCAGCGGCCTCCCCGGCTTCCGCACGAAGGGCTCGACTCACACGCCGAGCCTCAAGAGCAGGTTCAAGAAGCGGAAGAAGTAGGCACAAGCTGGGTGGCATGCTCCTGCCCCGCAGGAGCATGGCGTATGACCCCCGCTCTCCCACGCGGATCGCCCGGCAAGTGGTCCGGAATAATGGGAAGCGCCGAAGGCTCCCCCCGCATATACGTCCGCGCGCTGGACCATGGCCAGTCCGCCGGATGCGCCACGAGCCCCTCCTCCACAGGGTTCCTGTGGATGTAGTCGATCATGTTCCAGATGGCCCGGGGGCTGGAGAGGTTCCGGTCATACCCCCCGCCCCGCTGCCAGAGCCGGTGCGCCACCTTCCCGTTGGGCTGCTCATCCCGCATCATCCAGAGCTTGTCGGGCGCGTTGGCCCTCACCCAGTTGGCCGCCCGGCTCGCCGACGAGGTCTTCAGCGAGCTCAGGAAGCTGCTGATCCGGGTGTTCACATTCGGGGGGTAGACCAGCAGATGGTAGTGATCGGGCATGATGCACCACGCCCAGAGGTCCACCCCGTGCTCGTGGAGCGCAAGGCGCGTGGCGTCCAGAACCCACGCGATCGCCCGCTCCGACTTCAGGAATCGCTTGTTGTGGAAGCAGGCGAAGTTGAGCGCCCGCGCGTCCCGCCGACCCTCGATCCTTCTGAGTCTCTTGAAGTCCTCAGGATTGGTGTGGGGCAGGGCCACCCCGGCAGCATACCGGCACGCCATGCTCCTGCAACGCTGGAGCATGCCACCCCCCCACCCCTCCCTCCCCCCACTTACCCCATCCCCACCCGCTCCAGCGCCCCCGCCACCTTCGGCACCTGCGTGTACGCCGGCCCGCCC
>JBIQJK010000167.1:0-6210 GCA_044507535.1 Planctomycetaceae bacterium | reverse complement strand
GCGACGCGGTAGCTGGGGTGCTCGGCGTCGGGGGGCGCCACGGGCTCGCCGCTGGCGCGGTGCGGGTAGCGGACCTCGTAGAGCAGGTCGTTGGAGGCGATCAGGCTGTCGGTCATCGTGCCCGCGCTCCCGACGGTGTTGCTCCCGTACGCCTCGTAGTAGTTGTAGACGTAGTGCGTCACCTGCACGCCGCCCCCGGGGAGGTGGGCGGTCTGCTTGACCACGTTGTCCGAGCCGTCGTAGACGAAGCTGGTGACCCGGTCGATGTCGGTCTCGCCGCCGGGACCGCCCACATCGCTGGCGTCCCATCGCAGGGCCGTGCTGTTCCAGCTGACGCTAGCATCCTCGTAGTTCTCGATGAGGGCGATGCGGCGGGAGAGGTCGTCGTACTCGTACTTGGTCTTGTGTCCCTTGGGGTCGGTCACCGTGTCCACCAGCCCGCGGGCGTTGTAGGCGGTCTGGGTGACGATCCACTTGGAATCGATCGTCCCCAGCGAGGTGAGCTGGTCCGGCAGCGCGCCGCCGGCCTTGAACTCGTCCTCCGAGGTGTTGGTGCCGTAGCTGACCGCCGCGGTCCGGCGGTTGAAGTTGTCGTAGACGAAGCCGACGTAGGTCGCCGGGGAGACGGGCGAGTTCTGGGCCAGGTTCCCGGGGTGGAAGCTCTCGCCGCGGTGGCGGGTGATGACCCGGTCGATCCGGTCAAAGCCGAAGTAGAGGTAGCCGACCTCCTCGATGACGTAGTCGCCGGTAACGTTCGCCTCGTGCTTGGCGGCGTCGTAGACGTTGGCGTGGTTGCCGGAGGCGCCCGGGGGCTCGTCGCTCCGCCGGTCGGTCCGGTAGACGGTCGTCGGCCGGCCGTGGCCGTCGTAGGTCGTCTTCGTCCCCGGCCCGTTGGGCGACCAGGCGCCCACCACGCGGCCGTTCTGGTCGTACCAGGTGTGGGACTCCAGGAAGCTCGGCGTCTGGGCCGAGGGGTCGATCGCGACCCGCTGCCGGTACGGGAGCCCCCGCTGGCTGTAGGCCGTCTCGGCGTACATCCCCCGGCCGGCGTCGTCGATGCCGCTGGGGTCGGTGCTGAACAGCGCCCGCTTGACGACCCGGCCCAGGTTGTCGTACTCGACCCACTCGTACGGGGGAAGCGGCCCCTTGGTCTTCTGGAGGCGGCCGCGGAAGTCGAAGCTCCGCACCGTCGTCCGGGTCGAGGCCCCAAGCCCCGAGCCGCCGGCCTCGCCGGTGAAGCGCTGCACGAGCGTCAGGTTGCCGTTGCCCACCCCCTGCGACGGGCTCGACTCCGTGCCGGTGTGGTCGTAGAAGTACCTGGCGACCGTCTGCAGGTTGCCCGCCGTCGTCCCGACCCTCACCTCCAGCACCCGGTCCAGCACGTCGCGGGCGTGGTTCTCGACGATCGTGCCGTTGTCGTTGGTGACGGCCTCGAGCCGGCCCAGGGCGTCGTAGGCGTAGCTCGTCTGGTAGTACGCGTCGGCCGCCAGGTCGTGCCACCGGCGCCTGGACGAGGCCAGCCCGGTGAGGGTGTGCTGGGTCGTCGAACGGGACAGCTCGTCCCCGAGGGTGTAGGCCGTGCCGTAAGGCGGGTAGTCCTGGTTGTAGGCGAGCGAGAAGCTCGAGGAGCGGAACACGCGGCCGCCCGCGGTGGTGAAGCGGACGTGCGCGGGGCCGCCGAAGGCGCCCCCCGAGGCGAAGGGCAGCGTGACCTTGGCCGCGTAGTACAGGCCCGGGCGCTCGCCCGTGTCATCCAGGCGCAGCTCGCGGCGGGTGTACGTGCTCAGCTCCCCGCTGGAGTCGCTCCCGGGCACCGTCCGCCGGGTGACCCGGCCCATGATGTCGACCCCGTAGCTGGTCGTCAGCTCCCCTCCGGGGATCGGCGAGAAGTCGTCGAGCTGGCCCCACTTGGAG
This sequence comes from Planctomycetaceae bacterium, assembly GCA_044507535.1. GTDB lineage: Bacteria > Planctomycetota > Phycisphaerae > Phycisphaerales > UBA1924 > CALAFV01. The sequence continues at coordinate 4,296 of JBIQJK010000167.1, read as the reverse complement.
AAGCTCAGCGACGGGTAGAAGGTGCCCGAGGGCGCGCTGCTGGCGTTGCGGGTCACCGAGGCCAGCACGCCGGTCTTGGCGTCGTACTCGCGCCGGATCAGCGAGCGGTCCTCCAGGCGCGTCCAGGTGTGCCGGCCGCGCTCGTCGAACAGCTCGTAGCGGTCGTAGGCGGCGGTGGTCTCGTCCGGATCGGTCACGCCGGTGGACTCCGGCCCGTTCTCCCCCTCCTGCTCGGCCTCCACGATCGTCCTGATCCAGGCGATTCTGTCGCTGTCGGGCGCGTGGAAGCCGTACTCGTACCAGGTCGTCTGCACGTCCTCGGCCGCGGAGGACTCCGAGTCGCCGGTGCGGAAATGCTCGAGCTTTGTCGGGAGGTGATCGATGGTGAGGCCGCCGTTGGTCACGCCGTCGTAGCTCATCCGGCTCACGAGCGTGAAGGCGCCCAGCGAGGCGCTGTCCCCCTCCCGCACACGGACCTCCGTGAGGCGGTGCTTGCTGTTGTAGTTCATCCCCCAGACCAGCCCCCGGTCCGTGTACGCCGTGTACGACGGGGCCGAGGAGGGGGTCGCCGGCGTGTAGCCGCTCATCGCCGCCGGGGTCAGCACCCGCTGCTCCCGCCGCTGGGAGTCGTACGCGATGTGCCAGACCCACTTCTTCGAGCTGTCCGCGGCGTCGACCACCGCCATCGTGACCAGGTAGGGGGCGACCCCGCCGCCGAGGAACTCGGTGTCGTAGTACTCGTACCGGCGGGCCGAGGCGTAGGTGCCGCTGACCTCGTCGTAGACGTCCTCGGTGAGCCGGCAGGTCCTGCCGCTGTCGAGCGTAGCGGGGTTGGTCCACGAGAAGAACTCGTAGCCGTACCGGGCCCCCTGGGTCCCCCCGCCGCAGCCGCAGCCGCTCTGGAGGTACTGGGCCTTGACCAGGCCCGTGTCGGGCCCGGACTGGTGGTAGCTCACCAGCTTGCCGGCCATGTCGATCACGTCCCGCCCCGGCGAGCCACCGGCCTCCCGGAAGGCCTCGGCGCCGTCGTCCAGGGTCATGAGCCGGTCCGCGGCCCAGGCCAGCATGTATTCCGGATCGGGCAGGATGTCGTTCGGATCCGGATCTTGGCTGTACGCCTGCGCGTAGTACTCCAGCTGCTCGGGGTAGATCACCATCTTGAGCTGGTGCGCGCCCCCGCCGGTCTCCAGCCGCTCGTCGCCGGTGCCCGAGGCGGGCGTCGAGCCGTCGTGGTAGCGGTACTGCACGTGCCTGGTGCGGAAGGGGGACACGGTCGTCACCTCGTCCTCGCCGTCCCAGATGCGGTCCACGAGGCTGCCGCGGACGACCTGGACCAGGTCCCCGCCTGAGCCCAGGTCCGCCGAGGCCATCGGCAGCTCGGCCTTGTACACGTAGTCGGCGTACTGGACGATCTCCACTCCTGCGGGTCCGCTGCGCGTGACCCAGACCACGTCGAGCTTGCCGTTGATCGGGGAGGCGGGGCCGGTGAGGTGCCAGGCGAAGTGGAGCACCGCCTCGCTGGAGTGGGCCAGGGTGCTCTGTCCCGGGATGCTTTCGGCATTGAGGTAGATGCGCGTCAGCCGGGCCTGCTTGGCGTTGACCGGGCCGTAGAGCGTGTACTCGTAGAGGTGCCGGTTGCCGTAGAGGTCCTGCTGCTGGGCGATAAGCCCCTCGAGTTCCGCCGGCGGCGGGTTCTGGCCGCCGGAGCGGAAGAAGTCCACGCTCCAGGCCCCGGGCTCGACCAGCCGCCAGGTGTCATAGGTCTGGCCGAAGTACTCGACGGTCGACTCCTCCATGCGCTGGGTGGTCGGCCCCCCGGCGTTCCAGGTCGAGAGACCCGAGACGTACGAGTAGGCCAGGCTGTGCCGCGCCGGCCAGCCGTAGAGCGTCATCTCCCGCCCGGTGCCGGCGCCGGACTGGGTGATGAACTGGAACGTGTTCATCATCCAGCCCTCCCCGACCAGCCAGGTGGCGTTGGGATCGTGACGGCTGGTGTACTGGCGGCGGAGGTAGAAGTCCGGGCCGGTCAGGCGGACGACGAGGTCCTGGGCGAACTCGAGCTTGTGGCCCCTGGCCATGTCCACCGGCTTGCCGGTGTAGGGGTACGGCATGGGGGACGACCTCGGCTCGGGCGGCAGGTTGCCGCCCGTGCCCATGGGCACGCGCCTGGTGACGTCGCGCCCGCTGCCGTCGCTGCCGCCGTCCCCGTCGCTGTCGCCGTCGTCGGTCGGGCAGGTGTCCTCGTCCCCGATCTCCTCATCACCCCCGCCGCCACCCCCGCCGCCGGGCGGGCGGGTGTCGCCCTCACCGCCGGGCTGGTCGATGGGGTTGTTGGGCGGGGGCACCTCGACCGTTTCGTCCTCGCAGCCGCTGCACTCCCGCAGCGCGGCCTCCTCGGCCGGCGTCAGGGGGCGGCCGAGCACGTCCTCCGCGGCGTCGATCAGGTCCTCGCACGAGGTCTCCGGGCAGCTCGCCGCATAGGCGCACAGGATCGCCAGGACGTCCAAGATATCCGGCTCACACAGGTCCTGATTTATCCTGCAGCGGCAGTCGATCGTGCCCTCGAGGAAGCACTTTGGGCCGAGGCCGCAGTCCGGCCCGCTGCCCGGCGTCTCCTCGGCGCAGCACCAGATAAACGAGGTGTACCGCCCGTACCACGGGGTGCCGTAGCAGTGCTCGCAGTAGCAGCAGGTGTCGCACTCCTCGCACGGCTGCGCGGCCGCGGGGCTCGGCACCGCGCCCAGCAGCAATCCCATCGCCATTGCCAGCATAGACGCCCACCAGTACCCGCCGCGCCGCCCGCTCGCACCAGAGCGAGGGCCGGGGCCTGGCAGGTGGACCGAACCGAAGAGGGGGTGGGCCCTGCTCATGTCTGAAGCTCCACACGGAGAGGGTGAGGCGTCCCGGTCACGCCAGAGCCGAGGGGCGCGACCGGGTCCCCGGTGTACGCGGCGCGGCACCAGTCCGGGCCCGGCCGGGGCGTGGGCAGCATGCGCCGCGGACCCGGCCGCTGTCAAGCCCGGGTTATCCACGACACACATTTGTGTCCTGTATATGTTCGGCCGCGTTGGCGTGGCGGCATGGAGTGAGTGGCCCGAGGGCAGGCCGCGACGCGCTCCGGCCACGATGTCGTGGACGCCGGCCCCGGATCCTGCGGCGGGTTGACGCCGCCCCCGCCCCGGCCGATACTGGCGCCGGGGTCCGGGCGGCAGAGCCCGCGCCCGAGCGCCGCTGGCGGCACCTCGCCGCCGGGCGAGCCCCTCTCACCAGACACAGGAGCCTGCGCATGTTGACCGGAGTGCTGATCGCCGCCGCGGGGCTGGGCCTGCACCTGCGCGTCCCCGCCGGGGCCTGGATCGTGATGGACCCGCCCGCCGTTGAGGCGCCCCTCGCCGCGGCGCAGCTCGGGCTGACCCCGCCGGCGCTGGCCGCCTCGGGCGTGACCCCGGCGCAGGCCTCGGCGCTCCTCGGCCGGCTCGGGGACGCGGCGGAGGAGCGCCAGGCCCTCGCCTCGGCCGAGACGGCCGCGGACGCCGCGGCCGGGGAGGTCTCCCGGCTCTGGGAGCTGGCGGCGGCGAGCCCCCAGGATGCAGAGCTCCAGGACCAGCTCGAGCAGGCCCGGGAGGCCCTCGCGTCGGCGCTGGGGAGCCTGGCTTCCGCACAGGCGGCGCTGTTCCAGGAGGCGGCCGAGGGGCTCTCCGCCGATGCCCTGGCGCGGATGGCGGCCTTCGGCTCGCTGCGGGACCGCGGGCTGCCGCCGGAACTCCGCGTCGTCCCGTGGACCGACGAAGAGGCCGCGGGCCTCCGCCGCGCCCTGGTCGCGGTCCGCTGCGCGCAGCGCCTCGGCGAGGATCCGCCGCCGGAGGCCGCGGCCGTGCTCGCCGCCGCGAGGTCGGACGCCCGCGTCATCGAGGCCGAGCAGTGGCTCGCGACCCGGCTCTCGGAGATCGCCGCCGCACTTAGCGGGTCGTAAGCGAGCGCGCCGACGTACGGATCCTCCGCCGCGGGGCTCCAGCGCCGATCCGTGGTACCATGGCCTGCGGCCGCCGACGTGCCCACGTAGGCGGCAGGGGATCCGCGGCATGCAACGCCATCTGCACGATGTGACCTACCGTCGCCTGTTCGAGCGCACGAAGGTCCTGCTTTGCTGCGGGCTCTCGCTCCTTGGCCCAGCGGTTCCGCCGGCGATCTGTGTCCAGCCCGCCCCCGATGTCCCCCCACCAGTCCGACCACAGATCGAGCTCGCCGGCCAGATCGAGCTCCCCCGCCTCGTGGACCTGGCCGCCCAGCGTCTGG
>JBIQJK010000166.1:0-6252 GCA_044507535.1 Planctomycetaceae bacterium | reverse complement strand
CGGCGCGACGCCCGCGCGCTGCGGAACGCCATCCCCGTCACCACCGCCCCCTCCACCGGCCCCCCCGCCTCATCCGTCAGCCGCACCTCCACCCGCCCCCGCGCAGGGTCCGGCGCGACCGAAGCCGTCCACCCCAGCGCCTCGCTCCGCCGCCGCCGCGCCGCCTCCTCATCCCAGCCCAGCGCCTTGCGGTCGTACCCCGGCTCGACCGCGAACGACGGGTCGCTGGTCGCGAAGTACACCGTCACCCCCACCACGGCGAGGTTCAGCCCGATGAGCCCGAAGACGATCCCGGGGAACAGCCGCGCGCCCTTCCTGCCGCTCATCGCCCGCCTCCTTCCGCGTCCGCCCCGCTGTTCTCACCCCCCGCCCCCGGCGCCGGCCTGGCCGCGGTCCCGGGGCCGAGCAGCCCGTACCGCACGTCGCGGGTGAACCCCGCGCCGTCGCTGATCCGCAGCGTCGCCTCGCACCGGCCGCGGGTGAACGCCCCCGGCGGCGCGACGATGAACCCGGCGATCGTCCGGCTCTCGCCGGGGCCGACCTCCACGTCCCCCTCCTCGCCCATGAACCGGATCCCCTCCTCCACCGCGCTGATCGCGTACGTCGCCGCGCGCTCCGTCCGGTTGACCAGCTTCACCCGCACCGGGTTGGAGATCTCCCCGGACTCGAGCTGCGTGAACGGCCGCCCCAGCCCGCGCAGCACCGTCACGTCCGCCTCGCTCGCCGACAGCAGCACCCCCGCCAGCGCGCCGACGATCGCCGCCAGCATCACCGCGTAGATCACCACCCGCGGCCGCAGCACCCGCCGCCGCTCCCCCGCCATCGCCGCCTGCGACGAGTAGCGGATCAGCCCCGTCTCCCGCCCCAGCTTGGTCATCACCGCGTCGCACGCGTCGATGCACTGCGTGCAGCTGATGCACTCCATCTGCAGGCCGTCGCGGATGTCGATCCCCGTCGGGCACGTCGTCACGCACATCCGGCAGTCCACGCAGTCCCCGACCTCGGCCGGCGCCGCCCCGGGCTGCAGCACGGCCAGGCTCAACCGGCCCCCCCCGCCCTCCGCCGGGTCATCCTTCCCCCTCGCCTTCGCCGGCCTCGGCGCGACCCGCTTGCCCCGCGGCTCCCCCCGCGCCCGGTCGTACGAGACGATCAGCGAGTCCCGGTCCAGCATCACCGACTGCAGCCGCCCGTACGGGCACGCCACGATGCACATCTGCTCGCGGAAGAACCCGAAGTCGAACAGGATCAGCAGCGTCGTCCCCGCCATCACCAGGAACGGCGCGGGGTGCTCCAGCGGCGACTGCCGCACCCACCGCGCCAGCCGATCCACCCCCACGAAGTACGCCAGGAACGTGTGCGCCAGGAACAGCGCCAGCCCCAGGTACACGACGTACTTCAGCGCCGACCCCACGCCGCTGCGCTGCAGCGCATTCTTCTTCGTCCGACCCGGCGTCCCCTCGAAGAACCGCTCGATCGGCCGGAAGACGAACTCCAGGTACACCGTCTGCGGGCACGCCCACCCGCACCACACCCGCCCCGCCAGCGCCGTCACCAGGAACACCGTCACGAACACGCCGAGCATGAACAGCGCCAGCAGCACCGTGTCCGTCGGCAGGAACGTCCGCCCCAGCAGCGTGAACCGCCGGGCCGCGACGTCCAGCAGGATCGCCGGCTTCCCGTTGATCGTCACGTGCGGCAGCGCGGCGAACAGCAGGATCAGCCCGTACGCCGCCCACCGCCGCGCCGTCGTGTACCAACCGCGCGACGGCCGCGGCCGCAGCCACCGGCGCGACCCGTCCTCGTTCAGCGTCGAGAGCGGCCGCCCCGCGAACCCCGACGCCTCCCCCGCACCGGGGGCGCGATCCGACGGCTGCTTGGGCTGGGCCATGATCATGCTCTGATTCCTCGCCGCCTCGTTGCCTGGCCGCCTCGTTGCCTGGCCGCGTAGCTACCTCGCCGCGTTCGCGGAGCCCCCCGCCGCCGCCGCGGGCTCCGATGAGGGGGGAGGCGGGGGCCACGGCGGGATCACCTCCCCCTCCGGCCCGCGCCCCGACGCCGGCGTCTTCCCCCGCAGCGACGCCACGTACGCCGACAGGATCACCCGCTCGTTCTGCGACAGCCGGTTCTGCCACGCCGGCATCGCCCCGCTCGCCGCCCCGCGGTTGATCACCCCGTAGATGTCCGTGATGGTCCTGACGTTCTTGTAGTGGTCGTCCGTCAGGTTGACCCCGGTGATCCCGCCCCCGTCCTTGGCGTGGCAGGCGGCGCAGTTCCCCTCGAAGACGCCCCGCGCCACCGCCAGCATCCGCTCGTCCCCCATCATCCGCAGGATCGTCCCCTCGTCCCCCTCCAGCTCCCCGATGGAGCCGAAGACCTTGGCGTACTCCTTCGTCTGCCTCGCGGCGTGCGCCTCCTCCGGCGTCCACGCCATCGGGCTGTAGTGCCAGAACGCGAAGTAGAACACCGAGAAGATCACCGTCAGCGCGAACAGCGCGTGCCACCACCCCGGCGTCGGGTTGTCGTACTCGCGGATCCCGTCATACTCGTGCTCGAGGACGGTGGGCTCCGGCTTCTTCTGCGTCATCGCAAGGCTCCCTCGGACAGGCCCCTGGTCTCAGCGCCGCGGCTCCCGCTCGGCGGCCGCGCCGTCGCCCGGCGGGACTGGCCGCCCCTCCTCCAGGGGCAGCAGCGCCATCCGCCGGTGCGCCTCCGCCGCCCCCGCCCCGCCGCGGGCGTACGTCCGCCACGCCACCCCCGCGAACACGCCCATGAAGATCACCATCGCCACCTGCGGGTACACCGCCAGGTCCATCGAGCTCATCAGGTCCGTCAGGCTCATGGCGCCTCCCCTTCGGCGCCCGCGCCGTCCTCCGCCGCGGGCGGGGCCTTGCTGATGTCCGTCCCCAGACGCTGCAGGTACGCCACCAGCGCGATGATCTTCTTCCCCTCCAGCCCCGGGTACCCCCCCTGCTGCTCCAGCTCCGCGGCCAGCTGCGCCGCCTGCTCCCGGGCCATCTCGGGGGCGCGCTTCACCGCCTCCCCGTACGGCACCCCCAGCATCGCCATCACGTTCACCCGCCTCTGGATCGCGTCGAAGTCCAGGTCCTGCCTCAGCAGGTGCGCGTACCCCGGCATGATCGACTGCGGGATGATCTGCCGCGGGTCCTCCAGGTGCCGCACGTGCCAGTCGTGGCTCTGCTTCCCCCCCTCGCGGGCCAGGTCCGGCCCGATCCGGCGCGAGCCCCACTGGAACGGCCGGTCGTAGACGAACTCGCCCGGCTTGGAGTACTCCCCGTACCGCTCCGTCTCCGCCCAGATCGGCCGGATCATCTGCGAGTGGCAGTTGTAGCACCCCTCGGCGATGTAGATGTCGCGCCCGGCGAGCTCCAGCGGCGTGTACGGCTGCACCGACGCGATCGTCGGCACGTTCGAGCGGATCAGGAACGTCGGGATGATCTCGAACAGCGACGCCACGCACACCGCCAGCGTCGTCATCACCGTGAACCGCACCGGCAGCCGCTCCCACCGCCGGTGCCACCCCCCCTGCAGGAGCACGTCGCCCTTCTTCCCCCACTCCGTGTTGCTCGTCAGCCGCGTCTTCGGGTGCTCCTCGGGGCTCCAGTAGTCCCGCGACAGCGCGGGCGCCTCGTGCACCGGCTCCTCGTACTGCGCCGGCCGCCCCCGCCAGGTCATGTACGCGTTGACCGCGCACATCACCGCCCCGGCCAGGAACATCGACCCGCCCAGCATCCGCACCCAGTACATCGGGATGATCGCCGTGATCGTCTCGACGAAGTCGCGGTACTGCAGCCGCCCCACCTCGTCGAAGGCCCGCCACATCAGCCCCTGCGTGATCCCCGCCGCGTAGATCGAGATGATGTACAGCAGGATCCCGACCGTCCCGACCCAGAAGTGCGCCGTCGCCAGCCGCTTGCTCCACAGCGGCGCCTGGAAGACCCGCGGCAGCAGCCAGTAGATCATCCCGAAGGTCATGAACCCGTTCCACCCCAGCGCCCCCGCGTGCACGTGCGCGATCGTCCAGTCCGTGTAGTGGCTCAGGGCGTTGACCGTCTTGATCGACAGCATCGGCCCCTCGAACGTCGCCATCATGTAGAACGTGATCCCCACCACGAAGAACTTCAGCACCGGGTCCTCGGTGACCTTGTGCCACGCCCCCCGCAGCGTCAGCAGCCCGTTGATCCCCCCGCCCCACGACGGCATCCACAGCATCAGGCTGAAGAGCATCCCCAGGCTCGACGCCCACGCCGGCAGCGCGGTGTAGTGCAGGTGGTGCGGCCCCGCCCAGATGTAGATGAACACCAGCGACCAGAAGTGCACGATGCTCAGCCGGTAGCTGTACACCGGCCGCTGCGCCGCCTTCGGCAGGTAGTAGTACATCAGCCCCAGGAACGGCGTCGTCAGGAAGAACGCCACCGCGTTGTGCCCGTACCACCACTGCATGAACGCGTCCTGCACCCCCGCGTACAGCGAGTAGCTCTTCAGCAGCCCCGCCGGCGCCACCAGGTTGTTGAACACGTGCAGCACCGCCACCGTCACGATCGTGGCGATGTAGAACCACAGCGCCACGTACATGTGCCGCTCGCGCCGCCTCAGCAGCGTCCCGAAGAAGTTCACCCCGAAGAACCCCACCCACACCACCGCGATCGCCACGTCGATCGGCCACTCCAGCTCCGCGTACTCCTTCGACTGCGTCACCCCCAGCGGCAGCGTCACCGCCGCCGCCACGATGATCGCCTGCCACCCCCAGAAGTGCAGCCGGCTCAGCCGGTCGCTGAACATCCGCGCCTTGCACAGCCGCTGCGTCGAGTAGTAGATCGCGCAGAAGATCGCGTTGCCCGCGAACGCGAAGATCGCCGCGTTGGTGTGCAGCGGCCGCAGCCGCCCGAAGCTCGTGTACTCCAGCCCCAGGTTCAGCGCGGGGAACGCCAGCTGCGCCGCGATCACCAGCCCCACCGCGAACGCCACCAGCCCCCACACCAGCGTCGCCAGCAGGAACATCCGCACGATCTGGTCGTCGTAGACGAACCGCTCCATCACCCCGCCCGCCGCCCCCCCGCGGCTGGCCGCCATCGCCGCCACCCCCCGTCCGCCGGCCCCGGCCAGGGCCGGCGATTCCAGGGTCTCCAGACCTCCCGCGGGCATCACGCTCATGTCCGGTCGCTCCTGCCGCCCCCGCCCCCCGCCATGCCGGCACCGCCAGCCCCAGGCCAACTTTCGACCTGTGGACCAGCAAGTCCTGTGCAACAGATTCTCGCCCAACCGCAAGAAATGTCAATTGAACAGTAAAAATTCTCGTCAGGTGAGAATCAGGTGCAGCGGAACATCCCTCAAGGCCGGTATGCTCCCTGTGCGCCGCCCAACCCCGGCCATAATAAAGGAACAAATAGTCCCCTGATCCCGTACTCACCCCGTCCCCGCCCAACAGGAACTCCCCCATGCTCAGCCAGGCCGTTGGATACGCCGCGACCGCCCTCGGCTACGTCGCCGCGGCCGGCGGCAAGCCCGTCCTGGTCAAGGACATCGCCGAGGCCGCCGAGATCCCCGCCCCCTACCTCGCCAAGATCATCCAGTCCCTCTCCCGCAAGGGCCTCGTCGCCACCCAGCGCGGCATCGGCGGCGGCGTCACCCTCGCCCGCCCCGCCGATCAGATCACCCTCTACGAGCTCTGCGTCGCCCTCGACGACCCCGTCGTCATCAAGCGCTGCATGCTCGGCACCGCCCAGTGCTCCGACGACCGCGCCTGCCCCGCCCACCGCTTCTGGACCGCACAGCGCACCCAGCAGATCGACTTCCTCCAGCGCACCAGCGTCGCCGACATCGCCGCCTTCGAGACCAAGCGCCGCTGGAAGGCCGCCGCGGCCGGAAATCCGGCCGACCAGACCGCGGGGTGAGCGCTGAGTACTGCGTGCTGCGTCGCGTCGGGACGCCCCGACGCACCGGAAGGCGCCACGCGACCCAGCACACAGCACCCAATTCCCCTCCCATTCCTCCCCAAAAACAACACCGCCCGGCTCCTCGCCGGGCGGCTGTCTTACGGAAGTGGAGGCGACGAGACTCGAACTCGTGACCTCTTCCATGCCATGGAAGCGCTCTACCAAAACTGAGCTACGCCCCCAGCTGGGGCTCCGCCCGGGCGCAGGCCGCCCGGACAGTTCCACTTCGGTCCGGGGATAGTAGGAACACCCCGCCCCCCGTCAACCCCCCCCCCCCCCGCCCCGCTCCCCCCGGCCG
>JBIQJK010000165.1:0-6313 GCA_044507535.1 Planctomycetaceae bacterium | reverse complement strand
GGCCGACCCCTCCGTCTCCCTCCGCGGCCTGGCCGCCCTCTACCGGACCACCCTGGACGCGCTCTCGGCCTTCTTGGCCCGCCCCGAGGTCGCCGCGAGGGTTGACCAGATCGAGTCGGCCTACGCCCGCCACGCCCGCTTCGTGGCCGCGGCCCACCTCCCCGCCGCCGCCCGCTACCTGACCCACCTGCTCGACGAGCAGGTCCAGATCGTCTCCCACTCCCCGGTCCGCCCCGACAACCACCGGGCCCTGGAGGCCCGCCGCCGCACGCTGGAGTCCACCCGCCGCGCCGCCGCCCTGCTGCTGCGCATCGCCCGCTTCACCCCCGGCCCCACGCGCACCACAGCACCCCGCCGCCGCCCCGCCGCGGACCAGGCCCCGCCCCCGCCCCTGGCCGCGTCCCCCTCCCTCTCTCCCTCCCCCTCGACGGCGACGCCCACGCCCCCCGGCCGCGGCGAGCCACACCCGCGGGGCTCCTCCCCTTCGCAATCTCACCGCCTCAACGGATCAAACCACTCATCGAAACTGTCGCCGGCTCCGCGCAACCTCTCCGACCCGCCGCGCCACACCCGCAACGGCAAACTCCCGGCCGCCCCCTGATCTCCGAGCCCCCCGGCCGCATGATCGAGGCTGAACAGCTCCGCCACGCTCCTGGGTCACGGCAGCGCAGCTGACCGCACGTACCCTCCCGCGATGGCCACCCTGCTCATCATCCTCGCCCTGCTCGTCCTCCCCTACCTCCTCCTCGCCGCCCCACCGCCCCTGCGCCGGGCCCCGAGCCTCCGCGGCCGCATCGGTCTGGCCCTGGTCTTCTTCTTCACCGGCGCGGGCCACTTCATCATGCCGCGGGAGATGGCGACGCTGATCCCCCCGGCCGTCCCCGGGCGCGTGCCCATCATCTACATCACCGGCGTCATCGAGATCGCCGCCGCCGCGGCCCTGCTCGTCCCCCGCCTGGCCCGGCCCGCCGGCCTGTTCATCATCGCCATGCTGATCGGGCTGCTCCCGTTCAACATCTACGGCGCCGTCACCCGCGCCCCTTTCGGGGGCCACTCGTGGGGCCCCGTGTACCTGCTGCTGCGCATCCCCCTCCAGGTCATCCTCATCGCCTGGGCCTATCGCTTCGCCGTCAGAGCGCCGGCCGTCCCCGCCGCCGGGGGCGAGCAGTAGCGTCACCCCCGCCGTGGCCGCGGCGGCGCTGGCGCTCGCCGGGCTCGCATCAACGCGGCGCCGGCGCGGGTAAGCGAGCCGGCGAGTGGCCGGGCGGGGCGCCCTGGGCGGCGGGTTCGGCCACGAGTTTGTGGTCGGCGTGCCGTCCGGGATGCTGTGTGATCCCCTGCACCGGGGGGGCGGTGCCGCACGGACCCCTTGCGGGGGATAGGGAGCTGGTGGTATCCTGCCCGCATCTCTCCCGCGTGGGACGTTTGGCCACATTCATTCAACTGTCCGGAACTGTCACGATGCTCTCGAGGATCGCCCAGCCCGTTCGTTCGCGTTGCGCTGTCGCTCTCACCCTGGCCGTGGGCCTGCTGGTCGCCGCGTGCGACGACGGGACGCCGCCGCCGCCGCGGCCGCTGCCGGCGCAGACCGGCGCGACGGGGCTGCAGGTGACGACGGAGGCGCCGGTGGCGAAGGCGGTGGAGATCACGGAGCGGGACGTGCTCGGGAAGTGGATCATCGAGTACTCGTCGATGCGCGACGTGATGTTCAACCGGGCGCTGACGGTGGACCAGCAGTCGGGCACCGGGTACTCGGACCGGCAGCTCGAGGAGGGGTCGATGCACGCGGTGAACTCCGAGATGTCGCGGCGGGAGCGCTACTCGATCACCAGCGACGGGAAGTACGTGATCACCTTCGGGCGGTACCACTCGACGATCGAGGGGACGTGGAAGCTGGAGGGGGACGTGCTGAAGATGACCCCCAGGACGACGCGGGTGGAGGGGCACATGGCGTACCTGATCAAGCCGCACCAGTTCAAGGTGAAGAAGGATAAGCTGACGTGGGAGCCGATCGGGGATCGGTACCGGCCGTTCAATCTTGTCCGCGACGTGCCGGAGTGACCGGGGCGTCCGGGCGCGGGGCGCTCGGGAGGGTTGGAGGTTCAGACGGGGAGCGCCGGGGTTGACGCGGGGATGAGGGACGGCGCGGCCGGCGGGCCGGGCGGGTCCTGAAGCGCGGGTTCATCCTCCGCGGCCGCGCGGGGGGTACGTTGCGCCTGCGCGGGCGGCGGCGGTGTGCGCCGCCCCCGCCCGGATACAGGGGCGCGACGATGATCCTCAAACTCGACCGGTTGATGTGCGAGCTGCCGATGCCCAGCGGGCCGTCGGCGAACTCCGCGGCGGCGGTGCAGGAGCTGCTGGGCGGGAAGTTCGGCGAGATGTCCACGCTGATGAACTACACGTTCCAGTCGTTCAACTTCCGGGGGCGGTCGCAGATGCGGCCGTTCTACGACCTGATCGCCAACATCGCGGCGGAGGAGTACGGCCACGTGGAGCTGGTGTCGTACACGGTGAACCTGCTGCTGAGCGGGACGACGAAGCGCAGCGCCGACCCGGCGCCGGCGCCGATGGCGGACGCGACGAACGCGAGGAACTCGTACCACTTCATCGCCACCGGGCAGCAGGCGATCTGCGGGGACTCGCAGGGGAACTTCTGGACGGGGCAGCACGTGTTCTCGAGCGGGAACCTGAAGCTGGACCTGCTGCACAACTTCTTCCTGGAGTGCGGGGCGCGGGCGAACAAGATCCGCGTGTACGAGATGGTGAGCGACCCGACGGCGCGGGCGATGGTGGGGTTCCTGCTGGTGCGCGGCGGGGTGCACATCGTGGCGTACGCCAAGGCGCTGGAGAAGCTCTCGGGCGTGCCGGTGGGGAAGCTGCTGCCGATCCCGGACATCTCGAACAAGAAGTTCCCGGAGGCGGCGCAGCACGAGGCGAAGGGGCTGCACCGGATCCTGTACCGCTTCAGCCCCAGCGACTACCGGGAGCTCGGGCAGATCTGGCAGGGCGAGCACCCGGAGGATGCGCAGCCGCTGGAGGTGAAGGACGGCCCGCCGGAGGGGGCGCCGGCGCCGGACCTGGATGCGGAGCCGCAGCTGACGGCGCCGACGGGGCCGGACGCTGGGGTGCCGGACCCGGAGATCATCACGCACTACGCGCGGAAGATCTTCGGGGATGGGGCGGCGAAGCAGGCGGCGGCGGCGATCAAGGGGAGCAGGAGGTGAGGAGGTGTGGAGGTGGAGAGCACGGCCGGGCGAGGCGCCCGGCCGTGGCACCCGGAGGAGATGAGGGAGAGGGGGGAGACTCGGGCTAGGAGCCCGCGTCACGGGGGGAGGGGGTGAGGTTGTTGGTGATGTCGGTGACGCCGCGGACGTGGTGGGCGATGGCCTCGGCGGTGAGGCGGTCGTCGCGGGTGGGGACGTGGCCCGAGAGGGTGACGCGGCCGTTCTCGACGTTGACCTCCATCTCGCCGAGCTCGATGTCGGTGTCGTGGATGAGTCGGTGGACGATGTCGTCGCGGATGATGTCGTCGGGGCGGGTGTAGCCGCGGGGGCCGGGGCGGCGGATGGGGATGCTGTACGCGGTGTGGCCGCCGGCGCCGTGGCCGTAGCCGGGGGTCTCGTAGGGGCCGCCGAGGAGGCCGGGCTGGAAGGGGCCGATGCCCATGGAGCCGCCGCGCTGCGGGTAGAAGCCGCGGAGGGGGGCGATGCGCGGGTCGGTGGCCCGGCTGGGGGGGCCGGCGGGGTCGTTCGGGTCGCTGAACATGGGGCACCCCCTGTGGCGCGCTGGTTTGGTCCAGGGGCGCGCGATCGTGACGTATGAGGGAGTGTTGCCGCGGCGGAGAGGGGGCGGATGAGCGCGGGGCTCATCCGCGGCCGCTCAGCGGGCCGGGGAGGGGGCGGAGGGCGTGGAGGGGGGGCGGCGGCGGAGGTCGAAGACGGTGGGCTGCTCCATGAGCTTGCCGCCGGCGTAGGAGCGCCACTCCTGGCGGATGCGGTCCCGGTCCACGAAGATGAGGGTCATGCGGCCCATGTACGTGTCGCCGGGGTCGTGGAGGTCGGTGACGCTGTCGGTGTGGAAGTGGAGCTCGTCCGGGGGGCCTCCGGCGGTGGCGCGGAGGCGGGGCTGGTTGCCGACGGCGCAGTAGTGCGTCATGACGAGGTCCGTGCCGTCCATGTGGTAGATGTTGGTCATCTCGTGCTCAGCGCCCGGGAACATGATCTCGCGGACGACGGAGCCGTTGGACGAGACGGTGAAGACGGCGGCGGGGGGCGTGCCGGGGGCGGCGTCCTGGTCGGCCATGACCCACTCGCCGGCGAGGGCCTGGATGCGGCCCAGGAGGGCGGCGTGCTGGGCGTCGGTGGCGGGGGGGACGGTGCGGAGGGTGGCGCTGGGGCCGGGGGTGGGGGTGGCGCAGCCGGCGGCGAGGATGGCGGCGGCGACGGGGACGGCGAGGAGGGGCGTGGCGGGCTTCATGGGGCCGGCTCCGGTGCGGTGCGTGCGGGCGCTTCGGTGAACCGTGCGGAGTGTACCACAGGAGGGGCGGCGGCTGGTCGCTCCGTCGCTCGGCTTCATTCGTAGGCGGGGAGTGGGCGGAAAGATGCTCCATCGGGGGGGAGCGAGGGCAGGGGAACACAAGCAATCAGGAGGCGGGCCATGGTGCGTGCAGCGAGACTCGGGCGCATCGTCGAGGAGATGCCGGGGGAGGAGGCGATCGGACGCGTTGGGCACAAGGTGCAGCACGCGATCCACGGCGCGGTGCTGAAAGGGGGGGAGCCGGCGAGGAAGGTGGCGGATGCGCTGCACGGGACGTGGCTGGGGCACCCGCTGCACCCGGTGCTGACGGACATCACGATCGGGGCGTGGGTGATGGGGGGTGTGTTCGACGTGGTCGCTGCGGCGACGGGGGACCGGCGGGCGGCGTGGGCGGGGGACCTGCTGCTGGGGATCGGGACGGCGGCGGCGGCGCCGACGGCGCTGGCGGGGATGGCGGACTATTCGACCGCGCCCAAGCGGGCGTCGCGGGACGCGACGATCCACGGCGTGCTCAACGCGGCGGCCTTCGGGCTGAACGTGGCGTCGCTGACGCAGCGGCGGCGGGGGGCGTGCGTGGTGGGGCGGGCGCTGTCGTGGGCGGGGCTGGGGCTTGCCGCGGCGTCGGCGTGGGTGGGGGGGAGGCTGGTGTACCGGCACAAGGTTGGGGTGGACCACAGCGAGCAGTTCGGGGAGTCGGCGCAGCGCTGGCAGGGGGTGATGGAGGAGTCGGAGCTGCCGGAGCGGACGCCGGTGCGGGTGGAGGTGGAGGGGAAAGGGGTGCTGCTGTACAAGGAGGACGGGGAGGTGTTCGCGATCGGGGCGGTGTGCGCGCACGCGGGGGGGCCGCTGGAGCAGGGGACGTTCGGGGGCGGGTGCGTGCAGTGCCCGTGGCACCAGTCGGTGTACGACCTGCGGACGGGGGGGATCGTGCACGGGCCGACGACGCACCCGCAGCCGCGGTTTGAGACGCGGGTGGCGGACGGGCGGATCGAGGTGCGGCTGGCGCCGGATCGGGAGGCGGGACGGGCGGGGCGGATGGATGCGCGGGCGATGGAGGGAAGGCGGATGCCGATCACATCGTGAGCGTCGGGCCGCCCTTGGGCGCTACGCGGCGTGGTGGGGGCGCGGCGGAGTAGGTCCTTGGGACGAGAAGGGCGTGCGCTGATGGACATGACTCGTGGCCGGGATCTCGCCATTGGTCGGTTGGAGGGGGAGGCGTGGTCGGGGGGCTCGCGGCTCGCGGGGCTGAGGGCGCCGGGGCGGGTGCTGACGACGGCGCAGGTCATCGGGGCGTTCACGCGCGGGGGGGCGGAGCGGCTGGCGCTGAACCTGGCGTCGGGGCTGGCGGGGCGGGGGCAGCGGTCGTTCGCGGTCGCGCTGAAGTCGGCGGGGCTCGGGCGGGACGAGATCCCGGAGGATGTGCGGCTGGTGCAGCTCGGGGCGGGGACCGGGGTGGAGATGACGGGGGCGCTGCTGCGGCTGCGGAGGTTCGTCCAGGAGGAGGGGATCGAGGTTCTGCACGTGCACGGGAAGGCGTCGCTGCCGTTCTGCGCGGCGGCGGCGCTGGGGCTGCGGCCGCGGCCGCGGCTGCTGTTCACGTGGCACTCGCCGGATCAGGTGCTGGCGGAGCGCGGGGGGCGGCTGGCGCTGATGCGGTGGGCGCTGAAGCAGTGCGACCGGGTGTACACGCCGTCGCGGGAGATCGCGCGGCGGCTGGGGGATCGGGTGAGCCTGCGGCGGCCGCCGGAGGTGTTCCGCAACGGGGTGCCGGCGGCGC
>JBIQJK010000164.1:0-6376 GCA_044507535.1 Planctomycetaceae bacterium | reverse complement strand
TCCGAGCCGGAGGCGGTGGAACTGCTCATCGTTGCGGCCGGAGCTCGGGGCGACGGATGCGTCGAAGGTGTGCCTGGCGCACCTGGTGGAGCACCTGCGCCGGCGGGGATTCACGCTGCTGGACGTTCAGTTCTGGAACCCGCACCTGGAGCAGTTCGGGGTGGTGGAGATCCCGCGGGGGGAGTACCTGCGGAGGTTGGGGGAGGCGGTGGGGAAGAGGGTGGAGTGGCTGCCGTTCGAGCCGGGGGCGGCGGGGTTCGATCGGTGACGATGTGTGCTCGCCTGGTCGGAAAGAGAGGGTTCACCACGGAGGACACGGAGAGCACGGAGGAAGGCAAAGACAGAAGACTCACCACAGAGGCACAGAGACACAGAGGGGGCACCGAGAAGAGAGGGGGAATGGGGGCTTGAAGAGGCACGGGGCTGGATGAGGCTTGGGGCGGGTTCGTGCGCCCGGCCTTCTATCCATTCCTGTTTCGGTCTGTCCCCCGCGTCTCCCCGCTTGCCCCGCTCCCCCCGCGTTCTCTTCCGCCTTTCTTCGTGCTCATCGTGACCTTCGCGTTGAAGAGTTCGTCTTCTCTGTGCTCCCTCTGTGGCTCTGTGCCTCTGTGGTGAGTCCTCGTCTTCCTGCTCCGTGGCAAGGCCTTGTCACGGGGTCAGTCGGTCCAGGGGACCTCGGGGGCGTTGAAATCGCGGCCGCGGAGGCCGGAGCGGGTGAAGCGGTAGTAGCTGAAGACGAAGTCGCCGCTGCCGCCGCTCAGGGCCCGGGGCTCCCAGCCCGTCGGCTCGTAGGTGCACCGCAGGGGGGTGAGCAAAGTCGGCAAGTTCGGGGTGAACCCGATGTTGGCGTCGCCCGTGCGGCGGACGAGCGCGCTGCCGTCGGCCATGAGCACCGGGACGCGGGCCTCGGGGTAGGCGAAGTACGCCTCGCGCGGGCCGAAGTGGCGCTGGTGCACATCGTGCATCATGACCTTCTGGCCCGGGTGGGCGATCTCGGAGAGGCGGCGGCCGATCATGGCGCCCGTCGGGATCTGCCAGGTGGTGTACGTGCCGGGCTGCTGCTGGACGGTCTGCTGGTCGCCGACGGCGGCGTCGCGCGACCAGAAGGCGGGCGGGACGCTGAAGCTGCTGGAGTAGGGCCAGCGCTTGCTCGCGTTGTCGTCGCCGAGGGGGTAGGGGCGGTCGAGCGGGCCCAGGGCGTAGAAGCCCTCCTCGGGGTCGGCCTGCCAGAGGAGCCGCTTGCGGTCGGCGGAGGAGACCATCATGCGGGAGGGGAGCTCGCCGTCGAGGTAGTCCACCAGGACGAGCTGGCTGTAGCCGATGTTGGGGAGCCAGCCCGTGATCGGGGCGATGTCGGTGCGCCCCGCGCGGCGGCGGATGATGTCCACCGCCTGGTTGGCGGCGGCCTGCGCATCGTCCGAGGCGGCGCCGCCGAAGCCGTAGTCGACGCCCTGACGCCAGGAGAAGCCCCACATGAGGTCGTCGTTGTCGGCGGCGTAGGCGCCGGTGGCCGCGGCGTGCTGGGCGAAGTGGGCGAGGTCGTCGCCGAGGCCGCCCTGGCGTCGGGCCTCGGCGGCGGAGAGGAACAGGGCCGCGGCGAGGACGGCCGCGACGGCGAGGACGGCCACAAGTTCGGGGAGGACGAGGGCGCGGCGCGTGAGCACGGGTGCTGGTCTCATGGTCGCTGGTCTCCTGGCGCAAACAATGGGTCTGGTCGGCGCTTCATTCCTGCCACGGCACCTCCGGCCCGCCGAAGTCGCGCCCGCGGAGGCCGGAGCGGGTCCAGCGGAAGAAGCCGAAGACGAGGTCGGACGCCTCGCCGCTGAGCGTCGGGGGCTCGGGGGCGGCGGGCGCGTAGGGGTATTGGCTGACGGCGGGGGACAGCGGGCTGTTGGGATTGAAGCCGTAGTTGGCGTCGTGGCTGCGCCGGACCAGGACGCTGCCGTCGGACATGAGCACCGGGAGGCGCGCCTCGCGGTAGCCGAAGAAGGCCTGGCGGGGGCCGAAGTGGCGCTGGTAGCGGTCGTACATCATGACCTTCTGCGCCGGGAGGGCGATCTCCGAGAGGGCGCGCCGGCCCAGGGGCGTGGAGGCGCCGCCCGCGAAGAACATGTTGTGCTGGTTGGACTGCGCGATGGTGAACACGCCGTCCTGCATCGCGTCCGGCGAGTAGAAGGCGGGGCCGAGCTCGTAGGAGCAGTGGAAGCGCATGCGGCGGTTGCTGTTGCCCGGGGGGAGCGACGAGGGGTCGTCCTGGTATTGCAGGAGCAGGGCATCCTCCGGCGAGGCCCACCAGCGCTGGGGGAGCTGCAGGTCGAGGTAGTCGGCGAGCACGAGCTGGCTGTAGAGGAGGTGGGGGAACCAGTTGGGGATCTGGGCGATCTGCGGGTCGCCGCGCCGGCGCATGATGTCCACGGCCTGGTTGGCCGCGGCCTGCATGTCGTCCGCGGCGAACCAGCCGTCGTAGGCCACGCCGCCGCGCCAGCTGAAGCTCCACATGCGGTCGGCGTAGTCGGCGCCGTAGTTGGCCGTGACCTCGCCGAACCGCTCCAGGTTGGCGACGCTGACGCTCAGGCTCGCCTGCCGGCGGGACTCGGCGGCGAAGACCATCAGCAGGGCGGCCAGCAGGAGGGCCACGGCGGCGGCGGCCACGACTTCGAGGAGAACAAATCCGTCCGGCTTGCTCACACGAGGTGTCATTGCGGCGTCCTCTCTGTGGTAGACTTTGCGGCGGAGGGCCGCTCGGCCCGTACCTTGAGGACGATCCACCGCCGCTGTGTGTGAGCCGTCGGGCGAAGGCCACGTGGACTTTCTTCGGAGATCCCGAGATGAACACCGGTGAACCCAGCGCTGCTGTCCGCATCCCTGCCCGCCTGCTTGCCGCGGCCGCCGGCCTGGCGGTGGGGGGCGGCGTCGGTGTGGGGGCGGCCCTCGCCGTTCCCCCGGAGTTTCACGCCGTCGTGCTCTCGGGGCAGCAGGTCCCGGGGTCGCCCCAGGGCGTGACCTTCGAGTTCCTCTCCTCGCCGCGGATCAACAACGCCGGCGACGTCGCCTTCTGGGCGAGGCTCGGGGGGCCGGCGGATACGGACCCCAAGATTGGGTCGATCTGGACCGCCACCCTCGGCGGCGCACTGTCCCGCGCCGTCCAGGGGGGCGACCAGGCGCCGTTCGACCCCGCCTTCAGCTTCATCACGGTCTTCGACCCCTGCCTGGATGAGGATGGGGGCGTGACCTTCCACGCCTCGTTCACCGACGTCCCCGACCCGACGCACTTCACCCCCGCGCCGTCGGGGAACTTCGCGGCCGATGCGCTCGGGGCCTTCAGCCTGGGGGCGCACGAGGGGGCGGCCGTGCAGCTGGCCGATGATCCGGGTGATGTGGCGTTCGTCAGCGTCATGCCTGGCGTCGGCGGGGCGCCGGGCGTGGTGGTCTTCACGGGCGTGGCGCAGAGCGCCTCGACGCCGAGCGTCGTCGGGCGCGGGCTGTGGGCCGCGGACGAGAACGGGGCCGTGCCGGTGGCGGTGCGGGACCAGCCCGCGCCGGGGACGCCGGAGGGGATCACGTTCTACGCCGTCGATGAGCCGGTGCAGGGGGCCCCCGGCTCGCTGATCTTCCGCGCGGCCCTCCGCGGCGGGGGGGCGGCCGACGCGGAGCACATGGGCATCTGGACGGACCGCTCCGGCGTGCTGGCCCTGCTCGCCCGCGACGGGGACGCGGCCCCCGGCGCCCCGGCGGGCTCGACCTTCGCCGACTTCGGCGCCCGCCCGGTGCTCAGCGCCGCGGGGGACGCGGTCTTTTTCGCGAAGGTCGCCGGCGAGGGGGTGACGGCCGAGAACGACACGGGGCTGTGGACGGACCGGTCGGGGGTGCTCGCGGCCCTCGCCCTGGAGGGTGAGTCCGCGCCCGGCGCGGGGACCGGGGTGGAGTTCGCGTCCTTCTCGCGGCACCCGTCGGTGAACGCCTCGTCGGATGTGGCGTTCCTGGCGCACCTGCGCGGGGAGGGGGCGGCGGCGTCCGATAACTCCGGCATCTGGTTCTACCCCAGCGGCGGCGACCCCAGGCTCGTGGTCCGCGAGGGGGACATCGCGCTTCACCCCGGCGCCCGCTTCGCGGTGCTGCACGAGCCGGTGGTCAACGGGCGCGGGCAGGTGGCCTTCCTCGCCCGGCTTCGCGGCGACGAGGGGGCGGGGGTGGGGCCGCAGAACAACTTCGCCCTCTTCGTGGCCGACCGCTGCGGCGGGGAGACGCTGGTCGCCCGCACCGGGACGGACTTCACCTTCACGCCCCCCGGCGGGGGCGCCCCGGAGACGCGGGTGATCGCGGACATCGTCTTCGAGGGCGGGGCGGCCGCGGCGGGGCGGTCGCCGCTGAACGACTCCGGGGAGCTGCTGTTCACGCTCCGCTTCACGGACGGCTCCAGCGGCCTCTTCGGGGCGACGGTCTACCGCCGCACCGACTTCAACCGCGACGGGGCGATCAACTCGAACGACATCAGCGCGTTCCTGGCGGTGTGGCTCGACAGCGTCCAGTCCGAGAGCCTCGCGGGCGACTTCAACGGCGACGGGGTGGACAACTCCGGCGACATCGCCGACTTCCTGACCGCGTGGCTCGCGCAGGTCGGCGGCGGGTGCTGAGGCCCGGCGCCCCTCCCCCCCCAGGCCCCGAAAAAGACCGCACAGGCCCGGGAATCTCGATGTTCCCGGGCCTTTGGCGTTGCAGAAATCTCACAAACAGGTATGGTGTAGCGGCAAGCTGCGCCGGGTCGAGCCCCCGCCGCCGCGGCGTCGGGCGGCCCGCGCGTCGCGCGCCGTCGCATCAACGAGTTCGTGTGAGGAGGAGTTGCTCATGAATCGGCCAGGACCGACCGGTCGGGTTTCCATCGCCGCCATCGTCGCCGGCGCTGCGGGCTTGTGCGCCGCCGCCGGGGCGTCCGCGCAGGACCTCGAGGTGATCTACACCAAGATCCCCACCCATCCCACGTCGATCGTCCCCGGCGCGCTGGACCTCTCCGGCCAGCCGGTCGAGACGCGGTTCCGATCGATCGACACCATCATCCTCTCGCCGGACGGCTCGCGCTGGTTCCTCTCCGGCCGCACGCAGCTCGGCTCCGACCTGGAGGTGACCTCGCTGATGGGCTCGGGGACCGAGGGGACGACGTGGCTCCAGGAGGGGCAGCCCGTCCCCGGCGGGGAGCCCGGCGAGCTGATCGACTTCCTGGGCAGCGGCCTGGGGCGGTTCGACGACAACAACCGCTTCGCGCTCTCGCTGCGGGCCCGCGGCGGGGCCAGCTCGGTCTTCCAGAAGGTCGTCTTCTGGGACGGCGAGAACTTCTCCGTCCCCTTCACCATGGGCACGCTGCTCCAGGAGCTGGTGGACCACCCCAACAACGTCTCCGGCGACGAGCGCTTCGGCAACTCCGTCGGCTCGATCCACCTGCTCAACGACGGCCGCATCGGCTCGCAGGACCCGACGATCCAGAACTGCCACTCGAGCTACCGCCCCGCGATCTTCTACGACACCGTCTCGTTCCACCAGTCCAACGTCACCAGCGTGGTGGGCCTCAACGGCATCGGCTTCGAGACCTGGGCCACCATCAACACCAACGGGTTCTACTCCACCCCCGACGGCGCCCACTGGTGGGCCAAGGGCCGCGCCATCGGCCAGGCCGTCGGCGAGATGATCCTGGTCTACGACGGGCAGGTGCGGTTCCAGACCGGATCCCCGATCGAGCCGGGCTCGCCGCGAATGGTCAAGGACGCCATCCAGACCGAGCTGGCCTCCAGCGGCCGCTGGTACACCCGCGGCAGCGACACCACCGACGGCGTCTGGGCCGCGGTGGACGGGCAGATCGTCGCCAAGACCGGCGACCCGATCGTCCCCGGCTCCAGCGAGACCTGGGGCACGACCTTCCTGGCCTTCAACGGCAACAACAACGGCGACTGGGTCCTCGTCGGCACCACCAACAACCCGGACTTCACGCAGGACACCGTCGTCGTCCTCAACGGCGAGCGGATCATCGCCCGCGAGGGCCAGCCGGTGGACATCGACGGCAACGGCGTCTTCGACGACGACGCCTACATCGGCCGCGGCAACCCCGATCTGGCGGCCTTCGAGGCCAACGACGCCGCGCTGACCGACAGCCTCGACCTGTACCTCATCATCACCCTGCACAACGAGGCGGGTCAGGACCTCAACTCCGACCCCTCCTTCGGCTCGCCCCAGTGCCTCGTCCGCGTGCGGCTCGGCGGCGGCGGGCCCGAGTGCCCGGCGGACTGGGATGAGAGCGGCGACGTCAACTCCAACGACATCTCCGCCTTCCTGAGCGCGTGGCTCGACAGCGTCCAGAACGGCAACCTCAACGCCGACTTCGACGGCA